>JAJRVS010000256.1 GCA_024277195.1 Verrucomicrobiota bacterium | reverse complement strand
GCATTAACTGCAATTTATCACTCATCAATTTGTATAAATCGTCCGTTTTGATGCCGTAGTCTTTCATCACTTTCTCCGCGATGGCATTACGCTTAATGATCGTCGGGTTATTCTCCGGATCCAACTGAGTCGGCTCCCCCTTCATTGAAATCTGTGTGGTACTGCACCATATCAGCGTTGCCTTCGGCGCCTCTTTACGAAAAACTTCGACATATTTTTTCAACAGTGATTCGTATTGCCCCTCCGGGATGCGCCCCTTAGGCCAACCGTGCAATCCAATATTAAAATGGATGACGTCATAAGACTGCTGCGCCAACACCGTCTTCAAATCCGCACGCAGTGTCTTGCTGTTTAAATGCATACCCGTCACCCAGGCATCCACCGCCGCCTTCCCTTCCAAGGCTTTGCCAACCGGTGTCCGATAGACGTTCACAATCGAATCGCCAATCAACAATACCCGAGGCAACTTTTCATCTTTTTCGTCACTTTTGTAAATTCCCCACGGTTTCCCATTGGAATGAAGGCCTAATTCCACATCATTCGCCGATGCCACAACACAAATAACCATCAAGACAGTTATTATAAACCGAGTATTCATCTTTTTTCTCACAAGCCCTTTTCCTGAGCCAGTCTTTGCAGCTCTTTCTGAAAGGCTGCCACATCGGCTTCGCTCGGTCGATAGGCTGGGTCGGAAGCGTCCAAAGAGAGTTGCCCCATCTGGTTCAAACTCCAAGCGGCATTCATTCCATCACTGAAAACCACCGTTCCTCCAGCCAAAGCACTCGGCGGCAAAACTTCGCTCATCGTCACCGTGACGGAGGCCGCTGTCGTCGTTTGATCATCGGTCACAGGCAACTCAGCCTCGGGTTCAGCTTCAGTGCCCGGTTCCTCATCCCCTGCCCCGCCTTCTACAGCAGGTGCGTTTTCGCTCACACCCTCCTCTTCAGGTTCTTCTTCCACTGGAACCTCCTTGCTCGGCATGACAATGCCTAGATCTCCAATCAAAAAACGCACTTCCATATAAGTCACTTGAATCTCCAACTCATCTGCCAACTTTTTCTGGATCAAGGATAAATCATCTCCTGCATCTGCCCATGACTGGATGATAACCTTTTGTTCTGCTGTGATTGAATCCGCGTAGCTCATAATAAAATATTAACGGCAACATCTTCCCCACAATGCCCAGCGAGTCCACTGATCATTCTGTTTTTCCAGAACCCTTGCCTTTTATGCAATCAATTGCCGCGCTCCTTAGTCGCTTCATCAATCAGCTTCATCAGCGAATTCAACAAGCCGTTGACTTTTTCATCCTTGAGTAAATCCCCGAGTATATTCATTTTGGGAGCCGTGCCATCGTCATGAATATCCCAAGCGGTTTTCCATTCGGTTTGCTCCTTATGAAAACCCAGTTTTTCCAAGCGTTTCTCCAAATCCGGCATGTGTCCCGCCCCATACAATACCGCCAGCTTACGTTTCCCAAAGCGCAACTGTTCGTGCATCACTTCAAAAGCAACCTTGTTGCGCTCAGTCACCAGAATCGTTCCATCATCACCCTCCAAGCGAGTGATCAAACTTTCTGCTTCACTTAAAATCGGAGCCAATGTTCGTTTCAAAGCCACCGCGTCCCCATTGATCACCGAAGCCATGAAACTTGCCATCATCGCCTGGCTTTCTTTTTCATCCTTCGGGATCCCTGGAAGATTCTCGCTATTGGCCAATTTCATCGCCCGCTCGAACCAGGTCGCAAGAGTCTGGTTGCGTTGCTCGGACAATGCTTGAAATTTTTCCCAATCCACATCCGCATGAATGAAATTTCTCCTTAGATAATCGATGCCATCCTTCTGAAACTCCAGCTTCAACAAAGTCTGAATCATACCATGTAACATCGTCAGCCCTTCTAACGGAGATCCCTCTGCTGGAACCGCTTCCTCCACCTCCGCATTATAAGGGCCACCCACCATTTCGTAGAGCACCGCATCATAGATAATCATGCGATTGTCCAGATCATCGTAATAAGCCTGGTCTCCGACATGAACCACCGCGATCAAATCCACACTCGCTCCGTCCCGCGCTCTGACAAAATGAGCAATCGCCGTCTGTAATTGCCCGTCCTCTCCTTTCTCAACATAACGGATATATTTGCCACCGGACTGAACCTTTGCCGCCGCCGCTGCCTTTTCGGTCGCTACTGCCGCTTGCCCGGAAATATCCCCTTGTGCAAAGCCCCATCCCGTCACTGCCCAGAGACAGCAAAAAAGCCCCACCTTCCTCATTCTGTAAATCCCCATGAATGTTACTTAACAGAGAAACCTCTCATAGATCAATTCCTCTTTCTAAAAAACCGCTGGTCATCCAAGCCTAATACCAATCATTTTGCCCCCAATAATCTCGGAGTAGGCCCTTCCATCTTGCCAATCTCCCGTTGCCCCGCTCCACGCAGTCCCTTGTCACCTAAGTCGGCACGCCCTGCCTCTGCCAGCTTGGTCAAACGAGCAACAATGTCTGGATGTTCGGCGGCCACGTTTTTACTGCTCGAAATATCCTTGACCACATTGAACAATAAAGGCTCGCCCGAATCCTTTTTCTTCTTGGAAAAAAACGGGTGGTTTCTGAAATCCTTCAAAGGCAGAAAAAGCTTCCACGGCCCTGATCGCACTGCCTGCAACTGGACTCCGTCATAATAATAAAACGCTTTATAGGGTGTTTTCGCTCCTGCTTCCCCTACGATCAACGGACGAATATCATAACCATCAATCTTGCGATCCTGAGGCTCCTTGCCTCCCGCCAGACGGGCAAATGTCGGCAGTAAATCCATCGTGGTGCAAAGTTCATCACTGGTGGTGCCGGCCGGCACCGTGCCCGGCCACCACATGATCGTCGGCACCCGGAAGGCCCCCTCGGAGGTGGTGTAGCCCCGCCCATGCAAAGGCTGGTTCGAACCCCTGGCAAAGTTGCCCGGCTCCCGATTAATCGGCGCACCGTTATCTGAAGTCCAAATCACCAGAGTGTTTTTTTCGATTCCAAGCTCAACCAATTTGTCCAGCAACTGGCCCTGCGACCAATCCAGTTCTTCAATCGAATCCCCCCACGGTCCGTTTTTACTTTTACCACGAAATTCCGGGCTCGAAAAAGGAGTGCTGGTGCTGCCCGGCATCGCCTGGGGGAAATAGAGAAAAAACGGTTCATCTTTGTGTTTCTCAATCCACTGCACCGCCTTCTCAGTATAACGCTTGGTCAGGCCATTACGGTCAACCGGAGCCTCGATCACCTTTTCATTCTCCATCAAAGGCAGAGGCGGCCAGGCCAAACCTTCCAGATAAGGGGCGCGCTTATTATTTGTCCGCTTAGCAGCCCTTTGCCCCGCTGCCTCGGTCATATCATCACTGTAAGGAATACCAAAAAAATAATCGAAACCCTGCGCGTTCGGCAAAAATTCAGGCTGATCCCCTAAATGCCACTTACCCACCATACCGGTAGCATAACCCTGTTTTTTCAATACCTCCGCAATGGTGATTTCACTTGGGTTCAGGCCATAAGGAGAAACCGGACGCAAAACCCAACCATCACGGGGATTGTCATGCATGCCCACTCGTTGAGAATAAGAGCCCGTGATCAAACTCGAGCGCGAAGGAGTGCAGACCCCTGCCGTCACACAAAAATGAGTGAACTTACGTCCCTCTTTTGCCATCCGGTTTAAATTCGGGGTGCGGTGCAAAGTGGAACCAAAGGGCTCGATGTCTCCATAACCCAAATTGTCCGTATAGATAACTATAAAGTTGGGCTTTTTCTTCTCAGCTGCCACCGCGTCTGAGAAGACGCTCGTAAAAACGCAAACCGAGGCAATAAAAGCCCCCCATAAAAAAAACGGGTTCTTCTTCATAATCATTATCCGGTTTTAATTTTCAACTTTGCGACCCAAGAAAATCATTTCTTCAAAAACTGAATCAAGTCCGCCATCTGCTCTTTTGTGATAGCCCCTTCGAGCCCCACCGGCATCAAAGAAAGCCCCACAGTTTCCATCTTGATAATCTCACTGCGCGGCACGGTTTCCACGATTCCTCCCATCAGCTTGAGTGTGACCGCATCGGTAGATTCATTGCTCACCAATCCCATCAAAGTGCGCCCGTCTTTCACCTGCACCGTGTAAGCCGACCAACGTTCCTCCACCATCCGATTAGGATCCAAGATATCAGATAACAAAGCCACGGCAGGCTTGATTTTTACATCCGTGATGTCCGGCCCCACTTCCACTCCCTTGCCATCTTTGCGATGACAAACCACACAGTTGGTTTCGAAGACTTTCCTGCCGGCTTCCGCATCTCCACCTTTAGCCACCAGCGGTTTATACTCGGCGATCACCTTACCGCGATCTCCCGAGGCCTGGCCAAACAACTCTGTTGCCAGTTTGTGAGTGGCAGGATCTTTTGACCTCGCCAGTGCCCAGCGGCGCATCGGATCCATCAATGACGCACTGATTTCTCCGTCCTTCATTTTTTCCATCAAACGCATCACCGTTTTGCCATTGGCAGAAATCAAAGCCAAAGCCTCACGACGCGGAGTCGGCCCCAGTTCCTTCCAACGCTTGAAAAAGAAATCTGCCACCACATTACGATCAAAACGTGACAAAGCCTGACAGGCAGCCTTCTGAATCTCCACCGGTTCGTGCTGATCGATCAAATTTTCAACAATCGGCAACATCTCCGCAATCCCTTTCTGCTGCACCAGAGGCAAAGCGGCCAAACGATCGGCAACCGGGCGACTGCGATCCTTCAACAGGGTTTTCGCCGAATCCAATACTTCCTTCACTGCAGGAATTTGCGCCTTCAATTCTTCCGGAGGACTGGCCACCAGCGCAGCGATCGATTTTTGTTTCAACTTACTGCGACGCAAGCCATTCGACAGACCCGTAACGGTCGCATACTGCCACCAGGCACCTTTTTTATCGGCATTGGCAATTGCCAGCAGCACTTCTTTCAGTTCGCCCAAATCACCACGCGCACCTGCAGCCGTAGCAAACTGCAAAACCAAATCAGCATGTCCTGGTTTCGCTTTGCTGATAAAATCCTTGTCGCGCAACAAGGCCGCCAGAATTTTTCCCGCCCGGTTCTCCGAAGCACTCAACACCGCTTTACGTATCCACTCATCCGCTGCGTTTTTTAACGTCAAAGCCGTCAGCGCCTGGGTCGCGGCGGCACTCTGGTCATCCGCCATTTCAATAGCCGCCAAAAATTGCACTCGGCCGCTATTATGTTGACTCACAAAAGCGAGCAGTGTTTTGTGAACCTCAGCATTACCGGCAAAAAGCAAGGTGGCCGCTTGAATCGCATTGTCAACCACCCCGGATTCTTTCGACTGCAACAAGCTTTGAACCTGCTCCAATTTCAAACTGCCCAAGCCCTGCAAGGCCCACATCGCATGCACTTGTGATTGCGGCGTTTTGCCTTCGCTGACCAATTTATTCAAAGCTGGAATCACTGATTTATCCTGCTTCTCGACGATCAAGCGCTGGGCACCAATACGATGCCAGGCGTTGGGACTCTCCAACAAAGCGGCCAAATCTCCAGCTTTCCTCGGCAAAGCTTGAATCTTCCGTTTTTTGCCACCGCCTTTGGGAACGATCCGATAAATACGCCCCTGATCAAAACCCGCACGCATATAGTGTGTCTTGGTATATTCTTCCGGCATGAATCGTGCGTGATCAATAATCTGACGATACATGTCACAGATATACAAAGCCCCGTCCGGACCGTTACGGGTATTAACCGGACGCGACCAGGTATCGCGCGAAGCAAGGAATTCTTTTTTATCGCCGATCCTCACCGCTTTCAAACTCGCTCCATTTGCCTCCAGTGAAGACCGAGTCACCAACTGCCCCGTCGGCTCACAGGTGAAAATATTGCCACTCAACTGCGGCACCAGATCGCCGCGATAAACACCGATGCCACAGGCAGCCGTATATGTGCCCGCATGGGCGTCGGCGGTGGTATGGGTCAATTGCAATGGGTAAACTTTAGCCGCCCCACCAAAAGGAGCGATGTCCTCAACCCCGTCAGTGATACCTGCATAGGGATTGCGTTTGATTGCCGTCTGCTCCATCACCGCAAACATATCCGGATTACGATTACTGCAGAAAAAACGTCGCGCCCAGTCATCCTGAGTCGCTCCGAACTGCCCACGTCCAGTCACTGCGCGCATCGCCTTGCTGGCCGGGTCGTAACGCAAATTCATCCGGCCAAATTTCAACTTGGCGTCTTCATTGCCTTCAGGATAAATCTCTTTCCCGTCCAGACCGTTGTTCAAATAAATTGCATTGTCCAAACCCCAGCGTGGAGCCGAGATTTGCAGTTGATTGTGACGTGGGTCGTTACTACGAAACAATACCGTCGGCTCGTCCGCTTTGCCGTCGCCATCCTTGTCTTCCAAAAACAAAATTGCATTGCGGGTGGTAGCCAACAAGCCCCCCCTCATCGGAAGCAAACCCTGCACATGGTCCAGATTATCCGCCCAAGTGATCGCCGTATCCATCTTGCCGTCACCATCCTTATCATCCAACAAACGAATCCGAGACAACAGCGGACCATGTTCCGGCGGCAAAGGGTAATCACGCATTTCCGCCACAAACATCCTACCGCGATCATCCCAAACCACATCCACCGGATCACAAACCAGAGGTTCGCTGGCCACCAGTTCGATCTCAAAATCACCATCCACTACCCAGCTCTTCAACGACTCTTCCGCACTCAAGGCAAAACGTCTTGGCAAAATAGCACTGCCGTCCGGGCTGTATCCCAGATCCTCAGAGCGCTCCGCAACTTTCCAGGGCTCCTTGAACTCACCCAGAGGCCACAGCTCAAAACGGCGCAACCAGCACTCCGCAGATTCAGTCTGCAGACAAATAAACCCCTCGGCCGGCATCGCCTTGGTTCCAGAGT
>JAJRVS010000255.1 GCA_024277195.1 Verrucomicrobiota bacterium | reverse complement strand
GACGACGACGACGACGACGACGACAGTGATGACGACGACGACGATGATGACGGCGATGACGACGACGACGGCGACGACGACAGCAGCAAGGAAGGTGATTCTGGAATCACTGGTGAGCTGGTAACTGATCAAATCGTTTATCGTGAAGGCGTGCAGCCAAACATCGGCTGGATCATTGATCGTGGTGCGACTTACGTTGCTGACGACGACGACGACAACGATGATGATGATGATGATGATGATGATGATGATGATGATGATGATGATGATGATGATGACAACGATGACGATGACGCATCCTAGTCACTGAATTAAATCGTTAAAATTAGATACTTGGTTGTAAATATAAAAACTCCCGCATTCCTAATGATGAAAAAAGGTTCAAAGAACGTGATGCTAAAATCGCTTTTATTAATCTTTATCATTGGGGGTGCGGGAGCACTTTCTATGCAGGCGGAGGATGATCTGCAGAAGTTGATCCTCAAAAAATTTGATGTGAACCAGGACGGTTCGCTCACCGGGCAGGAAAGAGCCCGTGCAGTTGCTCTGCTGCAACAAGCGGATAGCAATGGAGATGGTAAGATCTCGGCGAGTGAAAAAGCCGATGCGATAGGCAAGCTCAAAGCAGTAAAGGCTCAAGCGCCAGTGGTGAAGCGCCGTGTAGTGAAAAAGCAGCCCCAAGGGGCGACTAAAATGGTAAGAAGGGTTTCTGCAGAAGAGCTGGACGCTCATACGTCAGAATTAGCGTATGCTGAAACCAAAAAACGTGCTCTGCTGGAGCAACAGAAAACAGTGAAACCTGAAGCCAAGCCTACGATCAAGGTGGGCGGAAAAGTAAGAGGGTTTTATGATGGTTCGACAATTTTAGCTGTGGTTGATGATGGAGTGCATGCGGTAGTGCCACAAGGCGCGCTGATTAATATCCCGCCCAAATTAAATGCGATGGTGGTGAAAAAGCCCGTAGGCAAGTTGCTGCGTTGGCCTGACTTCCTTGAAAAATACTCAAAACTGCTTGCTACCCGGGAAGTGAGCTGGGAGACAGCAAAGGGGGAAGATCCTATTTCAGATAAGGAAAAAAAGAATTTTTCCATTGCCGGGAAAATAGTGGTAGCGGTATTTAAGAAAAACCCGATCACAGTATTGGAGCCACCTCCGAAGGAGGAAGTGGAAGAGGAGGCGGTAGAAGGGGCTGTGGCTTCGGATAGTTCTAAGAAGAAAAAATAAGGGCAGGGTTTTAAGTAGATCAGAGTGTGAAAATAATTTTAGGGGAGAGCTGGGGTGAGGTTAATTGGGACAACATAAAAAGAGAGCGAATATGAAAAAAAAATGGATG
The DNA here is from genome assembly GCA_024277195.1 of Verrucomicrobiota bacterium. Classification (GTDB taxonomy): domain Bacteria; phylum Verrucomicrobiota; class Verrucomicrobiia; order Verrucomicrobiales; family DEV007; genus JAADHD01. Next base: position 7,910 of record JAJRVS010000255.1, on the reverse strand, counting down.
ACAGGAATTCTGGCCGTAACGCTAATGGCGCTTACTTTATCGACGGGTCAGGCGCAGGATAATATTGTGCGGCAGACTGATATTGATACCGGCATTCGCTTGGATATTGTCACGCCGAACGATGTGGGAGAGCAGGCCGCTCTTATACCCATTAATGGCAGTGGATCTGAATTTCAATTATGGGCGGATGATAACGGCACTTTGATTTTTGTCGATTCGAAGGTGATCGGCCCCTACATGCCCAAAGCCACGTTTGATGTGACGACTGAAGATAGTGTGTGGGTGGGCGCTGCGCTTGATAACTTGAATGGAACATTGATCCCACGTGCTATCCATCGGACTCGGGTGGATCACCCCTATACGGTGCAAGTGAACACGCTGGGTTTGGTGAATGAGCCTACAGCTCCGCAGGCAGCCAAGGAGGTGAACTACCTTCACGTGGGTGAGAACGCGGTAAGAACGGGAACCTCTCCATTTTATTCGATGGGGAATGTTGGCAATGAGTATTTAATCAACTCCTCGGTATTGAGGGGTAATGGATCTTTTTCGACCACACAATACTCGCAGTTAACTGGGTTTAATCCCAGCACGAGCAAGGTTGGACAGGAGCATTTCACTGTCAGAGCTTATGCTGATCTCAATTCGGGAACGGATAGTTGGAGGGTGAAGCGGGCTACGGTCATTATTTGGCCAATGGCAACTGGGACGTTTAGGATTCAAGATGGGACTAGCGTGGATGCAAACGGTGATCCTGTTAAAGTGCCTTTTCCCAGCACCGAGCAAACTTATAGTGGGGAAACTATTCCTACCCTGTATGTTCAGTATAACGATCTCTACCCTGAGTCCAAGACTTATGTCAGGATCAGTAAGGCAGGTGTCACCTTGACTCAGGACGAAATCCTCGATGCGATGGTGCCAAATTCGGGGGGCATTATGGAGTTTAAAAAAGCGGGGAGTCGCAAATCGTATAGTTCAAGCAACGCGTTTGCACATAACCCTTCTGAGTTCCAGATCACTCCTACCATCCTTCAGGAGTATATCGACTACTGGGGCAATGGGGTTTACACTCTCGAGATCATCACTGGTGATATGCCGTTTAATAACCTCGCTTTTGAAAGTGTCGCTTCGATCAGTTTTAAAATTTCAAATAGCGTGAAAGTGCGATCGACCATTGGGACAAAATAAAGTGGAAGTGGTTTCGTTTGAATAAAAAAAGTCATTTGAATATAGAGTTAGTGAAATCTCCCCATCATTAATGTTTGTCTGCAAATGATATGAACAACTAAGGCCTTAATATTATGAATATCTCTATCAGGAAACAGAAATCCCGAACCCGGGCTTCGTTACTGATAGAGGTGGCGGCCGGTTTTGGGGCTTTATTGATCGTCAGCCTGCTGCTGCTGAAAGCGGCTGTAACGGTAACCAGTGTGCAGAGGTGGACAGTGACCCAGGGTTTGTCAGATGCTTACATGAGTCGGGAGGTGGCACTGGGGAAAAGGCTCCCCTTTGAAGGCACTAATGGGTTCTTGGCTGCAGGCACGCTGTTCCCTGCTTTCCCCGCGGTATCTACCAGTACCGTTACGATTGGGATTTTGCCGGGAGGAGGAGGCAGACCGGTTACCGGCACGCTTCGGCGAACGCGGGTGGCCTCGAATAATAACCTAGCAGAGTCGGGAACGCCGATAACGAATCCCACCGGCTCGCAAGCCTTTCAGCTACAGTCTTATTTGACCTATAAAATAGCGGGGCGGTCGTATGTTAAATCAAGAACAATATTGAGAGTCCGATGAAGGTGCTAATAAAAAACGACGAGGAAACCCTTTTAAAGAGATCGCCGAAATCCGGAAGCGTTGTATTTGGTTGGAGGGTGAAAGCATTCACTCTTGTTGAAATGTCCATGGTGATGGCCATGTTGCTGATGTTGTCAGCGGCTTTGGTGATGATGTTGCAATCACATGTGAATTTCATGCGAATAATAGGGTCTTATACATTTTTGCGCGATGATGCCCCCCAGGTGAACAATATGCTCACCGGAATTTTTGGTAAAGCGGATTCCTACCGGATTTATAGCTCGATTGGAAACGCGCAAAACAATACGGGAGCGGTCAATAACGGGGGGACAGCAGTGCGGCTGCGCTTCCGTAATCCAAATGGAACTTTTGAGGAGGGGATCGTGGCGTTTGGAACTGCTGATGGTGTGGCGGGTTTGCACTTTTATAATTATAACGGGGTGGCCTGGTCGGCAACACCGGACTGGACTATTTCTCGTCAAGCGGTGGCAGTAACTTTTGCAGATAATAGCGGAATATTATTAGTAACCTTGACCGGCCCCAACGGTTCCGCGGTTACTTACGGAGGAACAGGAGAATGAAGTTAAGAGTCAGACCATTATTTTATTATCAGCGCTGCCATGCTTATGCTGCCTTGGCGATGGTTGCTGTGATTGGAGTGACAGCCTTACTGGGATTGATGTTTGCCTTTCGTTTGACAATGCGATCGCACGAAGCGCAGGTAAGGAACCAGATCAAGGTAGATTATCGCCAGAAAGAAGACGCTATCCTGCGGGCTCTGGTGGCGATTGTGCCCAATAGGGCGATTGGAGCGATGCAGTCGGGTTCGGCCGGGGACAGCTCTGGTGTTAACGGGACTTCACGCTATGGTTGGGAGGATATCCTTGCTACTGCGATCATCGAAGCCAATGCAGGGCAGGCGCTTAATTCTGCGGTGGTTAGTAGTTTTGGTATTTCTGGTATTATTAATGCGAATACAGGTGATAACGCTACCTTGGCACCTTCGGATATAGTCAGCGTGATTGCGGGAGGTGGCACCTTGGTGGGTCCGGGCAATATCTCGAATACAGGATTGTTGGCAGATTCAGTAGTGGGCGGTAAGTTGCCACCAGCGTTGTCTTTTTCAGGGAGTTATTCTACGGATCAGAATTTTCCGATTATTTCCAAGGGCAAAACTTATCCCGCAGCTACTCCAGGCTTGGGGGCTGACGCGTTGAAATACCCGTTGTATAATTTGATTCCCTACCCCAATATTCGTTTTGGTTTGGCGGCTCAGGGGCAGAATTTTATTGCCAAACGTAACTGGTGGGCTTTTTCATTGACTTTTGGTAACGGAGTGAGTTTGACCAATAACACAGGAACGGCTTCTAGTGCCATGCCTACTGTGAAAAAAAATTACGTGCTTTCGATCTATGAAGTTCCTTCGCAGTTGGCTTTATCGGCGGGAGCCAAGTTGCAATTGGGAACCTATCAAAATGGAGGTAATTGGGTGAAAACAACGATCACAGGTCGCACCTTTGGTTCAGAAGTGGTCACCGGAGGTTCATTGAGCGTAGCTGGGATTTCATCCCGGCGTAAGATAAATATTGGAGGAACGACCACTGTGGGAGGGGTATCGATATCAAACGCTTTTGATGCTCTGGGCACTCGTGAGACCAGATGGAAGACGCTTGGATCTGATTATTACGGGGCATCCAATGCAGGAGATTCGGGTAGGGTGGCTATTTTGCCACTCAGCCAGGGCGATTTATTTATCAGGAGAGCTAGTTCGAATGTTGCGGGAGCTTTGTCTCCTACTCCTTGGGATGAATATGCTTTGGGCGCAAAGCAGTGTGCGATGCAGATTGAGATCACGCAGATGTCAACTAAGTCGAACCGGCCGAAGCAGGTTGTTTTTCACTACTATGCAGGTGGCGTGCTGGTGAGTAGAACGTATAATAGAGGGAGTATTGATGCTTCTGGGAATTGGGATGGCAATTGGGTGAATTACAAAAATGATGCAGGTGAAGGGGGGGTGGAGAACATTCCCTTTTATACCCAGAAACTGAAATTGAACGCACCTAGCATAATAAAGAGCAACCCGGCTTTGACTATCAAATTAGAACGAATCCCTGCATTTTTGGCGAGCTTGGGAGCTGACGGGCTAGATGTGAATCATTCGATTTCGATTTGGTCGAATCCTACTGATGCTACGGTTAGTTTGCCAGGCATTCCTAGCCGAATAGACCCAACAAAGCCGTTGGAGCGAGACGATATGGCGGTTGTGATCCGGGATGGCAATGATATGAGAGCGTTTACAACTGGATTTTCCATCGTCACCGATCACCGGGTGTACATTGCGGATAATATTAACCAGATAGCGATGACCGCTCCAGTTGGAAGCGGACTTCCTGGCGGAGTTATCTATTACCCGCCGGTGTCGATTTATGCAGCTGAAAAACGTTTTGGAACAAATGCATCAGCATTAAAAGAACTGCACGTTGACGGGCAATTAACTAGTTTGCAGGACGATGATGGATCTACGGTTAATCCTCTTGATTTTAAAGGCGGTATCAATAGTGGTGGCGTGACCAAGTCAGCTGTCACGACTAATTTATCGCAGATTTTAAGTCCTGCCCAATTGCCGCCGGTTAATAAAATGACTTGGTTGGTGACGATTGAAGAAGTTCATCCATGAATTTGGCTTTTACCGATTGTCGATGAGGATCGTGACTTCTGGCACTTGGCCGGATTTGATCGCATTGGGGTGTTTCATGTTGGGGTAGCGTTGTTGGATGAGGCTCCAGCAGGAAACGGGAGTGTTTTTTGCCGCACGGTGGGAGGTGGCGTCACAGAGAAGCAGATCCTTGGTGGAGATCCCGTAGAGGCCGCCCTGCATCAGGCAGTAACAGCCGTGTCGTTCGTCAGGCAGGCCAAAGATGCCGTGAAAGATCTCGTGGGCAAGGATGCGCACGTAACAGCGTCCGCCACTTATCACCTGCCAATTGGAGCGACCAGTATTTTTGCATAAAGCGCCGCCGCCTTTCATCACTGGAATTCTGAGTTGTCCTTTGGGAATGATAATACGGTGTTTGGTGGAATCAGAGCTAGCTGGGGTATTATCCTGGATGTGGATTTTCTTGATATAGATCTGACCTTCGGTGATCTGCCAGATGAATTCGTTCAGGCGTCGTAGGCGCCATTGGTATTCAACGAAAAAATCGGCATCGGCGTCGTCTTCGATGGTGATGGATAGGGATAGCCCGCGTTGATCGGCATCGAGGGCAGCGATCCACGATTGATTGACTTCTCCCGGGCGTGACCACTTGCCATCGCCGTTCTGTTGTGAATAACCCGTGGCTTTGCGGGTGACTAGGTGGTGGGGATTTAAACGCAGGGCGAGGATCCATTGTTCCCAGGCTTCATCTTCGAGCCCGTTTTTCAAGGCCCACTGGCCGAGTTGGTAATGGGCCTCGGCAGTGTTGTTGACGGAAGTCGCTTGTAGCAGGTAGCTTTGGTAGTTGACAAACCACTGTTCGGCCGGCATGGGTTTCAAGCTGCGTTGAGCTGGAGCGTCAACGATTAAAAAGAAGACGGTGAGGACGAAGATAAAGTAGGTTTTCAAGCTTAGTATTAGTGTTAGAGTGAGGCTTGTATCTTTTGCGATTGGTAATTTGGAATCCTGGGTATTTTTATTTTTACCGTGGTGCTTGCAACTATTGTCCAATGCACCACAAACTTTTCCAAGTGCGGATGAATAATTGACCATCGGACACGGCGATGGATGAATTGGTTTTTTCGCCAATCTGGTTGTGAGCGATTGCTTGGAAGCCTTTGGCATCAGCTTTGAAGACCACGGTTTCACCGGCTTGGCTGAGAGTATAAATATGGTCAGCTGAGAGCATTAATGAACCCCATGTCCGTGCACTGCCAGGCAGTTTTTGCTGCCATAATAATTCACCGCTTTGTAGCTCCACGCAATAGAGTTTGCCATTACCGTCTTGATAGTAAATTTGTTGACCTTTGATCACACCGGTACCGATGCCGCCATGGTCACGTTCTTTGAACCATAGGCGCTTTTTTTTGGTGACGTCCCCTGTGCCGTCGGTTTTTACCGTGACGGTATTGCCATAATATCCGCCCATCGCCACCAAGGTGTTCTGGGAATACATCGGTGAGGTGTAGATCAGCGGATTCAGACCGTCACTGGTCCAGAGTTCTTTACCTCTTTTTGGATCAAAGGCCTTAATCTGCATCGGGAAAGTCATCACTAATTGATCCCCGGTGGGCGAGGGGATGATGATTGGCGTACTCCAGGCGCCGATGACGCCGCCTTGTTCGCGCCCTTTGAAACCGTCGGTTCTACTGCCGGGTTTCCGCTGCGGTTCTTTGAATTTCCAAACGGTTTCCCCGGTTTTTTTGTTCAGTGCGACCAGTAGCCCATTGTTGTTATCCGGGCCATGATAATAAATACACAAGTCACCATAGATCACCGGTGAGGCGGCATTGCCCCAAGTGTGGTTGATCGGACCGAAGTCACGTTTCCACAGCTCGTTGCCTTCTAAGTCGTAACAGTAGATTCCAGCTGATCCGTAGGAGACGATGATGCGCTCGCCATCAGTTGACGGTGACGCCGAGCAATAGGGATTGGAAGGGTGGGTTTTTTCTTTTTGTTGGTAGGTGACGCCTTTTTTCCATAACAAAGAGCCGTTTTTTTTGTCAAAACACATCAGCCCTCGGAAGTTGTCGGCCTTTTCAGCCTGATTGACAAAAATTCTATCTTTCCAGATCACCGGCGTAGAGTTACCACGATCAGGCAGGTCGATACGCCAGATGACGTTCTTTTTTTGATCCCATTCGAGAGGAAGGGATGTTTCCTTACTGTGTCCAGACCCAGCAAGGTCTCCACGCCAAGAGGGCCAGTTCTCAGCGGCAAGGTCGCAGATGGAGAACAGCAGGCCAACGCCGGCGCCGATGGAGGAAAGCAAAAAAGAGCAGGGGGTCGTTTTCATGTAACCAAGGATAAAATGATTTAGAGTAAAAACAAGTAGTGCCTGCAGGTAATATTTAAGAGTCAGGCCCCATCGCATTTTGTGCTTGTGTTGTGGGGAGGGGGTTGATAGGATGATTTTTATGAGAAAGACGCGGGGATTTTTGTTGGGTGAGGCGGGGCAGACGAATTATTATCATGTGGTGAGCCGGACGGCGGGGAAATATAAGCTGTTCGGGGATGATGAGAAGGAGGCTTTTCGATATATTTTGATGCGGCAGTTGAAGTTTAGTGGGCTGCGGGCGCTGGCTTGGTGTTTTATGGACAATCATTTTCATTTGCTGTTGGAGGTACCGGATAAGGAGGTGGCGACGGAGGGGTGGTCGGAGGAGGACTATCTTGGGAGGCTGGGGGTGTTGCGGAAGGAGTGGAGTACGCATCAATTACTGGGTCAGGTGGCGATGTATCGGGAGAATGGCTGTGATCAGGAGATCAGTAGTATTGCGCTGGGGGTGAAGGAGAGGTTGTTTGATCTGTCGATGTTTATGAAGGAGCTGAAGATGAAGATGACGCTGGCTTATAATAAGATGAATGATCGGGAAGGGGCCTTGTGGAATGGGCGTTTTAGGAGCGTGCTGTTGGAGAGCGGGGACGCGGTGAGGACGGTGGCGGCGTATATTGATTTGAATCCGATTCGGGCGGGGATTGCGAAGGTCCCGGAGGATTATAGGTGGTGTTCGTATGCGGCGGCGGTGGCGGGAGTGAAGGGGGCGCGTCAGGCGCTGACTTTTGCGGTGATGGGGAGGCAAAGGGTGGCTTGGCGGACGGTGGAGGCGGAATATCGATGTTTGTTGTATGGGACGGGGGAGGAGCGCTTGGGTGGGGCTACGCCCGACGGGGTGGATCGGCGGAAGGGGGGATTTACGCAGGAGGAGATTGATGCGGTGTTGCGGGCGGGTGGCAAGTTGCCATTGGCTGCGGCTTTGCGTTGTCGGGTGCGGTATTTTACGGATGGGGCGGTGTTGGGGAGTCAGGGATTTGTGGATGAGTTTTTTGCGGGGCGGCGGGAGTGTTTTGGAGAGCGACGGAAGGATGGTGGACGGAAGATGCGTGGGGCGCAGTGGGGGGAACTGCGGGTGCTGCGGGATTTG
>JAJRVS010000254.1 GCA_024277195.1 Verrucomicrobiota bacterium | reverse complement strand
CCTAATGCCGGCGAGGTGGTTGCTTATCAGATTGTCATCAACAACAGCGGCCCGATTGATGGTTTTGATTTGACCTTTATCGACCAGTTGCCACCACAGATGGATCTGCGAGAGGGGTCGGGCAGCTACCCCAACAGTTTTACCGCTACCCGCGATTCTGACGGCGCGGATGTGAGTGCTTTTTTCACCGTCAATACTGGCGGCATTACGAATGTGGCGGGTGGTTTTGATTTGGCGGGCGGGGATTTTATCACCATCACTTATGATGCGGTGATCTTACCTACGGTGACAGATGGACAGTTTCTGCTCAATCGCGTGGATCTTGAGTGGACATCTATCAATGGAGGGAATCTGGATGAACGAACTGGCGATGGCAGCCCTTTTGTCACGAGCGGTCCTTTGAATAACTACGAGAATGAAGCCAATGCCTTCATTGTAGCGGATCTGCAGCCTGCGTATGGCTTCACCAAAGAGATTATTTCAACTTCAGCGCCCCATACAGGGATAACTGGAGGCACCGACGCAACGATCACTGATCTGGTGATTGGAGAGACGGTTACCTATCGGCTTACCGTGACTATGGCGAATGGGACTTCCCTCGGGGTTCGGATTGCTGACATCTTGAATTTGACGAATGGAATACTGGATGTTCGTAACGTGGATGTTACGCTTGGATCCAACCTGACGGCACAAACCGTCGCTCAAAACTTGCTGGACAGTAATGGGGATAGTTATATTGATCAGGTTGCGGTTGATTTTGGGACTGTGGTGAACAATGTAGTAAGCGCGGTTCCCGCCGACTCTCAGATCGTCATCGATATCACGGCGGTAGTGGTGAATATCATTGCTAATCAGGATGGGGATGTGATCAATAACGAGGCGATTTTCAATGTAATTGTCGCTGGAAATAATAATTTACAAATCACATCAGATGTGGATGTGGAGATCCTCGAGCCGGTCTTGGATATCACCAAAACGGTGGACAATACTCAGCCACAGCTGGGTGATACTTTGACCTATACCTTAGTGGTGACCAATCAGGCCGGGGTCAATCGCACCGATGCCTTTGATGTGCAGATTATCGACACCTTGCCTACCGGTTTGGTGATGGATCCGGGTTCGGTGAGTCTAAATATTATAGGAACTCCTGCAAATCCATCTTCGATCATCGCCAATACGAGCACGGCGACTGGAATTTCGGTTTTGCTGGATCGTTTGGATGAAGGGGAGAGTGTTGAAATTGTTTACAACGTGATTGTGACATCGGACATCACCTTCTTTGATGCGGTGTTGGTGAATACCGTGGACATGACTTATACTTCCTTGCCTGATGGAAACGGAAACATCAACGGGGATGAACGTGGTGGAACACCTGATCCGATCGATCCAAATAACTACATCGATAACGCGCAGGAGTCGGTGGAGATTTTTCAACCCGATGTGGAGATTGTGAAAACGATCGATGCTGGGGGGAACGTAATTTCTCCGCTGGAGGTATTTAGTTATACCCTGGATGTGATCAGTGTGGGTAGAGCTGATGCTCTCAATGTGGTGGTGACGGATGATATCTCTTACATGCTTGCCAATGGCTTTGTATTTGTCACTGCTGACAATGGAGGTTTTTTGAATGGATCCGTGGTGACTTGGAACCTCGGCGATATGCAGGGAGATCCTGTGATGGATACAGCACAGCTATCGTTTACGATGCAGGCTCCGCGCTTTTTACCCGCAGGGTTTAATACCTTGCCGAACACGGTGGAGGCTAAACATGATGACATTGATCCGACTCCGGAGAATAACATCGATAAGGTGCAATCCATCGTGTCTATCCCGCCAAGGCCGATCCCGCCTGAGCCCGACAAGCCCATCGAACCAACTGATCCCGACCCGTTTGCAGGCTTGGCATTTGATTTGAATCAGAACTTTCTTTTTGAGCGCGGTAATTTGACAGGGCCAGGAGATTTCTGGAGTCAACAACTCAACAAGCACCTTGCTGAACCCAAAGTGGAGGCGGTGCAAGCAGGTTATATCGTCAGTGGTCTTACCCAGCCAGGCACCAGTGTAAAGTTGGTGGTTTATAATGCCCGTGGGGAAGTGATTGGCACTCAGACCACGATGGCAGATACTGGAGGGAATTGGATGGCTACGTTTAATAGTAGTAAGGTGGGTGAAATCCCGACGCGAGTGGTGATTCAACAAACCCCAGCGACTCAGAATGCGGGAGCGGATAGTGGTTATGATTTGAGAACCTATTTTGCTCCGGCTTCATCAACGGGAACTTATTACACGGAAAACCTGACTCCTGAAAATGTGATGAGGAAACGCAGTACCGATGCGGTGGTTGATTTGTATCATGCGGCAGCTTCTACGATACGGTTAAGTTGGAATGGCTCGTCATATGAATTTGCGACTCAGGGAGGCCAAGTAAATGGCTCTGGTAATTAAATTATTTTGGAGTATTTATTGGAATCATCATGAAATTAAATTTTAAAAAACGGCAGGTTATTAGCAGTTGGGCGATAGCGCTAGGCGGACTCGTCTCTGTGACTGCTCTTGGACAAGCGCAGGACGCAGCTGCTCAGACGAAGCGCAGTCAGCTTTCGAGTCAAGATGCAGAAAATCTGCAAGTATCTGGAGGCTGGTTGGGCAAAGATATTGTTGAGAAGTATGAGCCGAAAGCAAAGTTCGAGAAGGATTTGGACGAAGCGATCGTTGATCATTCCCAGCAGTTTTTGGAGGATGCAAAGAAGACCAAGGCGGCGGAAGGGCTAACGCAAGCGGATAAGGAGTTTTCAAAAATGAAAAACATCACCCGCGCGGATTGGTGGGCGGTGGTTCCTCGTCAGAAAGCTTTTTATGGACCAGGTAGGGTGAGGAACATTGGGATCGAAGAGATTTACAAGCGCGCTTTGATGCATTCTGCACAGATCAAGGTGTTCAGTGATTTGCCTTTGATTCGAGAAACGGCAATCGATGAAGCGCGCGGGCAGTTTGATACAGAGTTGTATGGCTTCTCTCGGTATGATAAAACGGATGAGCCGGTGGGTTCAACTTTGCAGACAGGTTTACCAGGTTTTTTTGTGGAGAAAGGCTGGACTTCAGAAGTAGGTTTACGGAAAAAGTTTCTTCCAGGAACCAAGGTGAGCATTGCCCAAGAGTTGTCTCGGATTAGCAATAATTCGCAGTTTTTTCTACCTGGAAACCAAGGTCAGGCGCGACTCAAGCTGACGGTGATGCAGCCGCTGTTTAAGGGAGCTGGAGTGACTTATAATCGTAGTCTGATCCAGATTGCAAAGCTGGATGCTCAAGCAGGTTATGCTGAGTTTGTGCGTCAGGTGGAAACTCAGTTGATGGAGTTGAATCGTAGCTATTGGTCGTTGTATCTCTCTCGTGCGGCTTTGTATGATAAAAGGTTGTTGGTGAAAGAGACTGCTGAGGTGGTGAAAGCCATCGAGTCACGAGCAAATTTGGATGCGGATTCGAGTCAATTGTTTCGTGCGCGTTCTGCTTTGGCGAGTCGCAAGGCCGATGTGGTTAGAGCTGAGTTAGCGGTGAAAAATATCGATTCTAGGCTGAGATCTTTGGTTAATGACCCTGATTTATTGGAGGTGGCAGAATTGGTGCCTGCTGACTCGCCGATCACGGTAAGAGTGGTTTCTGATTTTGGTCAGGCTGTGTCGGATGCACTAGAGTTTCGTCCTGAAACGAAGCAGGCTGAGGCCCAGTTGCGTGCTGCTGCGATTAGGGAAAAGATGATGAAGAACGAGAAGCGTATCGAGCTGAACTTGGTCGGTGAAATTGGAATATCTTCTCTGAGTGCAAATGGGAGTTTTGCTAATGCTTATGGTGATCAATATCGCGACGGTAGGCCCACATGGGGATTAGGAGTGGTCGGTTCGGTTCCTTTGGAGCGACGTTATGCCAAGGCGCGGTTGTTACGTGCTAAGCTAGAGAAACGGCAACAGAAATCCCAGTTGCGCTCAACGATGGATACAGTTCTATTAGAAGTGCAGATTGCTCACCGCGAAGTGGTGACCGCTTATCCGGATATGCGAGCTAAGTGGGATGCTGCTTTGGCATCAGGCAAGGATCTGGAGGTATTGCTCAAACGTCGTTCGGTGGATGCTGATGGCAAGGAAGATGTATCGACCAGCTTGTATTTGGAGAGAGTGCTTGATTCGCAGTTACGCCGCTCGCTGGCTCGCGGGGCGTTTTTGGAGGCACAGGCGATTTATAATTCTAGCCTTACTAACTTGGAGCGAGCCAAAGGGACTTTGCTGGAGAGTGAGATGGTGGATGTGCAGCGCATTGATAATAATGATGAGGATTTGCCAGAGATTAATTTGGTCAAAGACGCGGCTGCAAAAAGTGCTAAAGCGATCTATGAGAGTGTGAAGTAGATAAAGGTAAAAGAGAAGAGAACCGCGAACCGTCGTCGCTAAAGCTATGACGAGTCAAGATGGACGCAAATAAACGCGAATAAGAGGAAGAGGATTCAAACAGGAGGGAAATAGAGGAAATAGAGCAAAGCTTTCCCGACCTACAGCCTAAACTCCTACAGCCTAGAAGCGAATTTCCCCAAACCACCTTTCTATAAATTTCCTACCATAAAAAACTTTCTTATTTCCTCCTCCTATTTTAAACCTATTCTTATTTTTTCTTCCCATTAGCGTTCATTTGCGTCCATTAGCGGTTCTCCCTTCCTTATATCCCTCTTTTATTCTTATTAGTGTCGCTTCGTGTTCATTCGTGGTTCTTTTTTTGGATTATAGTGATGAGAAACTTTTGGAAAATGGGATCCCATCGTAAGGGGAATTGGGATGATGGAGAGATGCTGCAGGCGATCAATCGTCTGGCTCCTGTGCTGGCTAAGAGCTCTGCGGATGAACTGCGATCCCTGAGTCAGCGCTTGATCGGGGACGTGAGGGAGCGACAGCCTCCGCTTGGTGAATACCTGGTGGAGAGTTTTGCTTTGGTTCGTGAGGTGGCTCGACGGGAGGTGGGCTTGTTTCCCTATGATGTGCAGATTCTCGGGGCTTTGGCGATGTGCCGCGGCACGGTGGCAGAGATGGCGACCGGTGAAGGTAAGACTCTGGTGCAGAGTTTGCCTGCTTATGCTTTTTCCTTGGCCGGGAAAGGGGTGCATGTGGTGACATCCAACCCCTATCTTGCCGAGCGTGACCAAGAGTTCTCGGTGGGGATTTTTGATTTTCTTGGTATTTCGTCGGCGAGTTTGCCGGAACGGGTTCCGCCTTTGCAAAAACAAAAAGCCTATGCCGCGGATGTGACTTTTGGCACAGGGACGGAGTTTGGTTTTGATTATTTACGGGATCAGTTGTTGCTGTTCGGTCAGCCTGCGACCCAGTTGGGGGAAAAGTTTGCGCGCACCGTGTTGCGGGAATTGCCGCCCTCTTTGCCTTTGGCTCAACGAGGGTTGTTTTGTGCTATTATTGACGAAGCGGATAGTATTTTGATTGATGAAGCCCTGACCCCGTTAGTGATCGGAGGCAAGGGCGGTGACGAAGAAGGCGTGGATGCGGTGTATGTGGCGGCGCAGACGATGGCACGGCGTCTGGATGAAGATGTGGATTATAAAGTGGACGGGGCTTTCAAGACGGTGCGCTTGACTGAAGAGGGCAGCGACCGTTTGCGCTCGGGGGAGGTCGAGGTTCCCTGGTCGGCGTTGAGGCGGCCGTGGGAGCGCTACATTGAGAATGCCTTGCGTGCAGATATTTTCATGGAAAATGATGTCCATTATATCGTCAGTGAAGGCAAGGTGGTGATCGTCGATCAGTTTACTGGTCGGACTCGTCCGGATAGCACCTGGCGGGAAGGTTTGCATCAGGCGGTGGAGGTGAAGGAGGCTTTGGAGGTCAACGCAGAAAACGAAACTCTGGCCACGGTGTCGCGACAGAGTTTCTTTTTGCGTTATGAAAAATTGTGCGGCATGACCGGCACGGCGATGGAATCAGCGGGGGAGTTTTCATCCGTTTATCAATTGCCGGTTCAAGTGGTGCCTCGTAACCGTCCGTTGAAGCGAGATGAAATGCAGCCGCGGATTTTTGTTGATGGAAAATCGCGGATGCGGGCGATCTGTGCGGAGATTGTCGAGCGGCATCGAAGCGGGCAGCCGATATTAGTGGGCAGTGGCACGATCGGGAATAGTGAAGCTCTGGCGGAATTGTTGGAGGAAGCGGGGCTTGAGTTTGCGTTGTTGAATGCCAAACAGGATGCTGAGGAAGCGGCGATTGTGGCTCGGGCAGGTAAAAAAATGCGCTGACCATTGCTACCAATATGGCCGGCCGGGGCACAGATATTCCTTTGGGCAAAGGGGTGAAGGCATTAGGCGGTTTGCATGTGATCGGGCTGGAGTTGGAGGAGTCACAACGAATTGACCGGCAGTTGGGCGGCCGAGCAGGGCGTCAGGGGCAGCCGGGCAGTTCGCAGTGGTTTTTGTCTGCGGATGATCAAGTGATCCGGGTTTACAGTCCGGGTGCGGCCAGGCGATTGGCTGAGAGCAAAGCGGATGAGAGGGGAGAGGTGAAGGCTGGGGCTTGGCCGGTTGTTTTTCGGACTGCCCAGCAACGAGCGGAGCGTCAGCATCTGGAGGGTAGGAAGTCGGTGATGCAGCGTGATAAGTGGTTGGCGGATACCAAGCTGAGGCTGGCGTGAGGTAGGGGATGGAGGGATTTATTTTATGGCAAAAGTGTCACAGGGTTAGTTTTCGAGGCAACAGTGGGTAAGATGGGTCGTGAATTGCAGTTGAATAAGGGCAAAGCCTGGCAAAACAGAGTTTTTGTCAAGAGAGGATTTGGGTTTACAAAGTGCCTGAATTTGTCCATAATGACCGCGATCTCGAATTACGAGAGAATATTTTTAGTAACCCTGATGGGCGATAGAGCCGCCAGACAGTTTGTCTGAGTGGTTTTGTGTGTTTTTAAGATGGGAGATTTAGAAAAGTTAATTGGTGCGAATTGGGTGATGATGAAAGGGAAGAATATGATGGAAAGATCTTTGATGAAAACGATGCGTGGCAGCCTTTGGCTGCAGGTGCTGGCGCTGGTGGTGATGATTCCGAGTCTGGTGATGATGCCGAGTGTGGTGCGCGCCAACCCGAGCGGTGGCGTGGTGGTTGCAGGAGCGGTGGAAATATCAGGGCCGCATGACCACACCGCGTATGATCCGGCTTTTTTGCAGATCATCCAGAGCAGTGACAAAGCGATCATCAACTGGCAGGACTTTTCGATTGGGGCGGGGGAAACGACCCAGTTTATCCAACCGAGTCAAATGGCGGCGATTTTGAACCGGGTGGTCAGTGGTAATCCATCGGCGATCGCCGGTTTGTTGAGCTCTAACGGCAAGGTGATCGTGGTCAATCAGAACGGCATTGTGGTGACTCCGAGCGGGGTGATCGACGCAGCGGGCGGGGTGGTGCTTTCGACTTTGGATATCAGTGATGGGGATTTCATGAACGGCATGGATGATTCCTTTCTGGGAACGACTGCAGCCGGGGTGACTAACTACGGAACGGTGATGTCAGCAGGTGGTGACGTGATCTTGTTGGGTAACTTCGTCGATAACCAAGGCATCATCGGAGCGCCGGACGGCGTGGTGGCACTGGGTG
>JAJRVS010000253.1 GCA_024277195.1 Verrucomicrobiota bacterium | reverse complement strand
CAGCTTTGTTAGCAGAAGCTTTGTCGGTCGCTTTGTCCGCTGCCGTCTGTTTGTTTTTAGGGTTCAGTTGTTCATCCAGATTTTTGGTGTCTTTGGCGATGGATTCCTGTTCTTTGGCGAGGTTGCTGAGCAGTTGCTTGCGCAAGGCTTCTTCCGCGTTGTCGGTGGCCGCTTGTTTGGTGGCTTGTTCGACTTGCTCTTGTTCTTGGGCGAGCTCTTGGGCCATCTTGGCCAACTGCTCCGCTTTTGCCTGCTGTTGTTTGAGCACATCCTTGAGGGCGGCTTCATTCTCCTTGAGGATGTCCCCTAATTCATTCTGGACTTTTTTCTGTTGTTGCTGCCATTTGGCAAAATCCTGAGCCAGTTTTTTCTGTTCCTGCTCAGTGAGGGCTTTTTGGGATTGCTGGGATTTTTGTGCTTGTTGTGCGCGATCTGCAGACTCACGCGCCAACTGGCGCTGATTACTAGCGAGGTCATTTAGCTTGGCGACCATTTGCACTTCGGGTTGGGAATCCTTCAGTGATTTGGAAATTTCGGCAATTTCCTTGAGCGCCTGCTCAACTTGTTTTTTAGCGTCCTGGGCTTTCTCAACGCGTTCTTTTTTTTCATCGGTGAGCGGGATCATGTTGGCGGCTTCGCGGGCTTTTGCTACCTCATCGTTGGCGAGCTTTTCAATCTGTTTTGCTTGGCGGTCAAAAGCAGTTTTTTGCATTTTTTCACTGATGTTTCTCAGTTTTTCATGGGCGCTTTTTGCTTTTTCGCGGAATTGATCAAGTTCACGATTGGCTTCAGGCGTAAGGTTTTCGCTGCGTTTGAGTTGGGCTTCGGCTTGAGCAACTTCCGTACGAGCCTGGGTCAGATCGGTTTTGGCTTCTGCCAGCGCTTTTTCAATTTCTTTGCGATCAGCCTCGATCGCTTGTTTCACTAGCGATTGGGCATTGGCGTCCAGGATGATGGTGATCGCATCACTCAAGGATTCGTGTGGGCCTTGATACTCGGGAGGTAAGTTGTCACGCACCCGGATTTGCACGGTTAGCTTTCTCGTTTGCTCGGTGAGCTTGAGTGATCCGATGTCAAGTAGGGTATTGCCGTGCCAGCTTTGCCGTTCACCTACACCAGGATCGGGCAGATCAAGGGGAAGTTCCAAGGGTTTGGCTTCGCCATCCCGCCGAACGATCAGATCCAGCGCACTGAAACCAAAATCCTCTTTGATGGTGTATTTGATCGGCAGGCTTTCACTGCGTTTCAGTTTGAGATCGCGGGCTTGTGGAGCATTGATGACGATGGCGGGGGCGAGATCGGGCAGCGCTTGGATCGCATAAGTGACCGGAGTGTTTTTGAAATCGTTTCGATCGCTGAGTTTGATCGTCCAGGTGCCGTTTAAGCCGGGATCAAGTGGGAAGTTCCATGAAGCTTGAGGTTTCACTTTGCTGATAATGGCTTCAGTAGGAGTCAACTTGTCATTGATGCTCAGATCGGCCTTGGTGACCGCTTTATTCAAATGAGCCACCACCGTGACCTGGGTGTGTTCTACCGCTGAAATATCACCGTTTTGGCTTTCGATCTCTTGATCTTCGAGCCCAGTGTAAGGTGGGTATTCATAGCGGACGGTGAGGTTTTCCACTTCAGGCAGGGGCACCGCTTCGACATTAAAATAGCGACTGACCGCACTGCCGGCATTGATCCGGTAACGGAAACTTTCCGCCACCGCTGGGAAGGTGATGGTGAAAGACTGGGTGCCGTCGGCCTGGCTTTCGAGCAAGCTCATGCTCTCTACGGATTCTTTGCTCTTTTCATCCGCACTGCGCCGCAGGGTGACCCGGCGGATGTTTTTATTCTGGATGCTCATGGTCACCGTCACGCTTTCGCCGATGGGCACTCGGATATCCCCGGGATCTACGGTGAGGGTATTGGAGTAGGCGTTGCCAATGTCGAGGAAAGGGGCGATCGCACGGGCAAAAAGGATGCCGGTTTGGCGGGGCCAGATCATCAGGAGAACCAGCACGATGACAGCGGTGGTGACCGCAGCGTAAAAAAAGCGTTGGGTTTTGGTATTATCAAATTCACTTTCCGGAGAGACGTCTTTGACATCGATCACCGCAGAGTTGACCACTTCGTCGATCAACTCTTTTGATCCCCTGATCGAGTCGGGATCATCACTGCGCATCAGCTCCACGGCGCTGGAAATCCTTTCCTGCAATTCGGGGTGACGGGTTTCGAGAATGCGGGCAATGTGGGTCAGGGTGAGTCGGCGTGACAGGGGACGGATGAGAAAATGCCAGGCGGTGGCCAGTGTGAATGCCAGGCCACAGAGGGAAAGTGCCCAGCGGGCGAGGTCGGAAAACAAGGTGAAGGAGGCGTCGATCGCCATGATGACCAATATTGATATCAGGCCAACTGCGATGGTGGCAAACAGGCCACGCAGAAAGATCAAGCGCCGCACACGACTGATGAGGCTGCGCAGTTTATCAACGATTGGCGCAGGCAGGTTACGGATGTCGGAATCGGTAAGGGTACTCATTTTAGGAAGGAGTTGGAATTTAGTAGGAAGTAGTTAGAATAGGTGTTAGGGAAGGCCTGCTCGGCGGCGGAAGATCCATTCGCTGGTGAAAAGACCGAGGAAGGTGACTAATAGGGGCCACTTGTCCCATAGGGTGATATTGCGGCGTTCGGTGAGGGTTTCCTTGGGAGCTCCGAAAAAGGGGATCAATGAAGAGGCTTCGGTGATACTGGCCAGGGCTCCGTTGGACATCTGGCTGGCGTGGGTGAGAAAATCACTGTCGGAAGTCAGTTCGGCCAGTTCTACCGGATTGCGGGTGGAGACAACCAGTAACTCGGTTTCGATTTTTGAAAGCCCGGCATCGGGGTCATTTTTCAGGGTTTGATCGATTTGATCGCTCTCGAGCTCAATGGTGTATTTGCCGGGTTTTGGCAGGGCGGCGAGGGTGCTTTCATACATGCCATTGGAACCGGTGCGGTAGCTGAGGATCTGTCGGTGCAGGGTTTCTCCCTCTTCGTTGTTGAGCTTGGCATAGATCACTGCGTTAGTTATAGGGCGGCGTTTGGCATCCAGTAGTTTGGTAACTATCTTGATGGGATCTGACGGAGTGTAGGACAAATGGTCGGTGCCTAAACGGACAAACTCAGTGCCTGAACGCAGGTTCTCACCCGTGCCCCAACGCAGCACCTGGCCCCAGAACCGGTGGTGGTAGGTGTCGCCGACGCCGTAGCGCAGTCGCCAGGTGCGGTCGAAGTTGAGTTGCACCACTTTGCCCAGCGCATACTGCTGACTGATGATCAGCGCGTTGTCTTGCTCAAACTGCTTGCGATTGGCCAGCGCTTGTAAGGCCTTTTCCACTTCGGCGGGATTAACGCTGAGGGTATTGTTTTGATCCATGGAGGCGATCGGGTTGCCGCCGACCGGACGGGCGTAAGCCAATACTTCGGCACCTTCTTTGATCTGAGTGGAAATGGAGCGCCAATGCAGCTCGGGCATGTTCTCCCACAGGCGGGCATTTTCTGCGCGACTGGACGACAGTTGGGTGAGGGGGTGACTGCGCCCTGCGTTGGTGAGATCCAGGTGGTAGGCCGGCATGGGCGCTTCGCTTTCGGTTTTGGCGGTGTTTTTGCTGTCCCTGGTGCTGGGGGACAAATTGAGGAAGTCTGGATTCTTAAAAGCGTGTGGCATGTATCTTTGCCCGGCAACGGTGATCAGCAAAGCACCGCGTTCTTCAACCGACTTGCTGATGATTTTCCAGGTTTTGGAATCGATGGAGGCCGGTGGGATATCGCCGAGGATAATGACGTCGAAAAGGCGCCATTCATCTTCATTTTCGGGCAGGCGGGTGGCTTCGGCATCGCCGAATTTTCGCGAAGCGGAGGCGTGAACCGGTGGCAGCGGTTTTTGTCCGGCAATGGGGTCGGGATTGAGCAGTACGTATTGCAGGTGGACGGATTTGTCGCGACCGTAAAACAGGTTTCTCAAGTAACGGAACTCCCAACGAGGGTAACCGTCAACGAGCAGCACATT
>JAJRVS010000252.1 GCA_024277195.1 Verrucomicrobiota bacterium | reverse complement strand
GAGATGAGCGCGTTATTCGGGTTTTGTTTTTTTCTGTTTTTTTTTCATAGCACCAGAAAGTAGCACGACAAGGACAATGCGTCTCATCTCGCCGCGCAGCGGCTCTGTCCAACAAAACGCAGCAGAGCAACCCGCTACCGCCCCGCAGTCGAAATCTAAATGAAAACTTTAACCCTCAACTTGAACACGAAAGCTCGCTGCCAGTAGCGGGTTGCCTGTGCTCGACGTTCTCCCCAATAAAGACCATAGTGAGGAATTTTATTTTACTTCTACTCGTTCCGACATTGTTAATATTCGGGTGCAATCCTTCATCTAGAACATGTCACGTTGTCGAAGGGGTTCAGGTTTTTGCATTAATCCCTTCTCAGCATGTGAATAAAGCAGGTAGCGAGAAACTGCTGGTTGCGGATGAAGGAGAGCTAATTGACATCAGACATTATTTGCGAGATAAGCCAGGTGAGGATGAAATTTGGTTATTATTTTCTGCTAGAACCACAGCTCACATCGGGGAAACACTATTGAATTGGGAAGTGGTGAAATGGGTTATAGAAACTCCAAACAATGCCCCTATACAATTTGATGATCCGCTGACGGCGCGAACTGGGGATAGTATTATAGGCATTCATAAGCTTGAGCGTTCTCGGGCGAATGAGATTGCTAGCATGCTTGTGGAACAATAAACGGGAGAACAAAACGGCTCAACTAACTCTCTGCCCGTTTTCAGTTGTCATTCCACTTCAGTTTCGATACATTACCCACCAAGCTACGCACACTTTTGGTAGAGGGCTGGATAACCTCTAGTGTTCGGCCTTAAAAATAATGAAAACAATTATTACCCTTATTATTGTCAGCCCTAAAAAGGCGACATGATGTTGATGGGTGATAAGGTAGCTTTCAATAAACAATGGTTAACTTTTTTGTCCTGTGCCCCCGTAGTGAGTCAGTTAACGCCTTGCTCGGTTTGAGTTGAAAATTCTACCGTAACTCTATAGCATTTGATTAAAGCCATGCTCACTCCCGCAGAGTGCCCGCTTGGCAAATTGTTTGATTAACCGATGGAAGATGACGCAGAATCAGAAATAGTCGTGGGGATATTTCGATTTTTCAATTGGTTCTTAGAGCATTTTGAATTTCTTGCTCACCTGCGTGTGGTATTGATTTCCACGGCGGCAGTGATCTGTGTTGCTTCGCTTTATGGCGTTTTAGCGAAGAAAAAAAATTTATTGCGGTGGGTGGAACTTACCGCTTTGGCGACTGGGATTATTTCCATACCATACAGCTTGTTTCAGTTAATATTAGTTGGGCATATGATTTTCCTCGAGACTCACTTTGGAGGATTTTTTGGGCCGGAAACCAGCGGGGGGGTTACTCCGGTCTATTATATCCCGACAGTCTTATTGAGCGTCTTCCCCCTGATTGGCCTGGCGTATCTGACACGCAGAGTAAGAGGCTCATGCCTGGTGTTGCTAATTCTTAGCTTGGTTTATGTAGTTAATGGGCCGATACTCAGTTGGCTTGCAGTTGCGCCATAGGCACGATTGCAAACGATCTACGAGTCAGCTCGAAGCTTTGAGCTTTATGATTTCGCCCAACTTTTTTGTCGGAGTTCGCTCCCCGCTCAGTGACCGGTGTAGCTGATTGTTGTTACAAAAACGCAACAATGCCCAACGAAGCATTTAACAAAATGGAGTTGGCCAGTTTTGCGTTGTTGCGAGGTTGAAATCCAATTAAAAAATCGTAAACTAACACTTCGATCAATTGCGTCTTGTGATCGAGCAAACCACCTTTTTCATGATGAAATACAAATATTTGTTTCATGTATTATTAATCACTTTGGTAACGATCCAGCAGGCTTGGTCTCAAAACTCTCGCGAAACTGAACAGATACTGACTACGGACGCTCAAAAATCAAAATTGGCGACATTTGAGAATGCGAAGCAACTGAAGTGGGCAGTATTGGAACCCGGAGTGAACTGCTATGGAACAACGGATCGTTATGTCTGGGAAGTGGTTCCTAAGTCTTTAAACGGTGTGCGATTTCTTGTTCTGCCTCATCATAGCGGGGTTTTATCCTTCAAAGTACAAACAGACGGCCTGGTATTTATGGCGACTAGTACTCGTTGGAATGGAGGAGGAAACAGTAGCGGCGATTGGAAGGACGAAGTTATAGAAGAAAAAGATCTTAAGCGAAAGGGTTGGCGAAAACTTCGAACATTCAGAAAATTGAGCAATACGGATACCGGTAAGATGGCTGTATTTTATCGGTTTTGCAAAACCGGCGAGATTCACAGCATAAGAACTGAAAAGTATGCCGCCCCCATGTTGTTGATTCGCTAACCGGCCAATAGTAGGAATTCAATGCAACTTAATGAGGCAGAGTTGGATTTGTTCCGCAGCTTACTCGAATCGAAGCTCGGGCAGACAAAAAGAATTTAGCAAATGAGAGCAAAAAACCATGCCTGGTGCAAGACGATGACTTCGGCGGTGAGCGTCGCTGTCGCGCTACACTTAATAACAGGAGCGATAGCTGAAACACCAAAAAGTGGACTTGAGACTAATAGGTGGGAGCTAGCTGTAGATCAGTTGGGGCTACTGCCGGAGACTGAATCGGTCTATGGAGCTGCAGGAGTCGAACATTTGAAGAAGCAGCTCGGCAGAAAGCTGACAAAAGAGGAAAGGGCGTTGCTCTTACGTGATGCGTCCGGGAAGTGGAAGACGTTCTCAGATGATCTTGTCTCGTTTGAGCTGCCGGATGATCCGTTGTTGAGCGTGAAGGTGTTTACTCCAAAGCAGAATCCCAAACTGCGAATTGTTGGTGGGGCTGTTGGCACAACTGACAAGGCGTTCTCAAAGGTGTATCGGATTACTTTTGGCGAAGAGGCCCCCTACGGTTTGATTTTTGTAACGGACAAGCCGTGGTTCGATGAAGGAGGATGTTTTTGTGGCCCGGTTGCGCTAAAAATGTTTGAACACTCAAATGGTAATCTGCTAGAGATGAGTTTACTTCCTAGTGGGGATGTTAAGAAATTTCAAACGATCAATGATACTCACCGGGCTATTCTCATAGAGTGGACCCATTCAGCCATTAGCCAAAGCGCGTATTTACGTCTGGGAGTTTCTCTGAGATTGAAGCCGCCCTCTGTTCGAAGCCGTGAAGAATGGATCGTTTTCTCCAAAAAACATAGAGGGCTCGAGGCAGGTTTGGGATGGTTGCGCATTGGAACAACAGTCGCTGATATGATTGAATTATTAGGTGAGCCAACTGGAAAGAGTAATCAGCAATTGCAATACATCAGAGACGAGAGAACGGACGACGGTCGTGGATGGAGGACTAAGTACATACTGCCAATTGCTCAAGGCCAGTTGACACGTTTAGATCTCGGGTGGTCTTCTTTTGATGAGTTGCAAGCACCGCGCGGCACTCAAGCATGGATCGAGGATACGCTGCGTTTATGGTCAGATACGGCCGGTGATCTTGAAGAAGGGGATCTGCCGAAATTACCGACCCGGGACGTGCAATTCGTCCTTGGTTTATTTCGCGAGAAGGCTGCTAAATCAACTCGGGCGGAATGGGATTTTTGGTGCACAGTCGTCGCAGATTTGGCCCGCCTTGGGGTAAAGGATGACGATGCTGCCAAGCTTGTGTTTTCACGTTGCACTGAAATGGATGAGCCTCAGTTTCAATCGCGCTGGGTTTTGGAACTCTACGATTTTCCAGGGCGCAGCGAATTTGCGCGGCAGCGTTTGAAATTTCTGATGAGCGAATCCAAGGCGGCGGCGGCTTATCGCGGCGAATGTCACAACTTGTTTGCGAGTCTCGAAGCGCAGGAGCAGGATACGGTGAATCTTATTCGGCAGGGCGTGACTCATAAGGCAGAAGAAATTCGTGAAGCGGCCGTTTTTTTTGCTGACAAACTGCCGCTAGAGGAAGCTAGGCGTGTGATTCGCGTTGCCCTGTCGGATGGAGATGATGGAGTGCGCTGGTCAGGAATTCTCAATGTGGATGATGTCTACAGCAAAGAAGACGAGCAATGGCTTAAGAAAGTGCTTCTCGCAGAGACCAACAAGAGCAACAAAAAGACACTAGAGAAAAAAATAGCCCGCCTGGAGTGAGAGCATGAAGTGGGAAGGATGGTAGCAGAGGGGGCGGTGGAGATGAGCAGGAAAATTGCAACCGTGCAAATCGCGGGTCAGCTGAAAAATTGTCACTGCTGGCTCATTCTGGCGATGGCTCCTGACAGGTTGTTGACCTGGAGCTTTTTGTAGATGCGTTTGACGTGGGTATCGACGGTGTAGTAGCTGATGCCGAGAAGGTCGGCGACTTCTTTTTTGATTTTGCCGTCGGCGAGCATGCAGAGGATCTCGGATTCGCGGCTGGTCAGGTTGGCTTCGGGCGGGGGTTTGGGGATCTTGCGGAAGATGTCGAGGATCATGCGTGAGACACGTGAATTGATCGCGGCGCGGCCGTCGACGATATCGCGGATGCCGGAGACGATGGCGTCGAGGTCGTCGCTTTTGAGTAAATAACCGGAAGCGCCGTTGGCTATGGCGGCCAGAACCTTACTGCGTCCGTCATCGGTGGTTAGCACCAGCACCTGGCTTTTGGGTGCGTGTTTTATGATTTCGGGCAGGGCTTCGATGCCTCCCATGCCGGGCAGACCGAGATCGAGAATGATGACCTGCGGTGGCGTCTTTTTGGGTAGTGCTTTGAGCGCAGCTTCGGCACTGCGGAAACTTTCTTTCAGTTGGATGCCGTCTTCAGTGTCGAGGATGCATTCGATGGCTTCGCTAAAATGACGGTTGTCTTCGATCAACCAAACGTCGATGTTTTTTGAACTGGGCGGGCTGGTGGTGGTTGGTGCTGTATTCATGTCAGGGGAGTGGTGAGGGTGAAGCGGGTGCCGCCATCTGGATGTGTTTCGATTTCCAGTTTGGCGGGTAGTTGATCGGCGCGGTAACGCAGGGTGCGGAAGTTTTCACTGGAGGCGGGTAGGTTGTCCATGCCGTCCCCGTTGTCGCTGAGGGTGAAGATCATATTGCGCGGGTTCCAGCGGAAGTGCAGGCTGACTTCGCTGGCGTTGGCGTGTTTTTGAATGTTGTGGATCGCTTCGCGAAAAAACATGCCGAAGTGGTGCTGCTTGCGTGCGGCAAAGGTGGGGGTGGTGGCGCTGCCGTTGCTCTGCCAATGGATCTCGCAATCGGGAAGCATGCGGTCAGTGATGGCGCGCAGGTGGTTCTCGAAGGTTTTGTTATCGACGGAGGAAGGGCTGGATGCCCAAACGGCTTCGCGCACTCCGGCCTGGGCTTCGGCGGCGGCGGCGTGAACTTTGCCGAGCAGTTTTTTTTGCGTGGCATCATCGCTGTTATTAATGAGCTTCTGGGTTAGCAGGGAGATGCTGCCGAGGGCTCCGCCGACTTCATCATGCAGGTCATTGGCGATACGCTCGCGGTCGCTCATCACTGCCCGCAATTGGCGGCGGCGGGAGAGCATCCAGTTGGAGATCACGGCGACCAGTAGCAGCAGGATCAGGGTGGCGGCGGTAATGTTAAGCAAATTATTCTGTTGTTGAATGCGTTGATTAAGTTTTTGTTTTTGTTGGGCGATGCGGGAAACGAGTATTCTGCGTTGGGATAAGTCGGTCGCCCAGCGCCGTTTGGAGAAAGTTTTGGTGTTGGGTGAATGGGTTTGTTCCAGCGGAGTGTGGCCGTCGGTTAAAAAACGCAGTCCCCAGTCGGAGTTTTCGAGCGAATCGGGGGAGGAGAGCTTGGCCTGGGCAGCGACGTTATTTTCTCCCTGGTAGATTTCGATTTCGGTGAACAGGCAGGCGTATTGGGAAGCTCCGCTCTGCGAGTCCTGGCTGATCAATCCCAATTGGGGGATCAGCAGGGTGAGGGATTGAACGGTGCGCGGGGCGAATTTGATCCATACCGGCAGTGGGGAGGAGGGCGCGCTATTGTTATGGACGACGTAGGCGGGCGGGTTGGAGGGATCGGTGGTGCCAGGTGGGCTGGTCGGTGACAGGCTGAAGGTGGTGCGGATGCGGTCGCTTTGTTGATTGAATGCAATACGGAACTGACGGGGCATGCCAAAGGAGCGGGGGCCGCTGAGGCTGGGGCGGATGGCGGGATAAAGGGCAAGGCCATCGATGGTGACGGCTTCGGGGAAATCAAATTGAATGCGCAGCGGGGGGCTGGCTTTGGCCTGGTCGGAAGCCTGTGTTTGATAACCGCGGATGCTTCCCGTGATGGGGATCTGGGTGGGGGCGATCAATTGATCGAGTTCCCGTTGGTCTTGTTCAATCGATTCTACCAAATCGTGGGTATTGGTATCGAAGAGCCGCCACGCGCTGACTTTGTGTTGTGCTTTGGCACCTGTGCAGAAAAAGGTGTAACCAAAGACGATCCCTGTCAGCGCTAACAGGGACGGCAAGGATGAAACTGTTTTGGCAAATCGCATCGATTTATAGTATAACGATCTTCTGAAAAAGGGCATCCCGTATTCTCGGCATGTTTAGCCTCTCCAGGTATTTTAATCCCGCTTTTTGCTCATGGGGTCAATGGAGAGGGTGATGGCCGCTGCTACGATAAGCGCCAGCGTCATGCCGATCGGTCCACCGATGAGCCGGAATAGAGCCAGCGCTACAGGAGTGAAAATGATCAGAATGATGAGCAGCCCGGTATGGGGCGGGTCGGTGGGTTTATCGTAGATTCGCAGTGAGCTGCGCCCTAGTTGCAAACTGTAGGCCAGATAGAGCAGGACAAGCAGCAGGTGATTGAGCATGGAGCTACCGCGATCCAGCCAGTGCCAGCCAGTGATAACTCCGATATGCGCGGGGATCAGGGTGAGTAAAAAAGAGAGTAGCGATGAGAAAAAAATCAGTCCGATCAGCAACAGCCGCATGACAAGATGGCGGTAAGCTGAGCTGGCCAGTGTGGCGGCGCACATGAGGCCATTAAAAAGCCAGAGCTTGAACATTTCTTTTACCTGGCCAATCAAGTCAATTCCTCCGCTGAAGTATAGGGTGAGCATGTAGGGAAGCATCGAGATCAGGATGAGGAAGCTCAAAGAGCACAGCACCAGCCATTTGCCGCGAATGATTTGCCAGCGGCTAAGGCCGGACATCAGTAGTAGGTCGATGTTGCGCTCGTGGTTGAGTTCGGCTTGCAGCGCGTTGATGCCGGTCAGGGGCATGACGATGCCGACAAAAAACCATAACAGGGTGAGGAAGCTGCGTTCCAGCATGCCATCGAAAAATGATTGCAGGCCATAGAGAGCCGGGCTGTTATCCAGCTCGGCAAAAAAAGTGAAAGCCAATTGGCCGACCACGGCTAAAAACGCCAGCGCGTGCAGGGTGAGAAAGGGGGCGACAAAACGGTGCGCTCGCAGACCCTGGCGCATTTCTTTTACGAAGACCGCGCCGAACTTGTCGGAGAAGGCATCGAGGGCATCATCTGGCGGGATGGGAATGGAGGAGGGTTTCACCATTGGCTGAGTTGTTCGGGAAACGGGCAGTCCTGGCATTCGCTGGAATCCTCGAGGCAAAAGTCGCTGTAGATCTGCAGCAGAGCTTGTTGTTGATAAAAATGGTGGGTGTTCCGGTGGGCGTTTTCACGTGCTGCTTCGTCGCTGCCAAAAAGCCGTAGAACAGCGCGGCGTAGCTTTTGATTGATTTGGGAAGCGGGCAGGTGGGTGTAGGGCTGCCAGGCGACGTTTTGCTCGCGCATCAACCAGGGAAACAGCACATTGCCGAGGATGTCCTGCAAACGGTCGCGCCCGATCAGTGCCATACTTTTTTCACTGGGCTTGCTGCGCAGGGTGTAGTGGCGGTTCCAGTAGGGGTGTTGCAGCGAGGAAAAGTAGTGCTTGAGATTTTTGAGGGCGGTTACGGGATCTTGTTCGCAGTGGGTGAGGGTGCTGCGGAACTCTTGCCAATGGTTGACTACGGCCACCAAGGCGCCGAGGCGGCGTTGGGGGTGGTTGAGCGGGCGGATGCCGCTGAGGTGCCAGTTGAGTTGGCGTTCGGCGGGGCTTTGCAAAAGATCGCGGACCTGCCACCAATTTTGCCAGAGCTCCTTGAGGTAGCTGCGGGTTTTTTCATCGTCGCTGTTTTCAAAAGAATCGAGTTCGATGTAACCAGCGGCGCCAAAAAGGCGCGCTTCGCAATCAAGTTTGGCCAGTGGCAGTAGGGATTTCAGCGGCAGGCGTTGGGCTAGAACCCGCATGGGTAACTGGTTGTGGGTGAAACCGAGCGCGGCTGCCAAAGCTTGGAACAGCGCTTCGTTGCTGCCATGGATTTGTGCCGCAGCCACTAAGCGCTGAGTTTTTTTCTGCAAACGGTATTGGGCGGCGGCGGTGATCAGGGAAGTTAATTTGTCGTCATCCATGCCGCGCAGCGGAGCGGCGCAGCGGCCGAGCCGAGCTTCAGGCAAGTGATTCCACGGTCGTGGTCCCCAGTCGTCGAGGTTGAGCCAGTCGATGCTCACTTGAGTGACTTCGTGATTCTGCGCGGTGCGGGTGAAAAAACGTTGCGGGTTCTGACTGTTGGCGAGGAAGACATGCAGCACGACATTTTCGAAGGCCGGATTGGCGGCGTGACCATGGCGCTCCCAGCTGCTGGCTTCGAGTTCGATCTCTATCGACCCGTTTTTTTTATGCCCGTCGATGCTCACCGCTGATTCGGTGAAATCCGGACCGGTGCTGTGGTTCCAGTGGCCGAACTGAATAATCTCGACTTTTTTGCCATCGGTGGAAGTGAAGTTCCTGCCGAACTCACCGGCGAACCAGCGTGCCTGCATTTCGAGTTCGGAATCGGGGCCGGCTTCGTTGTTAGCGGCTTGCGGGTTTTGTTCTGCCAGGGAGCTGGGGAAAACCTGTTGGATGAAACGACGGTATCGTTGAGCAGCGTCGGGGTAGGAAACTGGATCAAGGGGTGCGGGCATGACAAAAAATCAGGCAGTGATTTTCAAACCGTCCCAGGCGCATTTGATGTTGGCAGGAAGATCAAGTTCAACTTCGTGGTAAACGATACGGCAGGAGAAATGAGTGAACCAGGTTTGTTTGGCTCTTACTTGCACACTGATGCGGTAGGATTCCTCCATGCTGAGATGGGTCGCGTGGGGGCTGAGTTGCAGTGCATCGAGGATCAGCACATCAACACCTTCGATTAGCTTTCGGGTCTCGTCGGGGATCTCCTTGGCATCGGGGATGTAGGCGACACGGCTGCCTTGGGATTCGAACAAATAGCCGATGGTTTCGACTTTGCCGTGGATCACCGGCAGGGGAGTGACCAGGGTTTGGCCGAGTTGGAAAGGGCCGTCCACCAGATGGGGTTTGGGTTTGAAATAACCCCGGTAGCGATTTTTGCCATTAAACGCGTAATCAAAACTGCGCTTGAGCGCGTCCATGCATTCGGGGGTGGCATAAATCGGCAGCTCGGCGTTTTCGCCAACAGTGAAGCGGCGCAGGTCGTCAAAGCCGACCACGTGATCCGAGTGTTGATGGGTGTAGATGACGGCGTCGAGGTGCTGAATTTTTTCTCGCAGGCATTGGGTGCGGAAGTCCGGGCCGGTGTCGACCACCCATTCAAAATCAGGAGTCTTAACATAAATGGAAGCTCTCAGGCGATTATTTTTCGGGTCGTCGGATTCGCAAACCGGGCAATCGCAGCCGATGACGGGAACTCCGATGGAAGTGGCGGTGCCGAGGAAGGTGATTTCAAAATTAGACATGCGGGAAACTGAGTGAGCTTTTAGTTTATGCGATGTTTGTGATTTTTATACAGGGAAAACGCAAGTATTTGATTTTCCTCGTTCACTTGCCAATCACAGGTATTGGCAGTTTAGTTCCGACTTATGAAAACAATAACCAGCCTCAAACGATTTTTTTACTTAAACGCCTTGGCGATCATCACTGCTGTCACGGTGTCTTCTGCGCCTTCCACGCTTTGGGCGGGGGAAAGCGTTGATTTGTTGAAGGGGGGTCTGGCGAATTGGAAGATGGACAAAGCGGGGGCGTGGGAACTGAAAGACGGGGTGCTTTCGCCGGTGGCCAAGATCGGTGGTTACATCTGGTCGAAAGACGCTTATGAGGATTTTGAGATCGTGTTGGAATACAAAACCTCCAAGGATTGCAACAGCGGTTTGTTTTTCCGCACTGATCCGAAAAACGCGGTGCAAGGGGGCTTTGAGATTCAGATCGCTTCGAGCAATATGTATCACGAGCGCAATGAGGGGCGCAATGTATTGGGATCACTCTACGATGCCCTGGCTCCCACCGAAATTGCGGGTAAAGCTGATGGTGAATGGAATACAATGAAGCTCACCTGCAAGGGGCCGAAGATCACTCTGGTGTTGAATGGGAAGACGGTTATCGAAGCGGATATCGATCAATGGGATACGGCTAACAAAAATCCGGACGGCTCGAAGAACAAGTTCAAAAAACCTTTGAAGGATCTGCCGCGTAAGGGGCATATTGGCTTCCAGTTTCACGGCCACCCGGTTTGGTTTCGCAATGTGAAGTTGAAAACATTGTAAGGGGCGTGGCGCTAAGTGGTTTTATCATGGGGCGGTATTTGATCCGGTACGATGAAAAAAACGGTGATTATATTTGATCTCGACGGCACGCTGCTCGATACGCTGGATGATTTGGCTGACTCGGGCAACGCGGTGTTGCAGGCGCATGGGCATGCCACGCATGCGGTGGAGGCTTACCGCACTTTCATCGGTGATGGCATGGGCAAGCTGGTGCAGCGGATTTTTCCTTGCGGTGAGGTGGAGGATCCGGCGGTTTTGGAGCTGCGGCTTGCTGAATACAAAGAGGCTTACCAGCAGCGCTGGAAAAATAAAACCCGGGTTTATGACGGCATTACGGATTTGTTGGCGGAGCTGTCGCAGCGAGCGGTGAAGACGGGGGTTTTGACTAACAAAGCACATGTCTTTGCGCTGAAGTGTGTGGAGGAGTTTTTGGGGGAGCATGCTTGGGATGTGGTGCTGGGTCAGCGCGAAGGGGTGGCGAGGAAACCTGACGCGGCGGGGGCTTTGGATGCTCTGCAGAGCATGGGAGCGAGTGCTGATGAAGCGATTTTTGTCGGTGACAGTTCGGTTGACATGCAAACCGCGGTGAATGCGGGGATCAAAGCAGTGGGCGTTTCCTGGGGTTTCAGAGGACGGGAGGAGTTGATTGCGAATGGAGCGAGCGTGGTGATCGATACACCGGGAGAGTTGCTGGAATTACTGTAGGGCGATCGCTCCGATTGCCCGCTTCGTAATACAAATTTCCATATTTGTTTCTTTTAAACCACTGATAAACACTGATTTTCACTGATGAAGTGGTATCAGGCGATAATCTCTTCGATCGCTTCGCCGAAGTCCATGTCGATACGCTTTTGTCCAGGCACTTCGAGCTTGCGTGCATCGAGGCCTAGTTGCTGCATGATGGTGGCATGTACGTCGGTGACATAATGCGGATGTTCAGTGGCATGAAAACCCAGTTCATCCGTCGCGCCGTGTACCACACCGCCTTTGATCCCGCCGCCCGCCATCCACACACTGAACCCAAAGGGATGATGATCCCGGCCATCGGAGCCCTGTGATCCTGGTGAACGTCCAAACTCGGTGGCAAAAACCACAATCGTTTCATCGAGCAGGCCGCGTTGTTTGAGATCCTTGATCAGACCGGCCACCGGTCGATCCACTTGCATCGCCAGCTCACTGTGTTTGGCTTTTAACTTCGAATGTTGATCCCAGGAACCGGCGGCTCCGGTGCCATGCATGATTTGGATGAAGCGGGTGCCTTTTTCGACAAAACGGCGAGCTGCCAACAGCTGTTCGCCAAAGGGTTTGGTTTCTTTTTGATCCAGACCATAGAGTTTTTTGGTGGCGGCAGATTCACTATCAAAATTGATCACTTCCGGCACCGCGGTCTGCATCCGGTAGGCCAGTTCGTAGGATTTGATCCGCGCTTCGAGAACCGGATCATGGGGAAATTTCGTGCTGTTGAGACGATTGAGTTTATTAACTAGGGCAAAACCCAGACGCTGCTCGCGTTCCGTGATTTTTTCCTCAGGTTGGGCAAAAGCCAGTGGATTTTTGGGATCCACTTTTAAGGTCACCGCGTCGTGAGACGGGCCGAGGTAATGCCCGTCACGCACATCGAAAAAACGTGAACCCATGGTGATGAATTGTGGCAGGCTGTCGTTGAGCGATCCCAGTCCATAGTGAACCCATGCTCCGATCGTAGGCACCCGGGGATCGAGCATGTGGCGTCCGGAAAAGAACTGAACTTGGGCGCCGTGGTTGTTATCGGTCGTCCACATCGAGCGAATGATGGAGATGTCATCTGCGCAGGATCCGATATGCGGAAACCAATCACTGATGCGAGCCCCGCTTTGACCGTATCTCTTCGAACCCACCTGCAGCGGATAGATTTTGGTGCGTTGTTTGCCATTGGCGTCATTGACCACCACCACCCGCAAGTCCTTGAATTTTTCTGGATCGAGCACATGGGCGTAGGGAGTTTCTTCGATTGATTTGCCTGCGTATTTGGTCAGCTCGGGTTTGGGATCAAAACTCTCCATATGGCTAAGACCCCCGCGCATGAACAGAAAAATCACCGATTTGGCTTTGGGCGATTGGTAGGGCAGACCCGAGGGGTTGGTCTTGTTCTTGGCCTGCAGCAAACTTTGCAAGGCGATGTTGCCAAAACCAAAACCTCCATACTGGAGTAATTGGCGACGACTCAGGGCAGTAGTGATATCAGAACTCATGGTTTTAGGGGGGGGTAGGGCGGGCGCTTCGCCTGCCCGGTTCTCACATTAAAAAATCAGCGTATATTAATAAAGTCGTTATGATTGAATAAAGCATGCACCAGTCGGATACGGCTTTCCGCTTGGGTGGACTCTGCTTGTAGTTCGTCAATAAAATCGACACAAGCAGCCAGTTCCTCTGCATCCGGTTTGCGATTCAGAATGTGTTCGAAAACCTGTTCACTAAATGCACTCTCCTCTTGCTGTTGATAAAACAAGCCATAGACCCCTTTACTCATCCGAATCGACAGCGCACTGTTTGACAGCGCCAGCGCCTGTTGCGGCACGATGCTCTGACTGCGACGGTAACAAGCGAGGATGTCCGCATCATCAAAACGCGATAACAGCGGGCCTTTGTGATCCCGGTCATGGAGAAAATAAATACTGCGTCGCCGGGCATTCTGCGAAGGTTTGATCGACGGGCCGCCCATTTTTTTATCCAGCTCCCCCGCCAGATGCACCATCGAATCGCGGATCACTTCCGACTCCATTCGCCGGGCATTCATCCGCCAGTAGAAGACATTATTCCCATCCTTGGCCAGGGTGGCGGCATTCGCATTAAAGTTAGAGGAGCTTCTTCGCCAGGTTTTTGATGTCACGATCAAGTGATGCAAATGTTTCATGCTCCAGCCGGATTCCATCAGTTCGGCGGCGAGGTAATCCAGCAGTTCGATGTGCTCGGGCAGTGGCGCGCGCAAGCCAAAGTCAAACACCGATTCCACCAGAGGCTCACCAAAATGGCGCATCCAGATGTGGTTGGCTGCCACTCGTGCAGTCAGCGGATTTTCACGCGAAGTCATCCACTGGGCGAGCGCCAGGCGGCGACCGGTGCTGCTGCGCGAGTAGGTAGCAGCATATTGAGGCTCTTTGTGTTCGGGGGTTTCCAGTGCCTTGAAGCTGCCGCGTAAAGACTGATATTTGGCATCCGTTTTTTTGAGATTGGCCTGAGCCGTCTTGAGGGTTTTCTGCGCTGCTTTTAACTTGCCTGCTTCCGCGGTGAGCACTGCCAGTTTGGCCTGCACCACCGCATATTCACGTTCGAGTCGCGCTGCATTGAGCGCCGGTTTATTTTTCTTGTTTGGCTTTTCACCCAACAGCGTTGCTTTGTCGGCGGCGATTCTGGCTTCGAGCAGTTGCAGCCCTAATTGAGCTTCTTTCAGCTTAGCCGCGGTGAGCTTGATCTGTTCTGCCGGATCCATGGCGGGTGCTTTTTTAGCCGCCGTGCCAGATTTTTTCAACTCAAGCCCCTTGTGCAAGGGCTGCAGCGCTATCGAATCAAATTCAGCTGTGGCATCAAAGGCAAACAGCTCAATGCCGCCGTTGGCATTGCGATTGGGCAAGTGGTAGGCGAGCAAAAACTTTCCGTTGAGCGATACATTGATCAAACTCCCACGCACCTGCACCCGCAATTTGTAGTCCTCGTTGACCTTCACCGGATAGGAGATTCGCGCATTCGGGTAGGAGGTTTTGCTATTGTGAGTGTGGGAAATCTGCACCTTGGGGCCTTTTTCATGCGCACTAGCATAAACCGTGTGAGAATTTTTCCCGTCATCCGTCACATCAAAACGAATGCCCACCGATTTGTAGGTGGCGCCACCGGTGGTGCGGAAATCGAGTGTCAGGTCAAAGTCGGCAGGGTGGGGAATTTTAGAACGCACATATTGCTGATCCCTGGACGACGTCGTCTGGATCAGAATGCCGCCGTTGTAGCTCCATCCATTGCCAACCACATCCCACAGTTCCGGGCGCGCTCGGTCGAAATTATCCTGCAGAAATGAAGCCTGCTCTTTCCCTGTGACGTTTATTTTGGGCTTCGTGTTTTTAGCGCTTTTATGACCCGCCGCCGACTGCCTAGCTTTGGTCAGAGATTTTTGAGCCGAATCGAGTTTGGCGTGAGCTGCAGCCAGTTGGTCCTGCTGCACATAATCACGAGCACCGGGCGCCCAGGCGTAGGCTGGCAAGTTCACTTTTTTTGCTGCCGGAGCGAAACTGGCTAGTATCAAGGGCACACCTGCACTGATCTTTATTTTTTCATCGGGGGTGGTCGGGTTGCCACGGATATGCAGCAAGGTTTTGGCATCCGGATCAGCATCAAAAGCGCGCGGCAGCCCGTCTTTTTCAAAATCGGTTTCACCGGCGATCGCATCGAGGCGAATCTGATGGGGTTCGAAGATAGCGCGGAAGCGGTAGTAGTCCGTCTGCTCAAGCGGGTCGTATTTGTGGTCGTGGCATTTGACACAATTCATCGTCAGACCCAGAAAAGCTTTGCTGGTATGCTCAACCGTATCATCGAGCCAGGTGGTGCGATTGAAGAGGTAATAGTTGCGCGCCAAAAACCCAGTGCCGGCGACCACTTCGGGATTGTCTGGCTCCAACTCGTCGCCCGCCAGCATTTCAGTCAACATGCGGTCATAACCTTTATCATGATTCACCGAGTCGATGATCCAATCACGCCAATGCCATAGATGTTTTTGGCTGTTGCGCACTTGTTTGCCAAGTCCGTACCAGTCCGAATAACGCCACACGTCCATCCAATGACGCCCCCAGCGTTCGCCGTAGTGTGGACTCGCCAGCAGTTCTTTCACAATCGATTCAAAAGGCGCGGTGCTGGCGGCTTGCTCGCGGGTGGGTGGCAGACCAATCAAATCCAAATAGAGCCGACGAATCAGCAGCGAGCGTGGAGCTTGAGCCTGGGGTTTCAAGCCGAGCTGCGCTTGTTTGACTGCCAGCAGAACATCGATGGCATTGTCATTTTTGTCATGCGGTGGCAGAACAGGGCGTTCAATGCGTTGGAATGCCCAGTGAGAAGCCGGGTCATCCTCTGGTTTTTCATCTGCTGGCACTGGCATGCCGGCTGCGATCCATTCGCGGATCGCCTCGATTTCCTCAGCATGCAAAGGCGGCCCTTCTTGCGGCATGCGGTCTTCCGCATCGGCAGCTGTCAGGCGTTTGATCAGCTCGCCGCTTTTGACGATGCCCGCGTCGATGATCTGCTGTGCGGTATCAATACGCAGATCCTTTTTCTGTTTGAGCGCGCCATGACAGGCGTAACAACGTTCCTTCAGCACCGGCTTGACTTTATCAAGGTAGGTCTTCGTTTTGTCATTTTTAGCAGCGGAACTTTCCGCCTCGCTATTAGCCGCCTGGGTTTGCAAACAAGCGTAGCTAGATAAGCTTAATATGATAAGAAGTTTTATGGAAGGCTTGTATCTCATGGGGGGAATGTTTTTTGCCACGGTTTTAGATTTTATTCAAAACCGGATGATTAAAACGGATGTGTCGGGACAAAGCCTTGCGCGCCGCTTGCCATTCTTGGTTTAACAAAGCGGTCAGGATTTTACGGTGATCGTGTGCTGTCTCCAATGCGGCATCACGGTCTTTGGCTTCCTTTTTGAAGATCATCGAGAAGTAGCTGCCGTGTCGTTCGAAAAAATCCCTGATGTAAAAGTTATCCGCTTTGTCGATGAAATAGACATGCAACGAATTATCAATCATAGGCTCATCCTGAGGGTTTGATGGCATACGATTGTGGTCGAGCATCTGCTGCAGATCCTTTTCCACCAGTTGGGGAATCGCCAGTTCCAGCGCTTTGAGCTCGAGCGCTTCGCGTGCATCACTGAAAGCATCGAGATCTTCCTGACAGAAAACCCGCAGCCGCCAGCCGCGCCGCGGAATGTGATCCAGGATGCCGGTGCCCGCCAGGCGATGAAAAATATTGCGCACCGCGGAACGGCTGAGGCTGTATTTTTCCGCCGTAGCTTCTTCGCGCAAATAGACGGCTTCACCTTTTAAGCTCAGATCAATCAGATCGCTGGAGATCAAAGCATAAGAATCCCGCGCTCGTGTGGGTAAGGACGTTTTGCCCGGCTTTACTGCCGCGCCATTTTTGCCGGGCGTAGCGCGGGCCAGACGACCGTTGGGACTTTTGATCAATAAACCTTGCAGGGTTAATTGCTCCACCGCCGTGCGCACCGGGGTGAAGCTGACATCATAATGCCGCGCCAGTGCGTTGATAGTCAAAGCTACCGGCAATTCCTGCCCAGCTTGAAGCCGCGCGGCCAAATCTTCGTTGATGTATGTCGCGATGCTGATAAACACCCATATTTGCCTTTGGCGACAAAAGCAAATTATTTAATTTCGGTTTGATCAAGCATTTTTCGTGGCTGCTTACCAGGAAAAATGGTAAAAAGAAGATTTCCCTTGTTATCACAAGCGAAATTGCGGAAACTGTTCAAACGAACAGTAAAAACCCGCTTAATCAACAGGCTGGCAGTTCTGACTGGCAGCGTTATATGGATCTACTCAGGCAGGATCCGAAAATCAAAAAAACGACCCATCCGCATTATGGTCGTTGGGTGAGCCATTGGATGAAGGCGGGGGGCGGGAAGAATGAGGCGGCGTCGCGAAATTTTTTCGAAAATCTGGGTAGAAAATCGGATTTGCAGGACTGGCACTATATTCAAGCGGTCGAGGCGATTGAATTGTGGGCAAAAAAAGTGGCGTCATTAGACTGGGCGGAAAATTTTGATTGGCAGGGGCTCAGTAGACTTGGAGAGTTCGCACCGCACCCTCTGCCGAGAGACCAAACCTGCGCAATCCCGCACTCGCATGAATGCTGCGAACCTACCTTGCTCGAGTCCCAAAGACCGCCTTCCGGTTAAGGGGAAAAAAGAGGCCATTGAAGACATGGTTCAAGAGAGCCAAAAAGCGATTCGATTGGCGGGCTTGGCCGTGATGACGGAAAAAACTTATATTTCCTGGATTGTGAGGTTCTCCAAATTCAGGCTGCGACGTTTGCAGCAGAGTTTATGGGAGTTTAATCCCAAATCTCTCAGCCTCTACCTGGAATACCTCGCTTTGGAAAGGCAAGTTGCTCCATCAACTCAGAAACAAGCACTCAACGCCTTGGTTTTATTGGCTAAAAAAGTGTATGGTATCGAAGAGCTTGAGCTCGATTATAAACCGGCCTGGAGAGGTCATCGCCGCCCGCCCACGGTGATGACTCGGGAGGAAGTGAAAAAAGTGATAGGCTTCCTTGGAACTCCGTGGAAATTAATTGCACAATTGATGTATGGCAGTGGTTTGAGGACGTGTGAGGTTTTAAGATTGAGGGTCAAGGAGCCATCACCATTCACGATGCAAAAGGGGGCAAACACCGGATGGTTCCATTGCCCAATGTTTTAGAGCTGCATTTGAAGGCTTATTTGCGTCTCGCCGAAGAAAAACATCAAGCTGATTTAAAAATGGGGCTTGGGGAAGCGCATTTGACTGAATCCCTGCGGCGTAAGTATCCCAATGCGGCAAAGGAATGGCTCTGGCAACATATTTTTTCCTCCGCCAAACTGTGTGCCCATCCGAGAACAGGGCACGTGGCACGACATCATTTGCATGAGAAATCGCTGGGGCGCCAAGTGAAAGTAGCAGCAAATAAAGCGCGAATTCCAAAACGAATTTCCTGTCATACCTTCAGGCATTCCTTCGCTACTCATCTTCTTGAGAGTGGTGTGGATATCCGAACCGTGCAAGATTTGTTAGGGCACGCCGATGTGTCCACAACGATGAATTACCTACATGTGATGAAAAGGCGAGGAGCCGGAGCGCCAAGTCCGTTGGATTTTACTTAGACGGCTTACTTTTCTAGAAAAATTAACCCTAATTTTCTTTACAAGGCCTCGTATCCAGATAAAATCTGGTTGCGAAGTGTAGGAGACGAAGTCTGCCCAGACGGGTTACCTTTGTAACTATTATACAGACTGTCCAGAATAACAGTTATTCAGGACAGTTCCATATTATACTGTTCTCTTTTAAAGAATGTGCTTGCGCATACTTCGGTGAGGATTATCTTTTATGCATGAGCAGAAGCCAAGTCGAAGCAGCTATTGAAAGCGGCAACCCTTTTTCGTTAAGGATGGCCGATGGGAATGAGTATTTTGTACCACACCGAGATTACATTTCTCTTTCACCTAAAGGCACCTTTGCTACAGTCTACGACGACGACGAAAAATTTTATGTTCTATCTTTGCTCACAATGACAGGTATCGCGTCTTCAACTGCTAGTTCTAATGCCAGCTCCTAAAGGAAATAATTTTGCAGCAAAGCCGGAAGCCGCTAAATTCACTGAGTCACTGTTCATTAGAATGACTCAAAGTGAAAAAGAAATTTGTTTTGAGGCTGCAAGTGACAGGACTTTAAGCGGGTGGGCGCGCGATGTACTTTTGACCTCAGCAATGAGAGAACAAAACGCAGCAGAGCAACCCGCTACTAGTCTCCAGTCGAAATCTAAATGAAAACTTTAACCCTCAACCTGAACACGAACGCTCGCTGCCAGTAGCGGGTTGCCTGTGCTCGACGTTCTCCTCAAGAAATAAACATTGCTCAAATACGTCTATGACGTATAGTCCCTACATAGATGATATTTTATGAGACTTCTGTCTTTACCGAGCAGGTCACTAAGCTCATCAGCGACGAGTCGTATGCAGAATTTCAGCAGGTTCTTATTACTGACCCAGAAGCTGGCGACATCATACAGCGGTCACGTGGATTACGAAAAATTCTTGGAGGCTACCAGGTAAGGGCAAGAGCGGAGGGATACGCATCATTTATTATCTTGTCTGCGCCGAGGAGATATTTCTTCTCTATGCGTATACAAAAAGCAAAAGCGAAAATATAACATCAGAGCAAGCTCGAATTCTCCGAGACTTGATCGACAAACATTTAGAATCATGAACGATATAGATTTCCAACAACTCTGTGAAAGCATCAAAGAATCTGGAGAAATAAAGAAGGGTAATCGTAAACCATCGAGAGTGTTTGTTCACAACCAACCTGATCCAAAGCTTATTAGAGAAAATCTTGGCTTATCTCAATCTAGGTTTGCGGCAATTATTGGTGTTAGTGTAAGAACCTTGCAGAATTGGGAGCAAGGGCACCGCAAACCCGAAGGGCCAGCCAAAGCCTTATTGCGAGTCGTAGAGCGTGATCCAGAAGCTGTTTTACACGCCCTGCACGCATAAATCAAATCTACGGGAGAACAAATCGTGG
Source organism: Verrucomicrobiota bacterium (assembly GCA_024277195.1). Taxonomy (GTDB): domain Bacteria; phylum Verrucomicrobiota; class Verrucomicrobiia; order Verrucomicrobiales; family DEV007; genus JAADHD01. The sequence continues at coordinate 17,040 of JAJRVS010000252.1, read as the reverse complement.
CTGCGAACAGGCTACCCGCTGTGAGTTGAAATTCACATAAAATCCAAACATTAACCTTGAACCTAAAGCGCGCTCTCAGGTAGCCTGTCGTAGCACTCAAGCGTTCTCCTAAGAAAATAGGGCTTTTACACACGATCGATTTCGATTATACTTTCCCTGCTATGGCAGTGCTCGACCATTCTCCTATTACTTCGTCCCCCAATGTTCTGGGCGGAGCACTCGTATTTACCGGAACTAGAGTGCCAGTTCAGACGCTTCTCGATTATCTCAACGACGACTTCACGCTGGCCCAGTTTCTAGAATTTTTTCCGTCCGTTCCTCGTTCGGATGCCGAAGAATTTCTTCGTATCCTTGAGAACAAACCCGAATGAGAATCGTTTTCGACGAGAACGTGCCGTGGCCGTTGCGGAAGTTCTTTCCAGATCACGATGTCACCAGCGTTCAGCGAGAAGGATTCGGTGGTATGGAGAATGGTGAACTCTTGGGGCATTTGGATGGAGGGTTCGACCTTTGTATTCTGTGTGATAAGAATCTGAGATACCAGCAGAACCTTTCTGGCTGGGTCATTGCGATCATAGAACTGCCCACAAATCGGTGGCCAGTGCTCATGAATCTGCAAGTTGAGATCGTTCGTGCTGTAGCAAGTTCATTGCCTGGCTCATACCTGACCGTCGAAGAACCAATAAAAGGAGAACAAGCCGTCGAACCGAACACCTGACCCGCCTCCTGTTGAAACCCTTATGGCCATTAAATTATTAAACGAGAAGTCAAAGCGTGCCCTCGGTCAGGCATTCGGTTGACTCAAACCGTTGATATGGCTGATGATTTGTCAAGTGGGTAAAACTCTCCTGTCCTATCATTTTGTTGATGGGTTAATATTTGGGGGTGACAGCAGAGTTGAAACGAGGAACTTGGCGTGGTGATGCGATTTCGCGCAGACGGGTATGCTGATATGCGTGGACTGGTTACCACAGTTTTTGTCTTCACCGATGGCCCTACTTCTTCCTCTCTACTCGAGCACTCACCTGTCTAAACAGGATAAGCTCATAACGTCGCCAAGGGCTGGCCTTGCGCCTGTTCGTGCTCCTCGCCTCAATTCTACTGTCTTAAATGTGGGTTTGTTCTTTTTGTGATTCTGATGCGGTTGTTTTATCCGAATTTCCTTGGAAGGAAGTTGTCCATGATCCGGGGATCCAAGCGAGAACCGAACGTAGTGAGATAGACAGCCGCAGGCTGCCCGAAGGGGCATCAATGGGCCGAGCCGAGCTCGTCGGAGCTTGGGCGGATTGTGGTCAACTTCCTGGAGTTTATGAAACAGAGTGATCCCCGTGCTTATCATCGGGGCTTTACGATAATGTTGACTGCATTCAACAAGCATCCAACGAGCATGACTATTGCCACATTTTGTGATCCCTCCCTGTCGCCGCCTCGTGCCAGTAGTTCCTTCGGAGGGCACAAGCCCAAGGAACCCCATGAGTTCACGTGGGTGCTCAAAACGACGAAGATCACCCAGTTCGCTTATAACAGTCATGGCTGCGACCTCTTGGAAACCTTTACAAGCCATGAGAGCACGCACAATAGGCTCCCATTCCCAATCAAGTAAGATTTGATTCATTTTATCCTTAAGTCTTTGCAGTCGGTCAATGCCGGAATCGATGGCTTGCATGTATTCTTCGAGCACAATTTTTTGTACCAAATCAGGTAAAGTTAAAGTACGGAGGTAACGCATATGCGAGGGAGTCCAACGACTTTTGCCCGAATAACGATGCCCGTTGCGCAGGAGAAATGCGTTGAGTCGCTGTTTTGACCGGCGGAGATCATCACTGGCATCAGTTCGAGCGCGGCAGACATCACGCACAGCTTCATCAAGGGCCGGAGGCACACGAACCTCGGTGATGTCTCCATTACGGAAAAGTTTGGCAATATTTTGAGCATCTTTCTTATCGGTTTTAACTTTTTCATTAGGTTTACGTTCGGTCTTGGACGGTGACATCACCGCGCATTCTAGGCCAAGCTTACGAAGACGCCTGGCGAGCACAAAACCTGTGGGGCCAGCCTCATAACAAACTTTGAGTTCTTTGAATTTGATCCCGAGCTTTTTGGCGAGTTTGCGTAAAGCGGCTTCTGCGGCGCGATTGCTGCCTGCGCATTCTCCGTGATAGACCGCCTTGCTGCGGCTCCCGAAAATGTGTAGGCGATAGCGATTGTTTCGTTGATTCCTGATAAAAGGCTTGAGTCAGGGAACCTGTCTCGCTACGCTCGGCTGTGTACGTCCAGTCCGATGTAGTATGTTTTTTTCATGGTGTTATCGTTAGTTCATTGTTTATGCCTTGCAGCTCCCGACCGACGGTTGGGTGACTGCGTTAAACATGTGGCTCTGTTCCGGGCAACCGGAATAGCCCACGAGAAATTGAACAACGATGACACCTGTTCTTTAAATGCAAATGTGCGGCTGATTAATCTTCATCAGCCATAAGATCTAACAAGAATGTCAACTCTACTGCACAAATGCATGACCAAAGCGACCACTGCGGCTGGCGATCAAATGCGCTACTCGCCTAATTGGGTGGTTTCCCGTCGGGCGACGCTAAAAATTTACGACGATCACATCGAATGTGGCGATTGGAACATATTGTATTCAGAATTAGATGCTGCGGTTCTATCTTCAATTAGATCGACATTTTTCATACCTGGATATGTCCTTAGGCTCGATACTGCCGGCACAAGTTATCATTTTGGACTGAATTGGGGAAGGTTCTGGAAGTTAGATTTGCCATTCGAAGTTCAGCGTGAGCGTGGGAAACTTGGTTATTCCAAATTTAGCTTGGTTGTTCGAGCGCTTCTAATCGGCTATATTGGCTATCTTTTTTGGCAACGATTCGCTACATAGGTGACAACGAACAAATCATGGTAGATCAACCCGCTACCTTCCTGAAATCGAAACCTAAATGAATATTTTGAACCTTAATCTGAATACGAAAGCTCGCTGCCGGTCGGCGGCCCGCTCACTCGAAACGTTACCCGGGAAATGCATCTACTGAGACTCCTCGCCCTTTGTTTGGTTCTGGTCATATCACTGGGCTCGTGCACGAAGAAGCGCTATCATGTGCCCACATCCTCGATGGATCCGACAATACCCGCCGGAACCGATGTTATGGTGGATCGCAGCGCCTATTGGAACACCGATCCGGATCGCTGGGATATAGTGACCTTCGAGCCACCCAAAGCCGTTTATCCGGGTGGAGGCATTACGCCATCGAAAGAAATTTGGATTATGCGGGTAGTTGGGATGCCGGGAGAAACTGTGGATTACGCTGGATCCGAAATTCTGATCGGGGGAACGCCGCTGAAACTGCCCCCTACGATTAAAGGTGTTCGTTATTTTGGGTTAGCGGCGATGAAGAATCCGCCTTCGGTTTCGATTATGAAGATAACCCTGGCTAAGGGCGAATATTTTGTTCTTGGAGATAACACAAACAATGCAAACGATAGTCGCTTCTGGGGTGCCGTGCCTCGTAGTCACATTTTTGGAAAATTCGAAGCTGCTATAATCAAACCGAGCATAACAAAAAAGCAGCCGAACCGCTAAGCCGTAGTTATGTATTCAGGATATGGAAGATCTATAACCATCAGCTCAAGGAAGAACAAGAGGGCAGTGGCAAGCGCGATAAATGAAAAATACTTCGCTATGCGGTGTAATACCATTTTCACAGTTATATCATCGCAATGGATGTCTATGGGGTTTTGAAAGACGCGCTTCGCGCCAATTGGTAGAATCCAGGATCTTTGCCGTCAACTCAGCGTTCTCGCTCAGTCGTGTAGCCCGCTACACTCCTTCGCGACGCCTTGATTTGACGGCAAATCTCTCCGGCATTCCGACAATTTAACTGTTTAAATGGTATAACATTGTTTCCCTTCGCCTTATTTGCCTAGGCAACCGGAGTGGTCGCCCTACAATTCATCGGCTCTGTATTCGATGTTTTGTTTAAGGATCAAAGCAGCTTGACGGCATCTTTGTAAGTTGGTCGACGAGGGGTTGGAATTCCATTTGGTCGAGGATCTGCTTTTGCAGGTCGATGCCGGGGGCGGTTTCGATGAGGGAGAGGCCGTCTGCGGTGAGTTGGAAGACGGCGCGTTCGGTGACGTAGAGGACTTCTTGCCCGCGTTCGATGGCAGAGGGGCCGTGAAAGGCGACTTGTTGCACGCGCTTAACAAATTTGGGGATTTGTCCTTCGCTGGTGATGGTCAGGTTGCCATCACAAACTTTGGCCGTGAGTCCCTTGACCCGGAACGGGGCGCAAAAGATGACGCGGCGGGCGTTTTGAGTGATGTTGACAAAACCGCCAACGCCGGCAAAACGATTGCCGAATTGGGTGATGTTGACATTGCCCAGTTGATCAATTTCGATCGCGCCCAGCGCTGCGAGATCAATGCCGCCGCCGTCGTAAAAGTCAAATTGTGAGGGCTGGTCTATGATGGCGTCGGGATAGCTGCTGCAGCCAAAACTCAGGCCACTGGCGGGCTCGCCGCCGATCGGGCCGGATTCCAGGGTGAGGGTGAATTCTTCCAAGCGGCCTGCTTCGGCGGCCACTGAGGAGATGGCTTCCGGCATGCCGATGCCGAGGTTAACGATGTCGCCACTGCGGATTTCCTCAAGCGCTCGTCGGCCGATGATTTTGCGACAGGAGAAAGGCAGGGTTTGGGGTGTGGTGGAGATTTTGTTGTCACGGGTGGTGACATAAGCAGGATTGAAAGATTCCGCGAAGGTTTGTTGGTGAGCTTGTTTGTCCTGCGGTGATTCGACTAAAAAATCGACCAGGATGCCGGGCACACGAACAGCTTTGGGGTCGCTGATCCGTTCCACGATTCGTTCGACCTGGGCGATAACGATGCCACCGTGATTGCGGGCGGCTTGGGCGATAGGCAGGATGTCACCGATGAGGCCTTCGTGTTCGACGGAAAGATTGCCTTGAGGATCTGCGCTGGTCGCCCGGATGAGGGCGACGGTGATGGGAAAACTGCGGTAACGCAGCCAAGTGTCGCCGTCCAGTTCAAGCCGTTCGATCAGTTCTTCTTTAGTTCTTTGGTTGAGGCGACCGCCTTCGTTATTGGGATCGATGAAAGTATTGAGCCCAACTTTGGTGATCACTCCCGGGCGTTTCCCGGCAATTTCCCGGAACAGTTGGCACACTACGCCTTGGGGAAAATTGTAAGCTTCAATTTTGTTTTCCAGCGCAAGGGTTCCCAACTTGGGCGCCAGGTTCCAGTGGCCGCCAATCACTCGTTTGAGCAAACCCTGGTGGGCAAGATGATTTAGGCCCCGGTTTTTGCCATCGCCTTGTCCGGCGGCGTAAACCAGGGTGAGGTCACGGGGTTGGGCGCTTGCCAGGAAACGTTCTTCAAGTGCGGTGGTGAGCAATTCCGGATGGCCGGCTCCGACAAAACCACTGACCGCGACGGTTGCGCCGCTGGGAATCGCGGCGATGGCTTCGGTGGCGGTGGAAATTGCGGGAGGCATGGGGGAAGTAAGAAATGAGAAATGAAGAATGGGATCAGCCGCGCCAGCCGCCGTTGACTTCGATGGTTTGGCCGGTGATATAGGAGGCAAGCGGGGAGCAGAGGAAGGCGGCAACTTCGGCGATTTCGCGTGGTTCGCCGAGGCGGCGTAGGGGCACGTTTTTTAACATCAGGTCGCGCACATTGTCGGGAATGGTTTCGACCATTTGGGTGGCGATGACTCCCGGGGCGATGGCGTTGACACGGATGTTACGACTGGCGCACTCGCGGCTTAATACCCGGGTCATGGCATGCACGCCGCCTTTGGCGGCGGCGTAATTGCTTTGACCATAAAATCCCTGCAAAGCGGCGATACTGCCCAGGCTGACGATGGCCCCTCCATCACGCATGATTTCCAGGCCGTACTTGGCGACGTAAAAGGTGCCGCTGAGATTGACGTTGATGACAGCATTCCAATCTTCGAGTGACATTTTGCTGATCGTTCGATCACGGAGGATGCCGGCGTTGTTGATCAAAAAATCGATGCCGCCGAGGGCATCCGTGTTTTTGATGTCCTGCATCATTTTCTGCACCGCTTCGGCATCGGAGATGTCGGCGGCAAAGACAAAGGCGGAATTTTCCCGTTGTTGACTGAGTTCGTTGGCCAGTGTTGCCGCGTCGGCGGCACTCTGCCCAAAACCCGGATGGTTGAGAATGACCTTAGCTCCCGCTGCATGCAGTGTGCGGGCGATTTGGGCGCCGATGCCTTGCGAAGCACCGGTGATGAGGGCGGTTTGGTTGGTGAGGTCGATGGCAAGCATGATGGCGGTCTAATACAAGGGTAAGGTGTTTTTTTTGTTCCAGCGGATTTTGCCTAGCACGACATTGCCCTTGGCGGATTTTCTGGGCATCCATTCTCCGGCGGTGACCCATGATTCATCTGGGCTGACATTGGTGACGTTGAAGTTGCCCATCAGGGCGACGTTGTCGGGGTCGTTGACGCCGTCACCGACCAGTGGCAATACTACTTGTTCGGTGGAGCGAATGAGGCAGCGTTTTTTGGTATCAACCTGGGCGACAAAGAGCGGCGCGCGCCAGCGGATCACTTTGCTGTTGGACGAGTCTTTACGGGTGTAGACTAAAAACAAACCGTCGCTATGAGTCAGCCAGTGCTGTTGGGTGGTGGACATGGTGAGCGCTTCACCGTCATCCCAGCTCCATTCAATTTTGTCAGAGTAGTTCAAACCGTCGTCGCTGACCGCGAGATAACCGTGATTGTCTTCGGCGCGGATGGTCATGTAGAATTTCTCTTTGTATTGGGTCACCGAGGGCTCGAGCAGGCCGCGGCCTTTGTCACTGGTGATAGCGGGGCCGACTTTTTTGATCTTGAGGGTCTCGCCGTCGAAGGAGCAAATGACACCGGCGACGGAGCGTGCGGTGGATTTGGCTCCGAAGGTGAAAGACATGGCGATGTCGCCATTGGGCAGCACCACTCGTTGACCGCAGTTGTTGGTGTAGATGAATGCGCCGCGCGGGTCGTCCCACTCGAGTTTTTTCAAGGAGGTCCAGGTGCCGTCAGGTTGCCGTACGGTGTAGGCGGGGAAACGAGCGAGTTGATCCTTTTTGGCGAAGTGTTTGCCGCGGTAAAAAACATTGTGGCCGAGCGCGAGGATGCTGTTGCTGGCCGGATGGTATTGTGGCACCACGTCGCAGACACCCTGCTTGAGGCCTTCGTGATCGGGCACCGGGTAGCGGGCGAGTGGGGCGATGCCTGTGGGATCCGTCCAGCTTTGACCGAGATCGCTTGATTGACTAAAATGGACCGGGCCGAAAAAATCCGAACCGGCGATCTCCTGCAGGGTCATGAAGGCGATGGGATTTTTGGAATCGCCCTCCGCCGGGATCATGCAGGCGCGGGGATGGAACCAGGTGGTGCCTTTGCCGTCGCGGTTTTTTCGCAGGGTGATTTTTTCGATTGAGCGGATGAGGGGGGAGTCGTCGGCCTGTGACTGTTGGGGGGGCAAGGTGGCGGTGGCGAGTGCGGCTGAGCTTTTTAGGAAGGTTCTTCGTTTCATGGGGAAGGCGGTAGGGGGGTGGACTGTAGGCTGTAGGGTATTAGGCTATAGGAGGTAGGGGAGTTAGAGGGTTTTTTTGTTTAGAGTGATGACACATTCCAGGTGGCGGGTGTGGGGGAAGAGGTCGAAGGGTTGGATCTTGCTGAGTTCATATTCTTCGTTAGCCAGGAGCAGCTCGAGGTCGCGGATCTGGGTGGCGGGGTTGCAGGAAATGTAAACGATGGTGGCGGGGGCGAAAGTCAATAATTGCTCGATGAATCCCGGATTGGATCCCTTGCGCGGCGGGTCGATGATGACCGCGCTCTGATCAGCGGGGAAGTCGATGTCGGCAAAGATCGCCAGCGCGTCGCCTTGTTGGAACCGGCAGTTGTCGAGTTGGTTGAGTTTGGCGTTGCGCTTGGCCCATTCGATGGCGGCTTCGCTGATTTCGATGCCGGAGACTTGTTCGAAATGTGACGCGCAGGAGACGGCAAAAAGTCCGCTGCCGCAGTAGGTGTCGATGAGGTAACGGTTGGCGGGGCGGCCGCTGCCCGCATTGAGCGCTTCGTCGCGAGCGTGTTGGGTGAAGGCGGGCAGGATCGAGGGATTGTTTTGAAAAAATTCACCAGCGGCAAATTGAAATTTCAGGTCACCGATGTGTTCTTCGCAGACTTCGTTGTTACGGGTGATGACGACATCGCCTTCTTCGGCCGAGTCCCGCAATAGCAGGGTGGCGCCTTTGCGATAAGTGAGGGCTTCGGCGTGGGCTAGTTTGCGCAATTTGGGCAGGGCCCGGTTGATGGCATCGGAGGCGATCGGGCATTGTTTGACATCGATCAGCTGCGAGCGCACTCCGGCTCTGAGAAATCCGATGTTCTCGATTTTGCCATCTTTGGGTTTTTGAAAATGTGGGGTGATTTTTGAGCGGTAGCCCCACTCGCGCGGTGAGGGGATGACAGGTAAAACCTCGGCGTCGATTTTGGCCATGTGGCTGAGCAGTTCGCTGACCTGGGTTTGTTTCCAGAGCAATTGCTGCTGGTAGGCGTAGTTTTGGTACTGACAGCCTCCGCAGGTGCCAAAAAGTTCACAGCGGGCTTCCACCCGGTGCGGCGAGGCTTTGATCACATTGATCAGATCGGCTTCGCTGTGGCCTTTGTGATTGCGGAAAATGCGCGCCAGAACCCGTTCGCCGGGCAGTGAGAAGGGCACAAATACGACCCAGCCGTCGATCCGGCCGAGGCCCTGGCCGAGATTGGTGAGGGACTCGATGTCGATTTCGAGTTCGGTGTGGTAGGCAAAGGGTTCGGGATTGAATTTGGCAGGTGGGCGACTCATAATAAAGTTTGGAAAGGGTGAAAAAGTTTGCAGGGTTCTGTTTTACGCAGGGCGTGAATGGGATAGAGTGTAAGAACGATGAATACAGTAGAAGAGTTGCTTGTTTCAGTGGCCAATGACGCAGAACCGCCCGAGGGCCTGGGTTTGGAGTTGTCGGCTTTGTGGTGGACTAAAAAAGATCGTTGGGATGAAGCTCATGATGTGGCGCAGGATATAGATACGCCATTGGGCTCATGGATTCACGCTCTTTTACATACCATTGAGGGAGATCTGGGCAATGCGGCTTATTGGTATAATCGAGCCGGGCGTCAGGAGATCGATCCAGAGCAGATTGAGGTGGAATGGGATAGCATTGTAGAATTTATTTTGCAAGGAAAGTGAACGCAAAATCAATCGAGTGTCGCTGTGATTTAACAGAGCGGGGATAGAGAGTGAAAAATTTAGCATTAAAAATGAGCAGAGCAGCGCGTAAGGCTAGTTGATTGGGCTCATAGAGGAATGAATCTTCCAGAGATAGAGGGTTATCAGTTTGAAGAACTGATTGGGGAAGGCGGTTGCGGATTTGTTTATCGCGCCAGCTCCGAGACGGGTGAGGACCGGGTGGTCAATATTCTCAAGGCCTTGGCGATCAAGCCCGGGCTGGTGCAGGAAAATCTGCAGCGTCTCGCACGTGCTCCGGCGCATCCGGGTCTGGTGGATCTGTATGGCTACAATCTGGTGGATAATCCTTATTATCAGATCACTTCGTTGCATGGCCATCGGGAAGCGGAGTCGGGAAAATGGCGCGGCGATAATATTACCACTCTGATTGGGCGCCTGGATGAAGATCAGGCGTTTGGTTTGGTGGATCAGATTGCGGACGCGCTGGCATTTGAACACCGTTATGGGGTGATTCATGTGGGTTTGAAACCGAGCAATGTTTTTCTCAGTGGCAGCCTCAATACGGGTCATCAGATTCGTTTGAGTGACTGGGGGCAGGGATATGTGGATGGTTTGCATTATCTGGAAATGGGTGACATGGGCTTTTATGCCAGCCCGGAACAGTTGAATACGGGGGATTATTCCAATGGTCGCGGGCAGCAGTGGGATGTGTATTCATTCGGGGTGGTGGCTTATCAGTTGATTACGGGTCATTTGCCTAGACTGGACGCCTTGTTTCAAGAGTTCCTCAATGATCACGACTTGCGTAAAGGCAGTCAGATGTCGTCGTTTGCGACGATTCTGCAACAGCCGGGGCAATACGTCGAGTGGATGGAGAAACAGCCGGGCATCACCTGGCCGCAAGAACCAGCGACCGAGGCACTGGAAGAGCGTCGTGGTATTATCGAACGTTGTCTGAGTTTGGATCCGGTCGATCGTTATACGGACATGCGCGAAGTGCTGACGGATTTCCAGACCTTGGAGAATTCTGCGGCGGTGCGTCAGATGCAGGGCAGTTACGTGGTGGCGGAGCAGGCGATGAAGAGGCGGATGGGGAAGTCGAGCACGGTGGCGGCGATGGCGGCGGTGGTAGCGATTATGGGGGTGGTGGGCAGTGTGGTGTTCTATGGGAAATACACCGAGGTTCAGAATAAGTGGCAAGAGGCTTTGTCACAAGGGAATGAAGGGGTGAAAGCGAGTCAAAGTGAGATTGAGAAAGTGCAAAGTGAGCTGGGGGCGGCGTTAAAAAACAAGGACTCGGAAGTTGCCAACGCAAAAGATGAAGCGCGCAAGATTCGGCAAGGGGCGAGAGAGGTGGAGGATTTTTTGCTATCGATGCAGACTTACGGCGATCATTTTTTTGAAATGATTCTCGAGCATCGTGATACCGATGTGCCGGGTTTTCAGTTGCAGCGCAGTCTGCGATTGGTGGAGGCCAAATCGTATTACGAACAGAAGGTGAAGCGCTATGGAGAAAAACCGGAGTTGATGCTGCCAACGGCGGATGCTTACCGCTTTCTCGGTGAGATCTATCGCGAAGCAGGGGATTTGGATCAGGCAGGCACTGCTTTTGCCGAAGCGGAAAAACGTTTGCGCATTCTGATAAAACAACAGCCGGATGAAGCGGTATTGGTGAAAAACCTGGCGGCCGTTCGGCAGCGCCAAGGAGAAGTGGTTTACAAAAAAGGAGCTGCGGCGGACGAGGCGATCGAGGTATTGAAAGAGTCTTCGGCTTTGTGGCAGCAATGGGCGCAGAAGGTGCCGCAAAAAGCGGTGGAGGGAGCTTTGCAAGTGGCGAATAATTTGTTGATGGAGGCGGGCTGGCGACGGCGCAACCGTGAGAATAAATTGGCGGGTGAAGGTTTTGAAGCGGCTGCGGACGCCTTGGTGAACCTGCAGGAAAAGAGCCCTCAGAACGCCGAGGTGCAGGCATCGCTGGCACTGGCTTTCACTGGCATAGGTGAGATTTTATTGGAATCGGGGCAGCAGGAGTCTGCATTGGAGATGTATCAAAAGAGTGTGGAGTTGCTGAGCGAGGCGATTTCCTTGAATGGAGCGGTGGATGAGTATCAATACCGTCTGGCCTCTGGTCTGGTGGTATTGGGAGGTTTGAAACGGGAAGCGGAATCATTGCAGGATGCGATGAAATTATTATCACGCCTGATGCCATCCCATAGTGATGACCCTCGTTATGCGACCACTCTGGCGGAGTGCCTCGGGGCTTTGGCCGAATTGCAACGTGATGCCGGACAGTCGGTGGCGGGGATCAAGTTGGAAAAGGATGCCACCAAGCTATTGGAGGCGGTGATTGACCGAGCGGGTGAGGGCGAGAAGGTGGATGCGGGTCTTCGCATGTCGCTGGCCAAACGCAATTGTCATATGGCAGAATTGTATGGAGATGTGGGGCAGTTCGCTGAGTCCAAGCCGGCCTTGACTCGTGCGATTCAGTTGATCGGAAAACTATTGGAAGAGGACGGGGCCAATGTGACGTATCAGCGTCTTTACGCTTATGCAGGCGGGTTGGCGGCTTTTGCCCGGGAAAAAACCGGAGATAAAAAAGGGGCGATCGAATTGTATGCCGCTGCGTTGGCGCAGTGGCAGCAGGTCTCGAAGGCGCATCCCAAGGATGCCCAGGCAGCAGAGGGGGTCAGTTGGACTCAGCGCCAGTTGAGCGGGTTGAAAAAATAGGCTTCAACCCGCAGTGACGTTTTTGCAGGCATCAAAGCCGTATTGTTCCAATAGATTGTGGGTGAGTTTGGTTAGGTCGGGGGGTAGCAGGGTGTCTGTCAGGGTGAGGGTGCAGCAGTGGATGTAGCTGATCATTTGCTTCACGGGCCGTGCTGCAATGCGCTTGTTTTCGAGCCAGCGATCAAATCCCAGCAGAGCGGCGACCCAGTCGGATAGAGAAAAATCACTTTGGTCCACTTGTTCAAATAGGGACTCAATGACTGCGGCAAGATTTTTGTTATCTCCCACATTGCTTGGCGCTATCAGAGTTTGCAGACGATCGCGATCCTTATCTGAGGAACATGCGGCAAGCAGGGTGGCGAGTTGATCCACGGTATTCGAGTAGTAGGGTATTCGAGTGGTTCTGCGTGCAGGATGATCAGTTCCAGACAATTTCTGTTTTCACCGAATTGGCGAGAAAACATTCCTGATGGGCTTTTTTGTGGAGCTGTTCCAACTGTCCCTCATCGGGAATTTTATCTCCAGAAAATTTAATCACCGGGTTCAGGGTAACTTTAGTGATCACCATTTTTTTATTCTCATCTGGTGAGAGGCGGCCAACAGCTTCGTCCTGATAGGAGTCGATCACAAAACCTGACATCGAAGCGACCGCCAGGAAGGTCAGCATGTGGCAACTGGACAGCGCCGCGACGTAGGCTTCCTCGGGATCGACGCAGTCCTCGCCACCCATGTATTTGGGCGCGGCCGACGCTTTTAGAGATTGCCCGTTGGAGGGGAAATCCCAGCGGTGATCACGCGGGTATTCTTTGTAGCCGAAACCGCTTCCGCCGCGATTCCATGTGAGAGTAGCTCGATGTTCTGACATAGTGGACGGAGTATAGGACTACTGAGGGCAGCACTCAAGTGAACTTGGGGCATGCCTGGTGTTTTGTGATCAGAGAAAGAGCGGAGCCCTTGATTCAGTCGCATCTTGTTTGCCCGCGATCTTATCTACGTCCTGATTTCAAGTGGAAGTAAGTGCAGTTATACCAAGCTATACATAGATATACTTGAAATACGGTATAACTGTGTATATCTTGGTATAAATATATGAATGTTATTAATAATCCTTTTAGCCCAGGTGCGGGTTCGCCCCCTCCGGAGCTCGTCGGAAGAGAAGATGTCTTGCGTCAGAGTAGTATATTATTAGCACGCACGCTTAAAGGGCGTGCAGAGAAGAGCATGCTGCTTACTGGGTTACGCGGTGTCGGTAAAACCGTGCTACTCAATCGTATCGATCAAATTTGTGAAGACGAAGGTTACCACACCATCCTTGTTGAGTCGCATGAAGGAAAGTCGCTCCCCAGTTTACTGGCGCCGCATCTACGCTCGTTGCTGATTAAGCTTGATCGAATAGAAGGGACCAAAGATAAAATTCGTCGAGGGTTTTCTGTGCTTAAAAGTTTTGTGGGAAGTATCAAATTGACAGTAGATGACGTGCCCATTGGGCTCGACATTGAGCCTGAAAGAGGTACCGCTGATAGTGGTGACATTGAGATCGATCTTCCGGACCTTCTCACAGTATTGGCAGAAGTGGCAAAAGAGAGAAAGACCGCTATCGCTATTCTGATTGATGAGATTCAATATTTCAGTGAGAGCGAGTTGAGTGCGCTCATTATGGGGATGCACAAAATGCAACAGCGGCAACTGCCGCTCGTTCTCATTGGGGCGGGATTACCCATTTTGCCAAGACTTGCGGGAGAGTCAAAATCTTACGCCGAACGCCTTTTTAATTTTCCTCTCATTGGGCCACTATCAAAGGCTGATGCGAGCACCGCCATAAGGGAGCCTATTATTTCTGAAAATGCCTGTATTGATGGCGATGCTCTAGCTGAAATAGTTAGACTCACTCAAGGCTATCCTTATTTCCTTCAAGAGTGGGGTTATCAGGCGTGGAACCACGCTCCTGATAGCCCTATCACCATTCAACATATTAAAGCAGCTACGGAAACGACGCTGCAACGTCTCGACGACAATTTTTTCCGCGTTCGTTTTGAAAGGTTGACTTTAGGTGAAAAGAATTTTCTTCGAGCCATGGCAGAAAAAGGGAAGGGGCCTTATCGTATAGGGGATGTCGCGGATATCATGCGAATCAAAGTAGGTAGTCTCAGCCCGCGTCGAGCTAAACTTATTGCGAAAGGCATGATATATAGCCCGACCTACGGAGATCTAGAGTTCACGGTTCCTCTTTTTGATGAATTCATGCGTCGTGTCATGCCTCACTTCCATCATCCCTGATGTCATAAGGATGAATGGTGCTGATAGAGGTAGCTGTGTTTTAGATGCAATTGATGGCTTGTGTCACATCTATTGGGAGATTTCCATCGACTATGAGAGGAAGATCGGTTGATTTTTTTGCAAGTAGAGGCATTCTCTGTTTGGAGTCGAGTTGTAGGCAAACTTGCGTATATTTCTCGCCAGCTAGATTTATTTTTTGTTCAAAATGCCACGCCAATCACGCCACCAAATCGCCTCTTCAAACCCGAACGACTTTGCTCCCGGTCAGCGTTGGATCAGTGAAATGCAACCTGAACTGGGTCTAGGCCTGATTATCGCCGCTGGCACTCAGCGGGTGCAGGTGATTTTCCCCGCCAGTGAGCAGACTTTGACCTACGCGGCACGCAGCGCGCCCTTGCGGCGGGTGGAATTTTCTGTTGGCGATACGGTCCGCAATCAGCAGGACGAGCCGTCGGTGGTGGCCGATATCCGCAAAGACGAAGGGCGGCTGATTTATATCGATGCGGCTGGCAAGGAGTTGCCGGAGAGTGAGCTTTCCGACAAAATTAGTTTTCAGAAACCGGAAGCGCGTTTGCTGGCCGGGCATGTGGATGATCCGCGCACTTGGAAATTGCGCCAGGCGGCGAGGCGTTTCAAACACGAGGCCCGTTCGCGCAAGGTGCGGGGTTTGGTGGGTGGTCGCATCGCTCTGATCCCGCATCAGCTGTATATCGCCAATGAAGTGGCTTCTCGTTTCGCGCCGCGTGTGTTGCTGGCGGACGAGGTGGGTTTGGGCAAAACCATCGAAGCGTGTTTGATCTTGCATCGTTTGAACCAGAGTGGGCGTGCCAGTCGTATTCTCATTCTGGTGCCGGACGCTTTGATCAACCAGTGGTTTGTTGAGTTGTATCGCCGTTTTCAGATGTCATTTTCGATTTATGACGAAGAACGGGCGCTGTCGATCGAGGCCGGCGAGGACTCCGATAATCCGTTTTTTGATGATCAGCTGGTGATCTGCGGCACTTCGTGGTTGGCGGATAATCCCGGGAGGGCAATGCAGGCGGCCGAGGGCAACTGGGATTTGTTGATCGTGGATGAGGCGCACCATTTGCAGTGGACCCCTGAAGAGGCGAGTCCGGCTTATGAGGCGGTGGCGGCGATTGCGGTGGAGACGCCGGGTTTGCTGTTGTTGACAGCGACTCCCGAACAACTGGGGCGCGAGGGGCATTTTGCCCGCTTGCGTTTGTTGGATCCGGATCGTTTTTCCGATTTGGCTGAGTTTATAGAAGAGTCGGATCACTATCAGGAGGTGTCGAGTTTGGCGGACAGCTTGCGCTCAGGCACTAAGTTGAGAAAAGCAGAAGAGAAGCTGTTGAAAAAAATGCTCGGCGCGGAAGCGGTGGAGAAATTGGCAGCGGCTGATAGTGCCGGTGATGACGATACGGACGGAGAGGACGTGCGCGAGGAACTGACGACTTCCTTGGTTGATTTGTACGGCACGGGGCGAGTGATGTTCCGCAACCGCCGTCAGGTGCTGGAGGGTTTCCCGCAGCGTCAGGCGCACTTGTGGCCTTTGGTTCTGAGAAAGGGCAGCGAGGAAGTTGCGGACAAAATCCACTGGTTATCCACATTGTTAAGCGATAATCCGGACGAGAAATTTCTATTGATCTGTCACAGTCAGCAGATGGCGGAGAAAATCGAAGAAGAGCTGCGCGAGCACATCAGTGCGATGGCGGCGGTGTTCCACGAGGGCTTGACTTTGTTGCAACGGGATCGCAACGCCGCTTATTTTGCGGACGAAGGGGGCGCACGGATTTTGATCTGTTCGGAGATCGGCAGCGAGGGGCGTAATTTCCAGTTTGCCCATCATTTGGTGTTGTTCGATCTGCCAGCTGATCCGGCTTTGTTGGAGCAGCGCATTGGGCGTTTGGACCGTATCGGCCAAGAAGCGGATATCCATATCCAC
Organism: Verrucomicrobiota bacterium; assembly: GCA_024277195.1. Lineage (GTDB taxonomy): Bacteria > Verrucomicrobiota > Verrucomicrobiia > Verrucomicrobiales > DEV007 > JAADHD01. Next base: position 825 of record JAJRVS010000252.1, on the reverse strand, counting down.
GTGCCCTATATTTCGGATTCGAGCGGCGAAATGTTGGCTCGTTGGTATCACGAAGGTTTGGGGGCTTTTGAGCACACTTTACATGGGTCGAGTGCGATTCAGCGGGAGTATCAAACGGAGTTGAAGACTTTATCGACAGATAAGGCTTGGAAAAAACAGCTGCCGGATCTGTTGCAGCGTGGCAAGGCCTTCAAGGAGAAAGTGGATCATGAGCTGGAAGTGGGGCGCGATCATTTGTTGGAGATCAGTTCCTTTGATCAAGCACGCGGTGAACAGTTGGCAAAAGACATCAAGGAGCTGGACGAGGATCGTGGTTTGCAGCGGTTTATCTTGCGCCTGTTTGATCATTTTGGAGTGACGGTGGAGGATCTGGATGAGCGTTGTTACATGATCACGCCTGAGCATTTGTTCTCGCCGGAAGCTTTCCCCGGATTGCCGGAAGAGGGCATTTCCCTGACCTTTGACCGTGAAGTGGCACAGGCCCGTGAAGACATTGTGCTGTTCAGCTGGGATCATCCGATGGTGTCCAGTGCGATTGATGTGTTGCTGAGTTCCGAGCGCGGCAACGCGTCCTTTGGTCGCATTGAAGCGGCTCCCGAGCAGGCGCTGTTATTGGATATCGTTTGTGTGCTGGAGTGTGTGGCTCCGGAAAAATTTCATGTGGATCGCTTTTTGCCATCCCAGCCGGTGCGCGCACTGGTGGATCATCAGTTGAGAGATCGTTCGAAGGTGTTTGTGCCTGAGATGATTCGTCGTTCGAAAGAGGGGCCCGCCGATTGGCTGCAGAAAAAATCGAAGGCGCTGAGAGGAACCCTGCCCAAAATG
>JAJRVS010000251.1 GCA_024277195.1 Verrucomicrobiota bacterium | reverse complement strand
CTGATTGAAGACAAAGGTTACGCCCGGGTGATCGATATTGCCCAAAACCTTGGCCTCGCCCAAGCCAGCGTCACCAACATGATCCAACGCCTCGATAGCGAGGGTTATATCATTTACGAAAAATACCGCGGTCTCACCCTCACTGACAGTGGACGCAAAGTCGGCGAAGCCATCACCCGCCGCCACCAACTTCTGACCCGCCTGTTGCGCCACTTTAATCTGGACGAAGACACCATCTACGAAGACGTTGAAGGCATGGAGCATCACATCAGCCGCCCCACCCTCGAAGTCATCAGCGCCCTCTGCGAAGAGCTCGAAAGCAGTCCGGCACTGCTCAAACGACTAAAAAAACGCATCAAAGAGCACGGGAAAGGGTGAGTTTCACTCTACTTCATCTGTTGATTGACCCGTCACCCACTGCACGGCATCTTTCCAGCGCTGCGGTTCAAAATTCACATAACTCTGGTGCCCCAGCCCCTCAAACTTGTAAAATTTCTTAGTCGTCGGAATAACATCGAACACCCGCCGGGCTTCATCCACCCGAGCTCGCACATCTTCAGTTCCATGAAGAAATACAGCCGGACAAGCTACTGCCTTAGCATAAGTGACCGGATTGTGAGAAAAAGCATCAAAGTCAAATTGCTGCCCGCTCCAAAATAATAGTAAGTGGGCACTTGGAAACGAAGGCACGCCCATCGCTTCGAAACGATGCTCCACTGTGTGCAAGGTTTCATCAAAAACGCCTTCAATGATGATCCCGTCCGGCTGAATATTTCCTACATGCAAAGCACGTAAAACAGCAACCGATCCCATCGACTGGCCAAAGAGGAATTGCCGCTGGTAAGATAGTTCTGTTTTGACAAAGTTAAAAGCTTCCGCCACATCCCGGGCTTCGTGATAACCTATTGTCGTGTAATTTTCCGACGAAGTCCCCGACCCTCGAAAATCAACAAGCAACGTGGAATAACCAAGAGCGTAGAAAGCTTTAGCCTCATCCAACAAAGAGGATTTCTCCCCTCCGTAAGAATGAAACATCAGCACGATTCCCGAAGCCCCCGGACAAGGAACATACCAATACCCAAGTTGAACGCCTTCGTCACAGTCAATCAGACCCTCTTGGAAATCCAAGTCATATGCTTTTGGTGTTTTTGCCCCTACCGGGCGTGGAATCGTCACCCCTGAAAAAAGAACCTTCACCTTCCCATAAAAAGTAAGCTCTTCAGGCTTATCGGTGCGAGCTGTATCTGCCGAAAAACGAAGCATTGATCGCGCATGATTGTAAGCAAGCCCATTGAGGGCAATGAACCCGACAAGGGTAATCGAGACGAAAATAATAAAAAATTTAGTCCGCCGTTTCATCAAAAAGTGACTCTATCAGGTCTAAAAATTTCGCTGCGTAAAAAAAAGGCCATACGCTGATAATTTCCAAACCCGAAGACAGCGAAAACTCAATTTAATGTAACCGTTTGAGCTTCACCCCCCACTTTAGCCTCTTCTGATACAACCGTGTCCGGCGTATTTTCGCCAACTTTAACGATGAAGGCCTTTCCCTTCGGCGCCCCCGGAACAAAAGTCTTTCCCCTGGCTCGAACCGTGTAGAGAATTTCCTTGGACTCGGCATCGATGAGTTGAACCACCGGATTTTCAACATCAAATGTCAGTTCCCCAAGCTTGCCCCATGACGGCGGGCTGTAGTTATCAAACTGAGAGATCGTCCGTGGCCAGCCTGTATATTGTTTGGCCGACGGGTCGGTGACATCCACATTGCGCGGCCAACATTCCATGGTGATCTCACGGGTTTTGGTATTAAGGCGCACGATACCAAAACCTGCTGCACGGGTGTTGAGAACATTGCCCGCAGGCTTTTTCTCAGGATTAGCCGCAGCGTAGTTGGTCACTTTGTTGTTGAATCCGTCGAAAAGATCCCCGGTGTAATCGGGAGCACCGGGCTCGCGATTAAGGCCGGGTTCCAGAGGATCCCACCAGCGCAGGTAGAGATTGGCGATGGAAGGCAGGCAGAACGACCAGATGGCATCACGGTGCTCGTCGATGCCATGATGGAAAATAGTAGCTAGATGTTGGTCTCCGGCGAAATGGAAAGCGAAGCCTTTTCGCAGCCCTTCTAAGGCATGGTTTCGTCCAGTTTGCGGCCAACCGTTGGAATCCATGTCAGCATGGAGCCGACCGTTCGCGTTGCCGTGAATGTGAGCACCTCCACAAAAAATGGTCGCTGAAAGAGCTACCTTCATGTTGGCATGCCTCCAATCTTGGGACCAGTTGTCAATAAACTTCAGCTGCCGTTCACCGAGCAAAACAGCACCTTCCACATCAACGCTGGCCGGGTCATACTCAGGGTTACGAATATGGTCTGGGCGAGGCCCCTGCTTGGGTACCCGCCCAGCGGGGCCTGTTTTAAATTTACGGTCTTCGAGAATCGCAAAATCAACATTGCCCCAATTAAGGTTAGTAAAATACACCCCAATCCCCTGACCGATTTTGTGAGGATCAACGGGGTCAGGCAAATGACTGGTCTGAGCCCGTTCAACTTCCTGAATGTAACTGCCAGGTTGAATATAGCCCCCGTCGGCAGCACCCGGAAGAGTGGATACCTTTCCGCTTTCGCCCCATAGATTAGGCTGCCCAGCATCGTGATCATCAGGCAGACAAATAGTCGGCCGATCTTTTATAATCTCACCAAAATCCCGCCCGAATTTGAGCCAGGCGGCATAGTGTTTGTGGTGGTCATATACCTGATCTCCGGAAAAGAAAAGAACATCGGCGTCGACCCTCTTGACATTATCGATCAGATCCTGACGAGAGATATCCCCACCATGTGCCGGTTGGATCGAATTCCCCGTATAACCAGCGACAATGATTTCATCCTTGTCGATCGGATTCTTGCGAATCATTCCTTCGTAAAAAGCCTCCGTGCCGTGGGCAACACGATATTTCTGCGATTTGGAGTCGTCCCAATTTTCAACGCGGAAAGGAGCCGTCCAACCCTGTTCAATCACGCTTACCTTAGCGGCTTCGACCCATTTGCCATCCTGCTCGATTTCCAGACGCACCTCTTTGCTTTCTCCCTTTGGGATAGGATAAAGCTGAGCAGTCAGTTTGAGGGTTGTAACATCAACGGTATAAAGAGCAAAACAGATGATATCCTTTTTTTCCACTTTTGGAATCGCCAGGACAGCACGAGGTTTTCTTTTCTTTTTTTTGTTCTGCTGAGCGTCGGCCGCACCAACAAAAACAAGCGCGGCACAACAAAAAGTGAGAAATGATTGAAGCTTCATCAAGATTCCTATCATTTCATTATCTGCCTGTCAGCTAAAGTTTTCGTTCAGGGGATGGCGGATTCGCGGTATCTGACTACTTTGCTGCAAGCTGGAGACCTTCGTTTTCTTGTGGTTTGCGCCAAAGGAAAAAAAGATACAGAGGGATCATGAAATGCGGAGCACGAAGAATGACTTCGTGAATGTAATGATCAGCACCCCAGTAGTTCAAGCTCATCGACATCCCCGCAACGGGTCTGGCAAGGGCCGTCAGAAACCCCCAAACGGCTGCATAAAGCATGCAAGGGCGACGCCATAAGGGTATGAGAATCCCAATGCAGACAACAAAATCGAGGGTTCCAACGACATGAAGGAAAATCCGAACCGTATCATGCTCCACCTGAAGGATCACAGCTGTCATGCCATAAAAAATCGCAGGCGTCGGCCAATGATAACCAAGAGCATATAAACCATGGCCGGCAAAAGTCATGATCAATGCCGCCATAGCGGTCCTCACCGTAACCCGGTGGCGGACTCCAAAAACAAGTGCCATCACCAGGATGATAGGAATGAGCATCTGCCCGCCATGCTCGATGAACATGGGGAATTGACTCTGAATAGCGAGATATTTGGCATAAGCCAAACCCATGAGCAAAACACTGCCACCGATAAGAGCCGCCATCTGCAAATGTGATTTATGACGAACCGTGAGACTCAAAATGCTACAGGCCAGGTAGAGCCATGCTATTCGGTGAATCCACTTCTGAATCAAACCATCATTCGCCCCCGTGCCGACAAATTCCTCCCAACTGATCCCGAATCGTTCGACCCATGCATAAGTAGTATCCTGCCAGAGAAGAATGCCATAGGGTCCCTGCCAGTAGAAGTGCACCCAAGTCCAGCCAGCGAAGCAAAAAAATGCTCCCAGACGGAGACAGAGCAGCAGAATTCGATCAAGCTTCGTTTGAGTCATGGTGAATCAGTAAGGCAGCTACCGCCTACGGCACCACCTCCCTCTACCATAGCGAAAATCTCGCCCGATCCACTGATTTCTGCGCCGCAATCATGCCCATTGAAAGCAATAAAACCGCTGCTCGAAGAAAAAACAATCCGTGCTACATTAATCATGTCAATAAGGCAACTGTAGCCGCCTCACCAAAATATCGGATAATTACTCCTAAACAATGCAGTCAAACTATTCATGGCAAAACGCCACTGGGCATGCCGCCAATTTTAAAACCGAAAGCACCCGCAATATCGGCTGGTGGATTCTGTTGGCGATTGTGATGTCCATCGTGCTGCATCTGGTTCTCTATTTCATGCTCAGTCTGCTCAAATGGCAGGCCCAGATGACGCCAGGCCTCAAAGAAGACATCGTTTTCCAAAACCGAAAGCGTGAACAGTTGATCATCGACCAGGAAACTCTGGAAAACTTTCTACCCAAACCCACCCAGGCACCCGAACCCATCACTCCGGAAAAACTCGACGGTGCCATGCCACTGCTCGATGACACCCTCGATGAGTTCGACATCCTCGACCAATTGCCCGACAAGGACATCAAGCTCACACCTGAAGTGGACAGCGCCAAAATTTTCTCCAACATCCAGCCCTCCGCACCCCAGAAAATCCTCTCCGATGTCGCCGAAAAAATCGACGTTGCCGCCGCCAATCTCGTCAGCAAGAATCTCAACGATCTACGGGAAAAGCTGATCGATGACAGCCCCATCGTCTCCCAAGAGCAACCCGTGCTCGAGCTCAACATGGACGATATCACCGAGGGCGTGGACACCGATGAGTTTTTTCACCGCGCAGCCGCCAAAGCCTCATCAGGAGACGGCGGTGCAAAAATCACCCAGGGATTCAGCAGCCTCGACGGCTTGCTCGGCAAAATGGGCGGAGGACTACCCGACTGCACCAAACCCATCCTGATGCCCACCGATCTGCTGTTCGCCTATAATGAATGGGAACTGCGGGAAGAAGCCCGGCTCAGCATGATGAAACTCGGCTTCATCATCCAGACCAACCCCGGCTCGCGTTTCATCATCGAAGGCCACACCGATACCATCGGCGGAGAAGACGCCAACTACCAGCTCAGCCTGCGGCGGGCAGGCGCGGTGCGAGATTGGTTGATCGATGTGCTCAAAATCGACGGCAACAACATGCAGGCAGTGGGTTACGGCAAAAGTCGCCCGCTGGTCAATCCTCAAGGCTCGCCCGACGAACAAGCCCTCAATCGACGGGTTGAAATCGTAATTAAAAAATAATCCTCTCCCGGGTGAATAAAAACCAAAACACATCGTCTAATCAAGGTGAAATCAGTGGTGACCGTGCAGAAAGCGGTTCTACTGAGACAGAAAACGACCTATTGAACAGTGAAAACGTGGAGCCAGCCGATGAAATACTCGTAAGCCGATCGCAGGCCGGAGATATGCAAGCCTTCGACGTGCTGGTGACTCGTTATCGAGGAAAAATATACGCCATGACCGTAAACATGATCCATAACGATGCCGATGCCTGGGATCTGGCTCAGGATACCTTTGTCAAAGCATGGAAGGCTTTGCCCAAGTTTCAGGCACGTTCCAATTTTTACACCTGGCTCTACCGCATCGCTCACAACGTCACTTACGACTGGCTGCGCAAAAAGCAGAACCGCGTCGAAAAAGCGGAATTCGACGACAGCATCGAATCCCATCAAATCGACAAAAGCGCTCCCACCGCCCCTCGCGACATGGCGCGCCCCGATCAGCACGCCCAGGGCAGCGAACTCAAACAAAGCATCCGCGATGCCCTCGCCCAACTTTCACCCGAACACCGCTCAGTCATTTTACTCAAAGAAGTCGACGGCCTGCGCTATGAGGAAATTGCCGAACGCACCGATTGCTCCGTAGGAACCATCATGTCCCGCCTTTTTTATGCCCGCAAAAAATTGCAGGCTATATTCACCGAACAAAACATCCGACCATCATGAACGCTGAAGAAGAAAAAAAACTCACCCTGTGGATCGACGGAGAACTGGACGACGAACAAGTTCGCGATCTGCTCGATGTCCACCCCGAACTGATCGAACTGAAAAAATCAGCAGATGAAACTGGCAGCCTCCTGCGTCAAGGGCTGCCCATTGAAGAAAATCTACCTTACCCCGATTTTTTCAATCACCGCATTCAACAACGCCTACTGGAGGAGGAGGTCGAAAGCAAAAGTCCCGCGATCAACATGAAGGAGGAAGCGAGCTACTTCCCTCTCTTCACCCGCTCGCGTCTTTTTGCCGGGCTGGCTTTTGCCTCCCTGGCGATCGGTCTGATTGTCAATTCCTTCATCTCCCCTGATTCCACGACTGCCATTGCTCGCAGTGAAGTGATCGGCACCTACACCCCTAACCCGAATGTCATCGCATCCAGCCACTACAACGCCGAAGCCGGTGCCACCATCATACAATTGGACGGGCTGGAAGAAATCCCCGCCGACATCCAAGTGAGCGGCATCTTCCCCCGCAGTTACCAACCCGATGCCACCGTCGCCTCGACCACCCTGCGCAGCCGCGATACTAACGAAGCGCTGGTTATTCTGGAACACGATCACTACGGACGCCCCAACATCCGCCTATCCAGCAACGATAACCTGTGAAATCCCTCCACGACAGCCCCGCCCGGATACGGCCGCTAAAACCTCGTTTATTTTCACTGATCGTTTTCAGTGCGGCACTGCTAGGAATGTTGGCAGTGATATGCCCGCTCCAGGCACAGGACAAAAAGCCCCCCAAAGGGCATCCCTCTAATGCTCAGAAACCAAACCCGCACAAAAACAATGCCCACCGCGATGGGGAAATTTGGGCGGCATTGATATTTGCCACCACTGAAAAAACCAGCCCGACTTCTCACGAAGCAGACAAAAAAACCATCGCACAACTAGGCAAAGCCTTCACTGGGAAAAGCTTCCAACTGCTCGGCGAACACACCCAGCAGATTTTCAGCGAATACGAATCCTGGGTAGTTCCCTCAAAAGACCTTTTCCTGAAAATCGACTCCAAAGGCCCGACTGAAAATAACGACGGTGTGAACCTGCACCTGCAATTATGGCGCGATAAAAACGTGCTACTCAAAACCGACGTCATCCTGCGCAAAGAACCCATCTACATCACCGGCCCCAAATGGGGCAAAGGCCAACTGATCATGGTAATCGAGCTGCGGTGATCTCCTCCTCCCGCCGCAACCTTAGTTGCCCACAAGCCGCATTGATATCCCCTCCCTTTTCCCGCCGTAACGTAGCAGCAACCTCAGCGGACTTCACTGCCCTCAAAAATGCTTCCTGCTGTTCTTCTGAAGGGCGTTTCCACGGCAACCCTTCCACGGTGTTGTAAGGGATCAAGTTCACCAAAGCCCCTACAGACTTCGCACGTTTTCCTAACAACCGTGCCTGATCCAGGCTGTCATTCATCCCCTCGATCAAGATGTATTCAAAAGTCAGCCGCTGCTTGCGCCGCTCCCGCCAATAGTGCAGAGCCTCAAACAAGCAGTCCAAATTGTATTTATCGTTCACTGGCATGATTTGCGAACGCACGCCATCACTCGCTCCGTGTAGAGAAATTGCCAAGCGGATCTGCGCTTCGGTATCATCCGCCAGTTTTTTGATCTGCGGCGCCAGACCACTGGTCGATACCGTGATACTACGCCCCCCAATTCCCACGCCCCAGTGAGCATTCATGATCTTGATCGCTGCCGAAAGGTTTGCATAGTTAGCCAGTGGCTCACCCATCCCCATAAACACCACATTGTTCACCTTCTCTCCCGATTCCGCCTCTACCTTCAACAGCTGCGCAACAATCTCCGCCGCCGTCAAATTGCGCGTGAATCCTGCCAAACCGCTGGCACAAAATTTGCAATCATACGCACAGCCCACCTGACTCGACACACACAAAGTCTGTCGCTGGCTCTGCTCCCCCTGAGATCCTTGCGAGGCTTTGATAAAAACCGACTCCACCAATCTACCATCCCGCAAACGAAAAAGAAATTTGCGCGTCGCGTCCTTGGCACCATTCACCTCCACCGTTTCCAACGGATTGATATGAAATGCTTGCTTCAACTGCTCGCGCATAGCCACGCTCACATTCAACATATCATCAAAATTCTCCACCCGTTTCACAAACAGCCACTCCAGAATTTGCTTCGCTCGATAAGGTTTCTGCCCATGCTGCTCCACCCAGTCCTCCAAGCCCTGCTTGCCTAGGCCCAGTATCGACACCGATACCTCACCCTTTTTTTCTGTTCCACACTCGGACATCACCTCTATCGATTGATACTCACTGAAATTAACTATTAAGCTGTACAGGAGCGCGCAATTTCCAGTCCGCCGCAAGCTTGAATATTCACCGCTAAAGTTTCTTGATCGAAATATTACGAAACTGCATCAGCGAAGACGCCGGAGAAAAAGTGCCGTCCTTACGTTTGCCCCCATGGTGTTGCAAAGCAATCGGCCCTTTTGCCGGCACTTCAGGCAACTGCGCATTTTTAATCACCGTGTGCCCATTTAATACCACCGTCAGCCGGTCCCCTTTCATCGTGATCTCAAAAGTATTCCACTCGCCAATCGGATTATCTGCTTTCAGTTTTGGCGTCACCCCGGCGCGAACCTCCGGCGAAGTGTCCTTACCATTACGGTAGCTATACACTTCTCCCGAACCAATCGGCCAACACCAGATATTGATCTGCGCCCTCGGCTCCCCACGCAGGTAAATCCCCGAATCCGCATTGGGCATCGGATGAGTCACCTTTCTCCCTTTTTCATCCTTCACCGTGGTGCCATCAGGCAAAACGTAAGGCACATCGTAAAAACCCGTTGTGCGTTTGATTCGCCAATCGATTTTGAGGGTGAAATCGCCAAAAGCCTCTTCCGTCCACAAATGTTTTTCCCCCTTGGCCTCACTCTGCGCATCATAATCAATAGTACCATCCACCACCTTCCAGTGACCATTGTCCCCTTCTGGGATTTTCCACCCGCTCAGGTCCTTGCCATTGAACAAGGGTTTAAATCCTTCCGCTGGCCCCGCTTCTGCTGTCAGCAAAGCCTGCATCGCCAGCATTGCTGCGGCTACTGCCATCACCCTTGTCGTTTTGATCATCAATTTTACTTTCATATCAATAGAAGTTCTCTCGTGGCCTCATCATGCCATCAAGCAAGAACTCCCGCAACTTCTGATCTAAATCGGGGAGGGAAAGCCAGTTACTCCAGCCCTTGCCCTCGCCATGTCCCACCATGCACTGCTCAATAAATTCCAACAATCCTTGAATTCCCCCGCAAAAGATGACATTCATTGCCTGCAGCTTTTTCAATCCTACTACTCATGAACACATCCATCGGAACTCCTTTCACCTCCACAGCCACCCGCGTCATGCTTTGCGGATCAGGCGAACTCGGCAAGGAAGTCGCGATCGAACTCCAACGCTACGGAGTCGAAGTCATCGCCTGCGACTCCTACCCCGATGCCCCCGCCATGCAAGTAGCCGATCGCTGTCACGTCTTTTCCATGCTCGACGGTGACAAGCTACGCGCCACCATCGAAGCGGAAAAACCCGACCTGGTGGTGCCTGAAGTCGAAGCCATCGCCACCGACGTACTGGCGGAAATCGAAGCCGAAGGCCTCGCCACCGTCATCCCCACTGCGAGCGCCACCCAGTTGACCATGAACCGTGAAGGCATCCGCCGACTCGCCGCCGAGGAACTCGAGCTGACCACCTCGCCCTACCAATTTGCCGCCAACAAAGAGGAATTTGATGCTGCCATCAAAAACATCGGCTTGCCCTGCGTGATCAAACCCATCATGTCCTCATCCGGCAAAGGGCAAAGCACCATCCGCAGTGCAGATGAAATTGACCAAGCCTGGACTTACGCCCAAGAAGGCGGACGCAGTGGTGCCGGCAAAGTGATCGTCGAAGGGTTTGTCGACTTCGACTACGAGATCACCCTGCTGACCGTGCGTCACATTGACGGCACCAGCTTCTGCGAACCCGTTGGCCACATCCAAGTCGATGGGGACTACCGTGAATCCTGGCAACCACAAACCATGACTCCAGACGCGCTCGCTGCAGCGCAAGAATACGCAGGAAAAATCACCACCGCTCTCGGTGGCCGCGGATTATTTGGCGTCGAGCTTTTTGTCAAAGGCGATGAGATCATCTTCAGTGAAGTCTCGCCGCGTCCGCACGACACCGGTATGGTAACGATGATTTCCCAGGATATCAGCCAGTTAGCACTGCACGCCCGCGCCATCCTCGGTTTACCCATCCCCAACATCCAACAACACGGCCCATCCGCCTCCTGCGTGATTTTAGTCGAAGGTCAATCCGACCAAGTGGTCTTTGGCAACCTCTCCACCGCCCTCAAAGAACCCGACACTCAAATCCGACTCTTCGGCAAACCCCAGGTCAACGGTCACCGCCGCATGGGTGTCTCCATCGCAAGAGCGGAAAGCACAGAAGCCGCACGAGACAAAGCCCGCCGCGCCTCCGAAGCTGTGAACATTCAATTATAAAGAGATCTTCCCGCTTACCCTTAGCGCCCTCTTTGGCGCGAACCAGTTCTTAGTAACTCAATTAGCTTATCACATTCTCCTTTAGATCGCGCAACACCCGCAAGTCTCCCCACTGCGCGCCGCGCATTCGCCGCCCGCCATCTTTGCGTCGCACGCCAAAGCACTCTCTTTTGCTCTCAAAAAAGTCATCCACATAACGTTGACTCCCCAACACCGCGCCATCGGTAAAATATCTCACCCGGCACCGTAAAGCCTCCGCTACCGGCAATCGCCCCCCCGACTCCAATACCTCCCTGATCGTCGCCCGACTAAAACCTCCCTTACCCTTATTATAACCGTCCACCATTTGATCGGCCGTCACCTCTTCACCTTTGGCATACAGCAAACAACGGTACTCCTGCGACACCTTCCTCCACGCCACCCGGCTGCGCCCCGTCACAGCATAACACAAACCCTGCCTCGCCCCGCGCACCCCGGCCACTGCCGCCGCATACGAACACCAACGATAACCCTCCGGTTCCTGCGCCAAGCCCGCCCGAATCGGATTCAGATCAATGTAAGCCGCCACCATACGCAACGCATCACTGCTTTCGCCTCCATCCGCGCCCTGTAACAACACACTCTTAAACGGCCCCTCCCACAGCGTTCCACAACGACCATGCTTTTTATTGTAAGCCAGCGTCATCTTCAGCTTCAACTCCTTCATAAACATCGACAAATCAAACAGCCGCCCCTTCACCGAATCAGCAATTTCGTCCAAGCGGGTTTCAGCCCCACTCTCCCGACAGCGATCCACCTCATCGAGCAACTGCTTCGTTGTCCACTCACTCTTAAAAGCACCCAGTTTTTGCAAATAATCCTCCCGCGACCACCCTTCCAAAACCGCCTTTTTATCAGGCACCTCCAAAAGCAAATGAAAGTGATTTCCCATAAAACACCACGCCAAGGCCCGCAGCCCACTGAATTTGAGCTGCTTGAGCATCAAAATCCGAAAAACCTCCTTCTCATCATCACCAAACAGAATATCCCGCCCCGTCGTCCGACTCACCACATGATAATAATTCGCCTGCCCCTCCGGCCCCAACAAAAACTCCCGTATCTTCCTCATAATTGATCTCCTTTCTCAAGCGCTTCGACTCCTCCGAATATGCCCCTTCCCTCCATAATACAACGACATCCACCACACACAAGAACTTTTTTGCATG
>JAJRVS010000250.1 GCA_024277195.1 Verrucomicrobiota bacterium | reverse complement strand
TTCCGGAACTGCAGACTGCATGCGGTAAGCGGTTTCATAATTCTTCACAGCCGCGTCCACTTGCGCGTCGTTGCGGGTGGAAGCTTTGAAGCCCGTATCCAGAGTGCGAATAAAATCGAGACGCGAACGCTGGATCTCATCCCTTTCCCGTGCGGTGATATTGTGCACTGGCTCCGCTTTATCGATATCGACAATCGAAGCCTGGTTCTGTGCTGGCAAGTAGCCGCTGCTCCATTGCCCCACCCCACCGTGTGGGACACCCGCCTCACCGCTTTTCAAAACCACATAACCTGGCACATCGCGGTTTTCGCTACCGAGCCCGTAGTTGACCCAAGCCCCCGCGCTGGCATGACCGATAAATGGGAAGCCAGTGTGGAAAGCGTAATTGCCCTGCGCGTGTTCGTTCACCCCGCTGGTCATCGAACGGATCACCGCAATGTCGTCGATACATTCTGCCACGTGTGGAAAAAGCGAACTGACCGGCGTTCCGCTTTGACCGTAATTTTTATACTCAAAAGGACAGCCAAAAATGTTACCGTTATTATTGAACTGGGTGCGTTCCACTTTAACCGGCATCGGCTTGCCGTGCAGTTTATTCAGCAATGGTTTAGGATCAAAGGTATCGATCTGGGAAGCGCCGCCCGACATGTAACAAAGAATCACATTCTTCGCTTTAGGACTGAAGTGTGGAGCAGGCTGAAACGATGAAAGCCCAGCATAAGAGCGCTCTGCCATCAGTCCTGATAGCGCCAACATACCAAAACCACCAGAACAGCGGGACAACAGTTGACGACGTGAGATGTTTTGTGCGTATTGCATGACTTACTTGATATAAATAAACTCCTTCAAATTAAAAATCGCATGCGCCAGATCTGCCCAAGGCTGAAGATCTCCAACAGCTTTGTCATAAGCTGTTTCTTGTTTTTCCAGAGAGTTAAGCCTTGTTTCGATCTCGACTAAATGTTCCCTTTGTTTTTGGCTCAAGGCCTTGCGCACATCCCTACTCGTCAGTCCATGAAAGTCCGCCCCTGCAGCAGCGGCAACTTCTTTTTCATTCAAAGCGCGATCGTAAAGCCGAGCTTCCAGAATACGCCCTTTGAGCATGCGGTTACCGCTAGGCTTTCCATGGCGCAAACCAAAAAGGATTTGCGTATCGCCACTCTTAAAGTGGTGGAGACCTGTTTTTTTGTAAGGCGCACCATAAGGCTCGCCATTTCTATACGCTCGAATCATTCCATCCTTTTGGTAAACGATCGCCATGCGCACTGGCTCGCTCTCGACTTCTTCAATAGCTCCTTTGAAATCCAATGTGCGGGTAAAACCATTGGATCCGGATATCCACTGCCTAGCTTGCCGTTCACCGATAACGATGGAATCAAAGACAGCTCCATTCAGGCTCTGAACAGTGATGACGCCACCGCCACGTTGATTGATATCATCCAAAGCCACCAACACCTCCAAGGTTTTTTCTTTCAAGGCAGTGGTAAGTGGTGCCGTCGCTACGTGACTGCGGCCATCCACCACCAAAGCGCCATCCACGATCCGCGCTTTGCCAAAAGCTTTGCCGTGCAGCTTGCCTAGCTGATCTTCGAAGCCTTTTTCGAAATCCCACATAGCAAAGGGCTTCGGTCCCACAGGTTTGTCTCCAGGATCAGGCAGCTCTGCCAGCAAACGTTTGCGAACTGGCTCCAGGATGTTTGTTTTCTGAGCATTCAGGTCAGCGATCTTTTGCTGCAGATTTTTAGAAGCCTCGGTGAATGTTTTATACTGATTTTCCAAGTTAGCAATGAAACCTTGCGCGGAAACTAGCTCTTGAGCGGAAGGGGGACGTCCGAGAGCGGATTCAAATATTCGGGTGATGCGCAACTTGTCATCTTTCAATGATGAATCAGTGCTTAATTTTTTCATCCATTGCGCAGATAGGCCGATGACAAAACGATCATTCAGCATCGTCAATGACTGTGCTGGAACATTGGTGACATCACGACGCCCTTTGGTCGCAAACGGAACCGGCGCATCGAAAACCGCCAGAAAAGGGTCGAGCGAGTTGCGCCGTATTTGCACATAGATACTTCTCCTTTTGCCTTTACCGCCGCTCGCCGGTCCAAACATCTTTGCATCCAGTTGGCTTGAGACCTGCAACAGGGAATCGCGGATGGCTTCCGCATCCAGACGACGAATATTTGCGTGTGAGAGCAAGCGATTGTCGGGATCGATCTCGTCTGCTTTTTGTGATCGCTCGGAACTCAACTGCCAGGTCTCTGCCGTGACCATGAAACGGATCATATCCTTGATCGACCAGTTTTTTTCGACGAATCGAGTCGCTAGATAGTCGAGCAATAAGGGATGCGAAGGTTTTTCCCCAAGGCGTCCGAAATTATCCGTGGTCGGCACGATGCCCTGACCATAGAGATAATGCCAAAGGCGGTTCACCATCACTCGAGCAGTGAATGGATTGTCCGGACGCACCAGGTCATTGGCAAGTTCCAGACGACCGCTCTGCTTAGTTTGATACGGTGTATCATCAAGCGCTTCCAGAAACCGGCGCGGAACCAAGTCGCCCAATTCTTTGTGGTCACCTCTCACCATCAGCGCCTGGTCGTAGTTGTCCGCTTCAAACAAACTTGGAACTCGAGTTGGCAAAGGGATCCCTGCTTCCAATTTGCGATAGTGTTCGACTAGACTCTTAGCCCCCGTCAAAGAGCTGAGTTGATTCGGCAGCAGTCCTGCTTTCAGTGCTTCATTCAGAAACAAAGCCTGAGCATCATTCATCTGATCCTGTTGCCATGCGGAGATACATTTTATTAACGCCGATTGATAAAGCTGCGCCACATCCTTGATGCTTTTAGGAGGACTCTTTTTACTTGCTTCAGACAAAGGCGCGAGCCACTCACGAGCATCACCGTTCGGGGCGTCCGATCCTTTGGGCAATAAAACCGCATTGCGAATACCGAACCAAGAACGCTTGCTTGAGGGGAGAGCCAGGACCGCCTGATCTGCAGCCGTGGACAGTTCAATATGGATGTCATCACCATCCCAATAGCTTAAATCGTATTTTTGCCAGACCCATTTGCCGTCTTTCAATCGGGTCACAGGATAAACCGTTCCGCTGCGCGGGTAATTCTGAACCACATAGCGCGCCATCGCCTGCCCATCGCCCGCCATTTGCAACCAAAGCTCCTTTTTGCCTTTCAGCGAAATCCGCCTGGATGCTAGCACCGCACGATGTTTGTCAGACAGCAGGTGAGAATACGTACCCGCCGGAAACACGCCGCTCACTACAGAATCGCCTTGGGCGTGCACAGCAAACTCACCAGCCTTCGCAGGCTTGTCCTCTAGACCTTCGCCGTAGGAAAACCATTTCTGGTAAGTTTCCTCATCACCCAAATCCCAACGAACGCCGTCTTTGGCAGTCAGTTTTTTTGCTACGGTTGCACGATTTTTCAACCAAGCCGCTTCCATTTTTTGCCACTGTTTGGAAATATCACCGTCCGTTTTTTTGTCTGAGCGTGCATTTGAAAGAAGGTATAGCCATTGATCCGGTTTTTTAGCCGCTGCGATTTTTTTCTTCAGCGCTGGATCTGGTTGGCTCAATTTTGCCGCGACCTCACCCGCTGCTATCAGCCACTCTTTGCTCAGCGCCGCTCGCAGCTCTTTTTTCGACTGAGTCAGTTGCGGTTTGTTTTTATCCAACGTCCCCGGAGCAGAAACATCGATCAAGGCTGGGCGGGTCGAACCAAGAATGCCAAACAAGGCATAATAATCCGCCTGACTGATCGCATCGAATTTGTGATTGTGACAGCGCGCACAGGAAACCGTCAGACCCATGAAGGTTTTCGAAAACACATTGATCTGGTCATCGGTGAAACGAACTTTCTCATCCAGCGCATCCGTCGGGGCAAAACCATGAAAGACCATGCGCCAAAACGCGGTGCCAATGGCGGATTCATTGAGGTTCAGATCGCTGTTGATACGAGGCTTATCAATCAAGTCACCCGCGATGTGCTCCCGCATCAATTGATCGTAGGGAACATCGGCATTGAGCGCTCGGATGAGGTAATCGCGGTAGCGGTAAGCATGCGGGATCGCAGGATCCCCTTCTGAGCCGTGAGTCTCTGCATAGCGCACCCAATCCATCCAGTGACGCGCCCAGCGTTCACCGAACTGCGGTGAGTCCAATAGGCGGCTGATCAGTTTTTTATAGGCGTCTGCGCTTTTGTCTGCCAAATAAAGCTCCACCTGCTGCGTCGTCGGTGGCAGCCCGGTCAAGGCAAAGGACAGCCGACGGATCAAAGTTCTGCGCTCAGCTTTCGCAGCAGGCTTCAGACCTTCTTTTTCCAAGGCCGATAAGATAAACTGATCAATCGGGTGTTTCGACCACTTGTCATTTTGCACTTTTGGCAGCGGCGATTTTTTCACTGGCTGGAAACTCCACCACAACTCACGGCGGTCACTGATCGCTTTCCAGTCGGTATCCGCAGCGACTTCAGCATCCGTCGGCGCTCGATCACGAGGGTCGGGCGCCCCCATGTTGATCCACTTTTCAAAATCAGCAATGATGTTCTCATCGAGTTTCGCCCCCGCTTTTGGCATTTTTAAATCTTCCTGCTGATGACGAATCGTCTGCAATAACAGGCTCGCCGCCGCATCCCCGGCAATCACCACCTTGCCGGAATCCCCGCCCTTCAACAGGGCTTCGCGGTGATCAAGAACCAGGCCGCCCTTCACTTTGCCACCGCTGCGGTGACACTCGTAACATTCCTGGGCCAGAATCGGTCGAATGCGGCTTTCAAAAAACTCCAACTGATCGGCCGATAATTTCGGCGCTGCGTGCAGCATCATCGCTGGAAACAAAAGCAGCAAAAGCAGGCATAAATATAAGCAATTTTTTTTCATTCAAAAAGACGTTGTTGTATGGCTGCCGCTGCGCGAATGCACTCAAGTCCGAGGCGCTCGAATTCCGACTCGGGCAGGCGAAATGAAGGTGACATCACCGTCAAAGCCGCCACCGGGTATTCATATTGGTTCAAAATCGGTACCCCTATGCAATGAATACCCTCCAGACCTTCGGCCAGGTCGATCGCATAACCACGTTTGCGGGTCTCCGCCAGATCTTCTTTCAAGGCTTTGCGGGTAGAGAGTGTGGTTGCTGTATAGGATTTCAATTTCACTCCCCCCAGCCAATCCGCAAATTCATCATCAGGCAGCCAGGCCAGCATCGCCTTGCCTGGAGCGCAGGAAAATAAGGGCACGCGTAGGCCGACCTCCCCGGTCACTTTCACCGGGTGAGTGCCACCCACTTGCTCCAATACCACCGCCCTGTCTGCGGAGCGCACCAACAACTGCACCGTCTCACCTTCACTGTCTCGCAGGGCCTGCATCGCCTCGTAAGCGCACACAACCAGGCTTTTTTCATTTATTTTAGGCCGCGACAGATCGAACAACTTATTACTCAGGACAAAACATTTGTCCGACTCACGGCGATGCAAATAACCTCGCTGTAATAACGTATGTGTGATTCTGAACGCCGAGTTCTGGGATATGCCCAAGTGACGCACCATCTGCGCAACACTCAATCCCAGCGAATGCTCGGATAACAATTCCAAAATGGCAAGCGTGCGATCCGTTCCCGGCGACTGGGCGGATTCATTAAGACAAAAGGGTTCCTTAACTAGCATAAAAACAGAGGGCTGATTTAAGTTATATTTAGACGAAAAACTAAAAATAGTTTTTTGCAAGGAAAAATCGCTGAATCATTTTCAGGTTTTTAATTTGCCGTAGAAAAAGTATGGGATAACCGTGGAAGCCATCTATATTCCGCCACAATGTCAACTAACGAACAATTATCTCCTGAGCCTGCCGAAAAATTAATGGTGGTGAACCGGGGCGAAATCGCCATCCGGGTATTTCGTGCAGCCACGGAACTAGGCCTGCGCACCGTTGCCATATACGCAGAGGAAGACCGTTTTTCTCCTCACCGCTTCAAAGCGGATGAAGCTTATCTGCTACGCAAGGAAAAGGGTCCCGTCGGAGCCTACCTGGATATTGAGGGCATTATTTGGATTGCCAAAGAACATGGAGTAACTTTGATCCACCCTGGATATGGTTTTCTATCCGAAAATCCAGATTTTTCCCGCGCCTGTCGTGAGGCTGGGATCACTTTCATCGGACCTGACCCTGAAAAACTTGATGGCATGGGGGACAAGGTCGCAGCGAGGGCTTTGGCCAAAAAAGCAAAGGTGCCTACCCTGCCCGGTACCGAAGATTCCATATCCGATCCGGCCGAAGCGCTCAAAGCAGCTCGGGAGATCGGTTTCCCGCTGATTATCAAAGCGGCATTCGGCGGCGGTGGTCGCGGCATGAGGGTAGTCGAGAGAGAAGATGATCTCGAAGCAAAGCTGGATGAAGCACGCAGCGAAGCTGAAAACGCCTTTGGCAACGCGGCTGTCTTTTTGGAGCGTTATGTCAAACACGCCAAACATCTGGAAGTTCAAATTCTGGGAGACAATCATGGCAATATCGTGCATTTGCACGAGCGGGATTGTTCGGTTCAACGCCGCCACCAGAAGGTGGTAGAAATCGCTCCATCCGTAGGATTAGACGACGGAGTACGCGAGCAACTTTGTGAAGCCGCGGTGCGCATCGCTAAAACGATCTCTTACAATAATGCCGGAACGGTTGAGTTTCTCTATGACATCGATACGAAAGACTGGTTTTTCATCGAAATGAATCCCCGTATCCAAGTGGAGCACACAGTGACTGAAGTGATCACTGGAGTGGATCTGGTTCGTTCCCAGATCCTGATTGCCGAAGGGCATGAGTTGCATGGGGAGAAAATCGACATTCCTGCCCAGGATGAGATCCCGCGCAACGGTTACGCGGTGCAGTGCCGGATCACCACGGAAGATCCTGCCAATCATTTCTCCCCTGATTACGGCAAGATTTTGAACTACCGCTCGGCGGCAGGTTTTGGAATACGACTTGATGCGGGCGCCGGGGATGCCGGTGCCGTCATCACCCCTTATTACGATTCCATGCTCGTGAAGCTGACAGCTTCCGGGCAACGATTTGATATTGCTTTGCAGCGTATGGACCGCGCGCTGCGTGAGTTCCGGATCCGGGGTGTAAAGACCAACATCCCCTTTCTTGAAAATGTCATTCTGGATCCGATTTTCCGGGCAGGCAAGGCGAACACCACCTTGATCGATTCTAATAAAGCTCTTTTTGAGTTCAAACCACGCAAGGACCGGGCGACCAAAATTCTGTCTTACCTCAGTGATATCACGGTGAACGGGAATACTATCGCCAAAGGCTACCGTTTGCCAGAACCTTTACCCGCAGCGCGGTTACCTGACTTTGATATCCGAGCGGACATCCCCAAAGGCTCCCGCGACCGTTTGCTGGAACTGGGGCCGGAAAAATTTGCCCAATGGGTGCGCAATGAAAAAGCCTTACTGATCACCGATACCACCATGCGCGATGCACACCAATCGCTGTTCGCGACGCGTATGCGCTCGGTGGACATGCTGAACGTGGCTTCTGCTGTAGCTCAACGAGCTCCTCAGTTATTCAGTTTGGAAATGTGGGGCGGAGCAACTTTTGACTCGGCGATGCGCTTTTTGAAAGAGTGTCCCTGGGAGCGGCTGCGCGAATTGCGCGAAAAAATACCCAACATTTGTTTCCAGATGTTATTCCGCGGATCAAATGCGGTGGGTTATTCCAATTATCCTGACAACGTGGTGGCGGGTTTTGTCAAACACGCTGCTGATTCTGGCATGGATATTTTTCGTGTTTTCGACTCTCTCAACTACCTGCCGAACATGCAGGTGGCGATGGAGGCCGTCCGTGATCACGGCCAGGCAGTGTGTGAAGCAGCGATTTGTTATACCGGGGATATTACCGATCCCAAACGCGACAAATACTCGCTGAAATATTACGTAGCCAAAGCCAAGGAGCTTGAGCAAATGGGTGCGCACATGCTGTGCATCAAAGACATGGCAGGTTTGTGCAAACCTTTTGCGGCAAAAAAACTGGTCTCAACCTTGCGAGAGGAAATCGGAATTCCTATTCACTTTCATACCCACGACAGCTCAGGGATCAATTCATCCTCCGTAATTCAGGCTAGTGAAGCAGGTGTTGACGTCGTTGATCTCGCCCTGGCGTCTATGTCGGGATCGACCAGCCAGCCTAACTTAAACTCTGTCGTGGCATCTGTAGCAGGACAGGAACGCGACACCGGACTGAACCTGACGGCTTTGAACGATCTCTCCGACTATTGGGAACAGGTTCAGGCATTTTATAAACCTTTTGATACCAGCCCTCGATCGGGAACGGCGGAAGTTTATCAACACGAAATGCCCGGCGGGCAATTCACCAACCTCAAAGAGCAGGCCAACGCCATGGGTTTGGGGCACCGCTGGGCTGAAATCTCGCGGACTTATGCCGGTGTGAACCAGTTGTTCGGTGACATCATCAAGGTTACACCTAGTTCCAAAGTCGTCGGCGATATGGCGATGTTTTTGATCACCCGGGGAATCACAGCAGAGGAAGTTCTCGATATTGAACCTGGCTCGGTGGACTTCCCCGAATCGGTGATCGATATGCTGTGGGGAGGACTGGGACAACCCGACGGCGGGTGGCCGGAGAATGTTCAGAAAATCGTTTTGGGCGATAAAAAACCAACCGACAAACGACCTGGGGAATTGGCCGAAGCGGTTGATATTGAAAAAACAAAACAAGAGCTCAGTCAGAAGATCGGCAGACCCGCTAACGACAATGATTTATACAGCCACTTGATGTATCCCGGTGTGTATTCGGATTTTCAGGAATTTTTAACTAAATATGATCGTGTTTCCAGCGTTCCCACCACTGCGTTCTTTTATGGACTGGCCGTTGGGGAGGAAATTTCTGTAGAGATTGACCCTGGAAAAATACTGTTCATCAAGCTCATTGGACAAAGTGAAGCGGATAGCGAAGGACGGGTGAATGTGTTTTATGAACTCAATGGAACGCCTCGTGAGTCACAAGTGGTGGACTTGGCCTGTGTACCCAAGGATTTGGTAACCCGTGAGAAGGGTGATGCAAAGGACCCTCTTCAGATAGTGGCTCCGATCCCCGGCATGGTCACCGTGATCAGTGCCAAACTAGGCAGCAAAGTTGAAGAAGGCGATCCGGTGCTTGCGATTGAAGCGATGAAAATGCTGACCACTATTTCTGCCAATCAGGCAGGAACCGTGTCTGAAGTCTTGGCCGTAGAAGGCAGCACGGTGGAAGCCGGCGACCTGCTTGCCCGGATAGAGGCCTGACCCTAAGAATTTTGCGAACTCTTCAGAGCATCCTCTTCCGCTCTGTCACGTAAACGAGCAACAGTGTAGTCCGGATCATCGGGCAGCATCTCTATCTGAACCAAACTGCCCGCACGCTCCAGCATGTGGCGGCAGTCCGGAGAAATATGACGCAGGCGTAAATTTTTGCCGGCATTGCGATAACGCTCCCCGAGAGCATTGATCGCTTCGAGCGCAGACAAATCACAAACCCGCGCATGGGCCAGGTCGAGCACGATGTTTTTCACATCTGACTTCGCTTGAAACCGGTCGGAAAATTCTCTCACCGATCCAAAATAAAGCAGTCCGTCCAACGCATACACCCGCTCCTCCGGGGTGTCTTTGATCACCGACACATACACATGGCGCGAGCTTTCCCAGGCAAAACGCAAGGTCGATAGCAAAACACCCACAAACACCGCGAGAGCCAGATCATGCATAATGACCGTGACCAATGTCACCGCGAGAATCACTACGATTTCACTCGCTGGAACGCGGCCAAAGGTCTTGAAAGTGGACCACTCGAAAGTGCCGATCACCACCATGAACATCACCCCCACCAGAGCTGCGATGGGAATTTGCACAATGACCGGCCCCGCGAACATAATGAAAATCGCCAGCGACAATGCTGCGACAATTCCCGAAGTGCGGCCCCGGCCACCTGATTTGATATTGATCAGCGACTGACCAATCATCGCACAGCCTCCCATGCCGCCAAAAAGTCCGCTGAGGAAATTGGCACCGCCCTGAGCCAGACACTCACGATTGCCCTTGCCGCGTGTTTCGGTCAATTCGTCGATCAATTGCAGCGTCATCAGAGACTCGATGATGCCCACCATGGCGATGGTGAAACCCACCTTGAGAATGAACTGCCAGTGCGCCGCAAAATCCACATCGGACGGCCACGACGGCACAGGGAAAGCTCCACTCAAAGTACCTGCTCCGGTATTTTCCCGCAAAATATCGGCAATAGATCGTGAGTCCGGTAATACCAAACTGATCAATCCCACCACCACAATCGCCACCAGGGTCGAAGGCAGTGCTTTGCTCAGCTTGGGGAAAAAATGAATGATCGCCATCGTGATAAGCACCAAACCCAGCATGGTTCCCATCTCATTGCCGGCAATCCATTCCATCAGCTTAGATCCACTTGCATCTTCCCCGGTGACTTTTTTGAAAAATCCCAACTGCCCCATCCCAATGACAATGGCCAGCCCGTTGACAAAACCTATCATCACCGGATGTGGCACCAGTCGAATAAAACGTCCCAATTTGCACAAGCCAAAAATGATTTGAATCACCCCGGCCACCATGATGACCGCAAAAATATACTGCGCCCCCAGTCCCCCATGCGCTTCACCAAATTCAAAAGCTTTACCCGCCACCACCGCAATGGCTCCGGTTGCTCCCGAGATCATGCCCGGACGCCCACCAAAGGCTGAAGTGATAAACCCCATGAACACCGCCGCCCACAACCCAACCAACGGATTGACGCCTGCTATGAAAGAAAAGGCAATCGCCTCGGGCACCAATGCCAAAGCGACCGTAATACCAGACAAACTGTCATCTTTAAGATTACCGCGTTTTTTTTGGAATAAATCGAACATAATATGTGATGAATGCAGTCCCGCAGGACTTTAAAACAATGCATAGCGAATCGCCGACACTTGTCAGCTCCTGCCAATTTCAGTAAATCCCGCCAATCCAATGTAGCTCCTCCGATGGCACCGCAACGGATATTGATAACTACCCGTAAAACGAAATCTGAACAGCTCAGCAATTTTTAGACTGCTCCCTTTAAGGGAAAAGCCCGCTTCTTGCAATCGCGAAGTCCCCTCTTTGATGATTTCTTTTTCCGCAGATGCAAAATGACCAGCACGTTGCATAGTAAGGCATTAAGGCCATGTCTGAACATCCATTACAAAAACTACTGAGTGAACGCATCATCGTACTCGATGGAGCGATGGGAACCACCATCCGGGAATACAAACTCGACGAAAGCGCCGCCCGTGGAGAGCGATTCAAAGACAACAACAAAGATCTGCTCAATAACGGTGACATCCTCTCGATCACCCAACCAGATGTTATCGCCGATATCCACAAGCGTTTCTATGAAGCCGGTTCGGACATTGTCGAGACCAATACCTTCTCCGCCACCACCCTCGCCCAATCAGAGTTTTTTGTTCCTGATCCCCGGGAGACCGGTGGCCGCAAGGATCCTGAATTTTTTGACCAGAAAATATGTAACAACCCCTTTCTGCTAGACCTGGCGTGGGACATCAATGTCAAATCGGCGCAGTTAGCACGCATCGAAGCTGACAAAGTCGCCGAGGCGACCGGCAAAACCCGCTACGTGGCCGGAGCGATCGGGCCGATGACTGTATCTCTGACCAACTCTCCCGACGCCGATGATCCAGGCTTCCGGGTGGTCAATTTTGACCAGGTGGCCGAAGCTTACCGCCACCAGATTCGCGGCCTCATCGAGGGTGGTTGCGACCTGCTGATGGTCGAAACCATCTTTGACTCACTCAATGCCAAAGCCGCGCTGGTAGCGATTCAGGAAGTGTATGAAGCCGACGGAATCGAATTGCCTATCATTGTCTCGGCAGCGGTTGGACGTGGCGGTGAAACGATGATCTCGGCACAAAAAGGCGAAGCCCTGTGGAACGCCGTGGCTCATGTCAAACCACTCGCTATTGGTCTCAACTGCTCACTCGGCCCCGATTTGATCCGTCCGCATCTGATCGATCTATCGGCAGTCGCTGAAACCGCTGTTTCGGTTTATCCCAACGCTGGCTTGCCCAATCCACTCGCTCCCACCGGATTCGATCTCAAGCCCAACGATATGGAAAAATGGTTGGACGAATTTGCCAGCGAAGGCCTGGTCAACTTCATTGGCGGCTGTTGCGGCAATACGCCTGAGCACATCGCCGCCATCGCCAAAGTGGCCGAGCGCCACCCGCCACGCAAAATCCCGAAACCTGCACCGCTGATGCGCTTGAGCGGCTCGGAAGTTTACAATCATACTCCAGATAAAGGTTTCCTGATGATTGGGGAAAGAACCAACGTCGCCGGTTCGCCGCGTTTTGCCCGATTGATCAAAGAGGGCAAACTCGAAGAAGCCGTGGCCATCGCCCGCCAACAAGTCGAAAACGGCGCCAACGTCATCGACATCTGCATGGATGAAGGCATGATCGACGGCGTCGAAATGATGACCAAGTTCCTCAACATGCTCGCCGGAGAGCCCGATGTCGCCGCAGTGCCGATCACCGTTGATTCCTCGAAATTTGCAGTTTGCGAGGCTGGCCTGAAATGCCTACAAGGCAAAGGCATCGTCAATTCCATATCACTTAAAGAAGGTGAAGAAGCTTTCATAAAAAACGCCCGTATTATTCAGCGTTATGGCGCTGCCGCGGTGGTGATGGCTTTTGACGACAAGGGGCAGGCCGCTACTTACGAAGACAAAATCCGCATTTGCGAACGAGCCTACCGTATTCTCGTCGATGAAGTCGGCTTCAATCCCGAGGATATTATTTTTGATCCCAACATCCTCACCGTCGCCACCGGCATGGAGGAACACAACAATTACGCCGTTGACTTCATCGAAGCCACCCGCTGGATCAAACAAAACCTGCCGGGAGCAAAAATCAGTGGCGGGGTGAGTAATATTTCCTTCAGTTTCCGTGGCAATAATACCGTGCGTGAAGCGATGCACTCCGCTTTCCTTTACCACGCCACCCGGGCGGGAATGGACATGGGCATCGTCAATGCAGGCATGCTGGAGATCTACGACGACATCCCCAAGGATCTGCTCGACAAAGTCGAAGACGTGCTGCTCAACCGCCGCTCCGACGCCACCGACATTCTTTTGGACTATGCCGAAGAACTCAAAAATACCGGCGGCGACAAAAAGAAAAAAGGTAGCAGCGCCAACCTCGAATGGCGTGACGGTTCGGTCGAAGACCGCATCACCCACGCTCTGGTTAAAGGCATCACCGATTTTATCGAAGCCGACACCGAAGAAGCCCGCGCGGCACTCGGCAGACCTTTGGCAGTGATCGAAGGCCCGCTGATGGGTGGTATGAAAGTGGTGGGCAAATTATTTGGTGACGGAAAAATGTTCCTGCCCCAGGTGGTCAAAAGCGCGCGCGTGATGAAAAAAGCCGTCGCTTATCTGACACCTTTCATGGAAGCTGACAAAGCCGCCAGCGGCGAGGTCTCGAAAGCTCCAGTTTTTGTCATCGCCACGGTCAAAGGTGATGTTCACGACATTGGGAAAAACATCGTCGGAGTGGTTCTCAGCTGCAACGGTTATGAAGTTCACGACCTCGGCGTGATGGTCGATTGTGACACTATTCTAACCAAATCCAAAGAGCTCAAAGCTGACATCATCGGCATGAGCGGACTGATCACACCCTCTCTTGACGAGATGATCTACAACGCCAAGGAGATGAAACGGCTGAAATTCACTCAGCCGATGCTGGTAGGCGGAGCGACCACCAGCCCCGCCCACACAGCGATCAAAATCTCCGAACACTACAATGGACCCGTGGTGCAGGTGGGCGATGCCTCGCTGGTGGTCGGTGTCTGCAACAGCCTGCTATCAGACAACTTGCGCGAAGATTTTCTCGCCAATCACAAAAAACAAGAAGTGCGTGAGCGTGAGTTGTTTGCCAACAGAGGCAGCACCGCCACCTATCTGCCCATCGAAAAGGCACGCAAAAAGAAATTTCAAATCGATTGGAAAGCAGATGATCTGCCACAATCCCCTGAAATTGGGACCCATCTATGGGATCCGGTTCCACTCGACGAGATCGTTGAAATGATCGACTGGAGCCCCTTTTTCCACACTTGGGAATTGCGTGGAGTGTATCCCAAAATCCTCACTCACAAAAAATACGGCGAACAGGCCAGCGAACTTTTCAAAGACGCCCAACGATTACTGGATGATCTAGTGATCAACAATCGGGTTCATGCCCGCGCCACCTGGGGGTTGCATCCGGCCAACAGCATCGGCGATGATGTAGCGATTTATACCGGCATCGATCGCAAAGAAGAAATGCAGCGTTTCCATTTTTTGCGCCAGCAAAAGGAAAAAATCAAAGCCGATTCGCCCTACCAATGCCTCTCTGATTTCATCGCCCCATTGGATAGTGGGCTAACAGACTATCTAGGAACCTTTGCGGTGACCGCTGGTCAGGAAGTGGATGATTACGCCGAGACCTTCAAACAAGCAGGCGATGATTACACCGCTATTATCATCCAGGCTCTGGCCGATCGTTTTGCTGAAGCCCTGGCCGAGCTGATGCACAAAAAAGTGCGCGATTTCATTGGTTTCGGTATCAACGAAAATCTCAGTACCGAAGAGCTGATCAAAGAGCGCTACCGTGGCATTCGACCTGCCGCCGGTTACCCCGCTTGCCCCGATCATACGGAAAAAAGCATTTTGTGGGATGCCCTCAAAGTTGAACAACAAGTCGGCATCAGCCTGACGAGTTCTTACGCCATGTATCCCGGCAGTTCGGTAAGCGGTCTATACTTTTTCCACCCTAAAGCACGTTACTTCAATGTCGGGCGAATCCTACCCGATCAACTTGAAGATTACGCCAAACGCAAGGGCATCAGCCTCGAAGAGGCAGGGAAATGGCTAGCTCCCAATCTTGCTGAGTAAGCTCTGCTTTACTCACCCTTGCCTTTGCCCAACTCTTTCAACAAAGCGATGAACTCCCGCATCGCAGGGTTGATCGCTTTGCTGCGGCGACGCACGATACCCAACGGGCGCCAGACATCTTCCGCAGCGATATCGATCTGACACAGCACTCCGCTTTGAACCTCAGCTTTCACCGAATCCCTAGGCACAATGGACAGCGCCTGCTCGATCTGCACCCCGCGTTTGACCGTTTCGATATTATCAAACTCCATCACTTCTTTCACCTTCACCCCCGCCTGCATGAGCATTGCATCGAGCGCCTTGCGCGTTGGCAGATCGGGTTCAAATGAAATGAAGCGTTGTCCATCCAGTTGTTTCAACTCAATCGACTCCAGTTTTGCCAAGTCATGTCCCGGAGGACAAATCATCACTAATTTATCCTTCCACACGGTTTCCACTTCCGCCCCTTTACGTGCTTGCGGATAAGCCACCAGACCCACATCCGCCTTCGAAGCCAACACATCGGTATAAACCTGGTTCGCCCTGCGGTATTGTAACACCGGCTTCACCTCGGCAAAACGTTGGCGATACTCTTCCATAATCGGCGGAAGCTCGTGAAATCCGATACTGTAAACCGTTGATATTTTTAATTCGCCTTCCACCCTGTCCCGCATCGCACGCAAACTGCCTCCGATGCTTTGATATAAATCTATCATATCACGAGCGGTCTTCAAAAACACATCGCCTTCAGCCGTCACCGCAAAATTTTTGCGACCACGTTCAATCAGCAGCACTTCATATTGATCCTCCAGCGCTTTGATGCGCTGACTGACCGCACTCTGGGTGATGCCATTGCGCTCGGCAGTTTCGGAAAAACTGCCTGTCTCCACCAAGTCACAAAACAATATGAATGTCTCTACCTGCATACTTTTTTACCTTCAGAAGAAAAACTTATATTAGATGTCACGCAAGTGATCTTATTAAAATCCGTGCTATTTCATTATCTGCTACCCAATTGAAACATATTGCCTTTTGAAAATGATGGCATTGTGCGCATTGAAAGTGGCAGAGTCGCCGGCATGACAGATTTTATCATCATCCGAGGGCGCCACGCTGCGCTCAAACGTTCCAAAGAGGTTATTTACCAAGTCTATTATTTTCTCAAATAAGAAAAGTTTGATGACCATCCGCCCAAAGAAGAAATACGAAGAGGCGTGCTATGGTTGAATGCACTAGCTCCCGCAGCCAAATCGCCACACCACGGCGGCGTCAAATCCCTACATACTCAGCATCGAGCGCATTAAACTTTATTATTTCGCCTATTTTTCTGTGTTTTTTCACATCTAATCCGATACCTTCTTTGCTAATCGATTCAGATACAATAGCTTTATTTTTCAAACTCTCACACTCATTCGAATTCGCCTCACAAATCACTTCCGCCTTATTTTCTCCGATCTTATTGCTAACATTTTTAGCAACCACAACTTCACTCATCTGCCTGAATTGGTTAGAAAAATAATTAAGCCCTAGCGCAGATTCCACCCATTCTATTACATAATCAGGAGTCACATTATTCAATCCTGATTGCGACTTACCGCGTATGACAGACATCAACAGAAACGAACTCATCAATATTATTAGCCAAATATTTTGATCACGAGCCATCAATCGATTAGCACTTGGACTTGTTTTAATATTCTCTCTCACATTCACCTTTCCAATTCAGAACAATCGTTCAGAATTAATTTAAAAAATCCTCTATTTATTTCAATACCCTGGGAATAAGGTCTTATCTCATTTGTTGCAGCCTGTGTCCGTTCAGGTTCGGCGGCGGCATATACCATCAAGACGATCAATAGAACAATGAGCGTACCGCTTGTTATCCACAAAGCCCCGATCAAACGCTCAAACGCCATTTCTGTTTCAAACTCTATGCTTGTGTCTTTCATCATTACCCTTATTCCTCATTATAATTTTCAGACGGTGGTTTTTCTTTAAACTTTCAACTTCCGCTAAAAAAACGGAATAATCGTTCAGAAACGAGCAAATAAAGTTCAAGCCGCGCTTAAAGGCCGAAGGTTTTTTAATGCCGTATCCAAAAAACTTCGCGTTTCTTCAATCGGCGTATGAATACGCTGCATCACCATCATCGCATGGTTGATACCCACCAAATACTGGGCGAGAGCCCCAGGATCCGCGTCGCTTGAAATTTCTCCTTTGTTCTTGGCCAGTTGCAAACAAGCTTCTAACAAATCCTGGGATTTACGGTACTGGTCTTGCACCATTTCCATGATCACCTTCTCACGGCAAGGGCAGTCCACAGCGGTATTCAGTACCAGGCAGCCCGTCATATTCCCACCAGAGTCAATCAGCTCTAGCAGGCGGTCATAAAACGCATAAATGCTCGCCAAACCTTGTGCATTGTCCCGCATATCAACAAAAAGCTGATCTTCCATCTGGCTCATATAGAATCGCAATACTTCCTTGAACAAACCTTCTTTATTCTCAAAAGCATCATACATGCTGAATCGATTGAGCCCGGTGGCTGCAACCAGATCTTTCATCGAAGTGCCTTCGAAACCCTTTTCCCAAAACACCGCTGTAGCTTTCTGCAGCACTTCCTCGCGATCGTATTCTTTTTTTCTCGGCATATTTCTAATGGTTAAATCCAATGAATACTAAACGACCATTCCGATACAATCCAATGATATATCAGAATTTTTGTTCAGGAACAGTCGGAATACTGTGCCTCCGGCCTAATCCACCGTCACCGTGGCGTGCAACAAGCCGCGGATATAACCAAAGGCAAACAAGCGACCGAGCATGGTATATCCAGGATCCAGATCGAACTCACCGTCATACTGCGGCACGTGATCCGGGCGCAAGGGCCCATCAAAACCCACTTCGCGCAAGCTGCGAATAATCGCCGCCATGTCTGTAGGCCCGTTATCATGAAAAGTTTCGGCAAAGTCTTCGGGGGTGCCTCGCACATCGCGAAAATGAACATACGCGATCCTATTTCCTAGTTTTCCAATCGCCTGTTGAATCTTTTCAGCATCCAAGCCCATCGCAGCAAAAGAGCCCAGACAAAAGCAGATCGCATTGCTGGGATGATCATTCAAAGCCAACAGACGCTCAAAGCTCTGCGCCGAATTCATGATGCGCTCTTTGCCTCGAAACTCCGCAATCGGCGGGTCATCGGGGTGCATCGCCAAAACCACCCCAGCGGCTTCAGCCACAGGAATGATCTCAGCTAAAAAAGTAGCCAGATTTTCCCACAATTGCTCCGCTGTGATCTTTTGTTCGGAAATGGTCTGACGGTCGTCATTGAGAGAAACCGCATTTTTAACATCAGCCAATCGAAACGCCGTGACCTGAGCTCCCCCCCGCTCAGGAGCATCCATGCGTGTCCTGACCCAGTCTGTGCCCGCCATGAAATTATAACAAAGCATTGAGACCCCGGCTTTTCCCATATTGATGACCAACTGTTTCATCAAAGCCAGTTCAGCCCCGTCCGAATCAGTACCGGTTTTGATTTTCTCAATCGGCAAAAATCCTTCTATGCCCATCAGCTGTAAACCATGGCTTTCTATTTTATCTTTCACCGCCAATAAACTCTCCAAGCTTGGCCCAGGATAACGGTGAACCACCCCCTCCACCCCGCATTGAGCAGCGAGACAAAGGTTATGATCTGAAAGCGGTGATAAAACAGACGCGAGCTTCATAAATTTTTATTTCATTTACTAGAAATGCGGAATTTGACCTGAACACTAGTAGTCACCGAAATGGTTCCTAGAGCAATCGAGTCCCAATTCGCTCCCTGACCAAGAGCGATAGCTCCTCCATTCACATTTGTCATGAAGCTATTATTTCGCAAATTAAAAGTCGATGAACCCTGCTCTTCTATCAATAGGGGTTCGTGAATTGTAGAATCCAGAGCCTCTGCCAAAGCCTGCGCTTTCTCCTTAGCAGCTTTCACAGCCTTCAACCTCGATTCGTTCTGATATTTGATTCGTTGCGAACTGTCAAAATCCACGCCTTTCACACTGACATCAGCTTGTTTGGATATACCCAACCAAAGAGTTCGATATTTCTCCAAGTCGCTCAATCTAAATGAAACCTGCGTAGATGCGATATAACCCTCTTTAACTTTATTCCGATCCCGATAGACCAAATTTTCTGACAACTCAATACGCGATGTTCGCAGCTTCTTATCCTCTATCTTTTGCTCTTTAAGAAATTTCAACAATGTGGCCACTTTTTTATCATGCGCCCCAGCCACCAATTCAACCTCATTCCCTTTACTCTCCACCGAGAGGCTCCAGATCATCTCATCAGGCACCACTTTGATCTCAGCCGTACCAAACACAGATACGTGTGGCAATTTCACACCTTCACCCCTAGCCACCAAGGCAACAAAAAATAACACTCCTACGATTAATGTTTTCATAAATTTCCCTCTCAATTTTTCTGTTTCAACCAGCCTACTTCTCTTATCATTTGTTCTCTGCCGCAAAAGTCTTATCATAGTCCTGCAATGCTGACGACTCTGAAAATCAAAAATCTAGCTCTGGTAGAGGATCTGACCTGGGAGCCCGGCCCGGGT
>JAJRVS010000249.1 GCA_024277195.1 Verrucomicrobiota bacterium | reverse complement strand
GGCTTGGTCAGTTCTTTTTTCAAAGAAGCCGCACAAGAAGAGAAAGTCGACACCCCTGGCACCACCTCGTATTCGATCTCCATCTGATCGAGCCTTTTCATCTGCTCAGCCATCGCTCCGTAAATCGCCGGATCGCCGGAATGCACCCGGGCGATCGATTGATCCGCATCTTTGGCCTTTTGATACAGTTCCATTTGCTGATCCAAATCCAAATTTGCGGTATTCACCACTTGAGCGGACTGCTGACAGTAATCGAGAACCGACTCCGCCACCAGTGAACCCGCATACAGCACAATGGGAACTTCTCCTAGAATGTTAGCTCCCCGGATAGTAATCAAATCTTTTGCCCCGGGGCCAGCTCCAATAAAATACACGATCATTTGGCGATACCTATGGCGCATGGTAACATCACGAGCAAGCTCTAGTAAAAATCAAAAACACCAAGTTCATCCATAACATGTCGACCTTAAGCTTCATTCTCGGCGGCAGTCGAAGCGGAAAAAGCGCTCGTGCGGAAAACCTTGCTACTAAAATTGCGGGGGATGAGACCGTGATCTACGTAGCTACCTGCCGTGCCAGCGGCTTGGATGACGAAATGCAGGCGCGCATCCACCAGCATCAACGCTCCCGCCCCAAACATTGGATCACAGAGGAAGATCAATTTGACCTGAATCAATTGGCTGAAAAACATGCCGGCAAAACGGTTCTGATCGACTGCCTCACCCTGTGGCTCTCTCATTGCAGCGAAACGGATGGCGAAGCACAAATCACCCTGAATCGACTCGAACAAGGATTAAAAAGCTTCAAAAATAACAACACCCGACTAATCATCGTCTCGAACGAACTCGGCGGCGGCCTCATCCCCGTCGACTCCGCCAGTCGCGCCTATCGGGACTTAGTCGGCTCGGCTAATCAACTCGTGGCAAAACAAGCAGATCTAGTTGAACTCGTCGTAGCAGGGATACCGCTGCCGATCAAAACACCAAACAGAAGCTCCAGTCACAGCGGATGAATATTGACGAAAAAAGCGATTCATTCCATCTGCACTTAATCCGTCACCCACAAACTGACTGGAATGCTGAGCGTCGTTATCAAGGGCTCAGCGACCGCCCCTGGTCGCCTGCCGGGACAGCACGCGCTAAACAGATTGTTGGGAAATTCACACATTCCCCCTTTGATCACGTCATTTCCTCGCCGCGAAAACACAGCCAACGACTAGCATCGCAATTATCAGATAACGTACACGAAAACCACTGCTGGGCAGAAATCGACCACGGCAAATGGGAGGGCCTGACCTACCAAGAAGTCCGCCAGTACTTTCCCAATACCGTCGATGAACGTTTTGCCAATCCGCGGAAAAGCAAATCGCACGGCGGTCAAAACCTCGACGAACTCAAACAACAGATCGATGAATCATGGCGGGAAATACTAAGCCAGAATCAATACCAAAACATCGCCATCATCACCCACGCAACGCCCATCCAAATGATATTGTGTGCGATCACCGGATTAGCCATCGAAAATTATTGGCAATTCCGGATTGATTGCGGCAGCATCACTTCACTTGATATCACTCCGGCAGGCTGCATTATCAACTTCTGCAATCAAATATGAATCTCTCGCCCCAACTCACCGCACTCATCAGCCAACTGCCCGCTTTTGATGGATCCGTCGCCGCCGCCGCCCGCTCGCGCCAAGACGAGTTAACCAAACCACAGGGCTCTCTCGGTGAACTCGAAGCCCTTTCGATCCAAGTCGCAGGTATCACCGGCTGCCTTGCTGCTGAAATTGAACCCGCCGCGGTGATCGTCGCTGCCGCTGAACATGGCGTTTGCGAAGAAGGCGTCAGCGCTTTCCCAGCCGAAGTCACCACCCAGATGGTCACCAACTTTTTACACGGCACGGCTGCCATCAATGCTCTCGCCCGAAACTGCAATGCCGAAGTTTTCATCGTCGATGCCGGAATCAGCTCTGAATGCCCCGATCACAAAAAACTGCACCGCTTGGGTTTTGGTAAAGGCAGCGCCAATTTTGCCAAACAGGCTGCCATGAAAAAGGGCGAAGCGGAAAGCATCATCGAAGGTGGTGCCGCATGTGCCAAAAAAATTCATCAGCAAGGCATCCGCATGATCAGTCTGGGAGAAATGGGTATTGGCAATACCACTGCCGCTGCTGCTGTGGTTGCAGTGGTCACAGATTCGAGTCCCTCCAGCGCCACCGGTCGAGGCACTATGATCGACGATGACACCTGGCGGAAAAAAGTCAGCGTGATCGAGCAAGCCATTGCCAAACATCAACCCGACAGCAAAGACGCTATCGGCATTCTTAGCGCCTTCGGAGGCTACGAGACCGGCTTCCTCTGTGGCTGTATTCTTGGCGCAGCAAGTTGCCGCATGCCGGTCATCCTTGATGGTTACCCTACCTCTGCCGCCGCTTTGCTCGCGGAACTTATTTGTCCCGGCATCAAGAATTTCATGATCGCCGGCCACTGTTCGGCGGAACCCGGGCACCGCTTGGCATTGGATCACCTTGAGCTCAAACCCCTGCTCAATCTTTCCATGCGGCTAGGGGAAGGCAGCGGAGCAGCACTTGCCATCCCTATTGTTAATGCAGCGGTTCGTTGTCTAAATGAAATGGCCACTTTTGAAGAGGCGGCCGTCGCCGGCCGGAAAACATGAAAAACGTGATACAAAGCTTTCGCTTAAGTCTGGGTTTCTTAACCCTCATCCCCATTGGTAATTTAGCCAATATTGAAAAAGGTGACCTGAGCAAATCACTCTACACCTTCCCGGTGGTCGGACTCTTGATCGGCGCGATCTGTGTCGCAGCAGGATTTGCCAGCCAATATTTACTCGCTTCACCGCTCCATGTGATCAGCGTTTTGATCGTCGCCAGCATCGTCACCGGAGGACTGCACCTCGACGGACTGGCAGACACCTTCGATGGTATTTGCTCCTGGCGCCCACGCGCAGAGAAACTGAAAATCATGAAAGACAGCCGTATCGGAGTGATGGGCGTCCTTGTTTTGATCTTTGTTTTGCTCGCCAAATATGTATCACTCACCGCCTTGGCTTCCCACTGGTGGCTCGCTGCTTTTCTCGCTCCAATGTGGGGTAGGTGGGCCGCTTTTTATACTCTCCATTTTTTCCCACGAGCAGAAAGTCAGGGACTAGCAGCTAATATAAAAAACAGCAGCCAACTGCAATTCCTAATCGCCACTACTTTCACCCTGTCAGTCAGCCTTTTCACCTTAAACCAATGCACTGTGCCCCTTGTCCATCAGTTGGCGCTACTGTTTATCCTATGGATTTTTGTTCATTGGATGGCGAGCAAAATCAGCCGCAGCCTCGGTGGAGTGACCGGCGACACCTGCGGCGCACTCTCGGAACTAACCGAACTGGTAATGTTTCTAGCCCTAGGTTCTCCCCTCTTTGCCCTGACCTAAAAGGCAAGGTGCTTGTGCCAAACGTCGGTTGCCAATCTGTATTATAACATTAAGATCTAGAACATTCGTCTTACCTGTCTTGCTTTTAATACCACCCATCAGGTGCGTTTATTGGCAGACCGTCTGTCTCCATATTACCAGAATATTTTTCAATTCTCTCCATGCCCACCTTACCCGGCTACAACGTTCTACGCGAACCCGACCGATCCGTGATGCTCGAAAAAATCGGCGTTGATTCCATCGATCAACTGCTCGACTTCATCCCCGCTGATCTGCGTTTACAAAAACCTCTCGATCTACCTGATGCCATGAGCGAATGGCAACTAGCGAGGCATCTGAGAGAACTCGCTGCACAAAATGAAACCAGCGACAGCCACGTTTGTTTTTTGGGCGGCGGGGTTTACGATCACCATGTGCCCGAAGTGGTCAATTACATCGCTTCGCGCGGTGAATTCCTCACCGCTTACACCCCTTACCAACCAGAAATCAGTCAGGGTCTGCTACGTGTGCTGTCCGACTTTCAACTGGTGGTCGGGCGATTATTTGACATGCCGGTGGTGAATTGCTCGGTTTACGACGGAGCCACTGCGCTCGCCGAAAGCGCCTGGATGGCGATCTCCGCCAGCGGGATACACCGATTAATCGTCAGCGACAGTATTTGGGAGGAACACCTCGCGGTGCTGCAAGTTTACATGGCTAACCGCAAAGTGGAAATCGAACGGATCGACCACGATGCGCATTCGGGGAAAATAGATCAAACCGCTCTGCAGGCAGCACTGCAAAAACCCGCCGCCGCCGTCATCGTGCAAAGCCCTAACTGTTATGGCATCGTCGAAGATCTCAAGGAAGTGATCCATAACGCCCACCAATGCGAAGCGCTGGCAGTGATTGGCTGTTACCCGACCTCGCTCGGCATCATCGAAGCCCCCGGAACCCACGGAGCAGACATCGTCTATGCCGAAGGTCAATCACTCGGCCTGCCACTGGCCGCGGGTGGCCCCACCATGGGCATGATAGGAACCCGTGAGGCGCTCACCGACTATCTTCCCGGACGCCTAGTCGGAGAAACCAAAGATATCAAAGGTGAAAGTGCACTCGCCCTGATCAAACAAGAACGAGAGCAACACGTGCGCCGTGACAAAGCGACCAGCCACATTTGCTCCAACCAGGCTCTGATGGCACTACGCTCGCTAGTCT
Organism: Verrucomicrobiota bacterium; assembly: GCA_024277195.1. GTDB lineage: Bacteria > Verrucomicrobiota > Verrucomicrobiia > Verrucomicrobiales > DEV007 > JAADHD01. The sequence goes on along the minus strand of JAJRVS010000249.1, from coordinate 1,019 downwards.
ATCTCAGCTTGATGGGAGAGAACGGCTTGCGCCGGGTCGCTACTCTGAGTGCCCAAAAAGCTCACCACCTGTGCGCCAAGTTGGAAAAAATCCCCGCTGTTTCCAGAAGCTATCAAGGCGTATTCTTCAATGAATTCTGCCTCGACCTTGCGGTGAACGCCTCCACCCTGCTGGACAAATTACGCCGACAAGGATTCCACGCTGGCATCAACTGCAGTACCGATAATCAAGACGGCCAACAACGCATTCTGATCGCCGTGACCGAGACCCAATCGCTCGCCACACTGGATCACTTCGCCGCCGCTTTTGCACAAACCCTCGACCAAATTTCATGACTGCCGGAATCACATTAAAAGCAGCGCGCCGGGTTTCAGTTTTTGACCTGTCCCAGCCTGGCATGGGTGGCAGCGGCATCATCGATCCCGATTTTGACGGCGAAACCTTGCCGCCGGATCTGGTTGCCGTCGCCACTCGTCAAAAAAACGGACTACCGGAACTCAGCGAAGTTGACGTGGTGCGCCATTTCACCCGCCTCAGTCAGGACACCTTCGGCGTCGACCTCGGCCCCTATCCGCTGGGTTCCTGCACCATGAAATACAATCCCAAGCGCAACGATACGCTGGCTGAGCTGCCGGGCTTCGCCCGCGTACACCCGGCCCAACCCGCGGATTCGATGCCGGGACTGTGGACGCTCTTTCACCAACTACAGAATCATCTAGCTGCGATCACCGGCATGGACGCCTTCACCCTGCAACCTGCAGCGGGCGCTCATGGAGAACTAACCGGACTACTGATCATCAGGCGACATTTTGAGAGCCTCAAGCAAGATCGCTCAGTCATCCTCATTCCAGACTCTGCCCACGGAACCAATCCCGCCAGTGCGGCGATGTCGGGTTATATTTGTAAAATCATCCCCACCACCAAAGAGGGCACGCTGGATGTGGACGCCATGCGCGAGATGCTGGACAACGATGTCGCCGGACTGATGATGACCAATCCATCGACACTGGGACTTTTTG
>JAJRVS010000248.1 GCA_024277195.1 Verrucomicrobiota bacterium | reverse complement strand
GTGCAGGGCGACGAGCGTGATGTGATTGTATTCTCGACCACCTTTGGTCCGGATGCCAAAGGGCGTTTCATTCGCAACTTTGGCCCGGCTAGTCAGAGCGGTGGGGAAAGGAGGCTTAATGTGGCGGTTACCCGTAGTCGTGAGAAGATGATTATTTTCACCTCGATGCCGATTGCAGATGTGGCTTAAGGTTTGCCGGGGGAGGGAGAGAGTCCACGAGAGGTGTTGAAAGCTTACCTTTCTTTTGCGCAAACCGTGTCGCAGGGAGATTTTAAAAATGGCGATGCGATTTTGAATAGGGCGAGGGGACGGCAACAGCGGGCTCATGATCGCTCGGCTTTTGACCAGGCGCCCAAGCAGCGGGCTTTTGTGGTTGAGGTGGTGAAGTTTTTGCGTGAGCAGAGTTTTCAGCCGGAAGCGGGGCTTGATCCTGGCGACGCGTTTCATTTTGATCTCGCGTTGATCGATCCCAAAAACGGGCGTTATGGTTTGGCGATTGAATGTGATCCTCCTTTGCACCGGGATTTGGATTCGGCCCAAGCGAGAGAAATCTGGCGACCGGATACGATGGCGGGAACGATACCAAAAGTGATCCGGCTTTCGTCGCGGGCTTGGTTGGATGATGTGGAGAGTGAGAAAAAACGGCTGTTGAAGGCGGCGAAGGGGTTGAGGTAGGGAAAGGATTTTAACCACGAAAGACAGGCACGAAAAACACGGAAGGAATATTTTTATGGGGGGGAGGGGTTTTTAATTATAGCCGATCCCGCATTCGCGGGGGGGACAGACGGAGGAAATTACCTGAAGGCAAATGAACTCGGATAAGAGAAGAGAAGATTTTTTAATTTTATAATATGAGTGGTCCTAAAATTATTGATGTGGTGGCAGCCCGGCAGGCGGAGCGTGGCAGGATTGCGGTGTTTTGTGCGCGACTGGATTGGGCTTTGGCTCGTCATCGGAAAGTTGCTGAGCAGAGTGGTATGAGTTCGGCAGTGGATGCGGATTTAGTTGAGGAAATTCGGCGGGCTGCGGCTAATCAGGATGCGACGCTTTTTGACTTGATTGCTCTGCGTGATCAAAGCGCGGCGCAGATTGATTTTGTGAAAACTGAAACTTCGCGCTTGAAAGAAACGGCTATTGAGAATGTTTCGCGTTCGAGGGCTGCTGCTCATGCGCTGGATGCGGCGATTTCGATGGCAATGGCTCGAGCTGAGGAGGGGGAGGCGCGGCAGCAGTTGGCCTTAGCTCATGAGGCAGAGAGCATTAGCGAGAAAGCGCGTTTGTATGAAGCGGCTTTGGGACTGATGGAGGCGCAGCAGCAGCAGGAATCAGTAGATGATGTTGCGATTCGCGAATGGCTTGCGCAATTGGATGCCCGTGGGGAATCTTTAGCAGCTGTTGCAGAGATGCCGGAGCGACATCCCCAGCGCTGGCGTTTGGAGATCGAACGTATTCGGGCAGAATTGGAGTTTTTGGAGGAATCAGCGCTTGAGGAAGTGGCGAAAATTCAAACATCGCTGGCTCGGATTGAAGCGGAAGCCGGCGAGGAAAAACGGGCACGGCTATTGGATGATTTGCGTTACCCGCTGGCTGAGCTAGTTCGTCAGGTGCGTGAGTCGGTGAGGCGTGAGCAGCAGGTGGAGGAATGGTTGCAGGCTTTGGCGGTTCATGCTGATTTTCTTGATTTTGCGGAATGGAAGAGGCGCTTTGAGCAGGGGGAAGAGGTTCGGGCAGTGGAAGTTGAAGAGGCTATAGAGAAGGCGAGTGCGGCGGCGGCTGCCGCGGTGGCTCGCCGTGAAGTGTTGACGGCACTCCAGTCGATTGGCTACGAGCTGCGATCCGGTATGGAAACTGCCTTTGTGCGTGATGGCAGGATCGTGGTTCGCAAACCCAATGATGTGGATTACGGAGTGGAGTTGAGCACGCTGCCTCAAGGTGGGGTGAATTTGATTCGCAGTAGAGTGGTTCGTCTGCGAGGTCAGGAAGCACAGACTGAGGAACAGCGTCTGCGTGATAAAGAGCGTGAAGAATCCTGGTGCAGTGAGCGGGAAAGGATGGAGGAACACTTGGAAGATTTGGGGATTACGTCAGAGATCAAAACCGCGCGTGCGGCAGGTGAAAGTGCGGTGCCCGTGCTGGAAGAAATGATTGGGGAATCCGGACGCAGGGAGGCAGTGAGGGGAAGTGGAGAGATCCGTCGTGAGAAGATTTGAAGGGTAAGTGGGAGGAATTCTGATGGGGAAAAATTAGGCTCTCGTCAAAGGGCGAGCGCGTAATGTCCATTTTACATGCCGGCTCGAAGCGTGAGCGAAGAAATGTACATTGAGCGTTCGGTGATTAGAAAACGACGGGATGGCTTGGGGCCAGTCTATGATTATTTAGGATCACTTTGGGAAAGCGAGCGATTCAAAGATCGCCAAGGTAAAACACTTTGGGGCCTCGCTTTAATTCATGTCATGATCGATCTGGGGCACGGAAAGCGCGTGAGCGTCCCAGCACCTATGGTTAAGGATGACGGCAATACTCAGGACTTTCTCGCCAATCCTAGGGAAGTGGAGGTGTATGCCAGCATCGATGCTAACGAGATTTACAGTAGCTTTTGGGCTGCGGTGAAAAAATATCAGGATAAGAAGAAAGTTGAGCACGCATCAAGTCGAGTGGAGTAAAAAACTACTTAGACACAGGTGACTTGGAAATTCGTTGGGTTATAAAGGCGCAAGTGAAAAGCAAAAAATGAAAGGTTGCAAAAATTTCAGGTAACGACGCGGAGCAGGTTAAAGAGAACCTGTTTTTTTCTAAAGAAACGGGTAGCGATTTTTTATTTCTGCGAAAGAATCAGTCTCTCAGGTAGAGGATCAAAGTGGAAATCAAAGAGATAAGGCACGCTCCCAAGTCTTACACGTTGACTTGATTTACGCAGTGACTCCAAATCCCTAAATGCTGATTTTCCACAAATATATGCGTGCATTGTCCAAGTGAACGGTAATTTTCTATGGCAGGCTATGACACAATAAAAAATCAATTTCACATTTTTGTCTAACTGATAAAGGAGAGACTTCTTGTTGGACTACTTCCAGACGAAGTGGCATCGGTATAGATAGTTGTTGATGAGATCTTAAGCTACGGTCATAAAAATTACTAAACCCTATGAAAATCCCACATTCACTGAATCGATCTGTCCAACGCATTTTACTGGCAATGGCCTTGCTGTTGAGCTTGTCGTTTTGGGAAAATTTGCAAGCCGAAAGCAATGATTGGTTGATGCGAGACAAGCCCACTTGGGTGTGGACGGAGCTTAGTACGGACAGCCAGAAGCTGTATTTGCGTAAGAGCTTTGAGATTACCTCGGCGATCAAGACGGCTAAGCTGTATGCAACCTGTGACAATCAGTTGCGATTGTTTTTGAACGGTCAGGAAGTGGGAACTAGCCTGGAATGGATGTATCCGATCGAAAAGGAAGTGAGCGCTTTGCTTAAACCTGGTAAAAATGTGTTCGCGGCGCAACTTGTAAATGCAACAGGAAGAGCTGGTTTTGTCTTGAAGTTGAAGGTAGAACTGGACGATGGAAAAGATCTGGTAGTGAAGAGTGACAAGAGCTGGCGAATGAGCGAAAAGGAAACGCAAGGTTGGTTAGGGAAAAATTTTAACGAACGGAAATGGGACGGGAAACTTGTTGCGCGTGGAAAGCTGGGTGTGGCTCCTTGGGGGGTGCCGGGGTATCGGAAAGATGGCAAAAAGGATGCTGATAATAAGGGGGTATTGCCTGCGGAGAGCCTGAAACTGCTGCCTGGATTCAAAGCGGAGCTGATCTACGTGGTGCCGACGGAGAGTGAGGGTTCGTGGGTGGTTCTGACCAAGGACGACAGGGGGCGCTTTTACGCTTGTGACCAGCAGGATCACGGGGTTTTCCGTATCACGGTGAGCGAAAATCTACTGGATCCGAAGGTAGTGGTAGAAAAAATGCCTGCGGATTTGAGCGGGGCGATGGGATTGAAGTGGGCATTTGGTGGGCTGTATGCTCATGTCAGTGGTAAGGGTTTGTTCAAGCTGACGGACTCGAATGGTGATGATTTGCTGGACAAAGTTGAGCAGCAGCCTGGGTCGATCGGAGCCGGTGAGCATGGAAATCATGCTGTGGAGTTGACAGAGGATGGCAGACAATTGTATGTCATCGCGGGCAATTATGCACAGCTTCCCAAAACCTATACTTCTCGGGTTGTGTCTTGGGATGAAGACCTGCTGTTGCCGAGGCAGTGGGATGCTCGTGGTCATGCCCGTGGGCGATTAGCTCCTGGGGGGTGGGTGACACGTTATGATTCGGACAGGAAGACTTATGAGGTTTACAGCGTAGGCTATCGTAATCAATACGATATTACTTTAAACCGTCATGGCGATTTGTTTACTTATGATGCGGATATGGAGTGGGACATGGGGATGCCCTGGTACCGCCCTACACGAATCTGTTTGGTGGTGAGCGGATCGGATTATGGTTGGCGTAGTGGGTCGGGGAAATGGCCAGACTATTACGAGGACAGCCTGCCACCGGTGGTGGATATTGGCCCCGGATCCCCGACGGGTTTGGTGGCGGGAACTGGAGCGAAGTTTCCAGCGAAATATCAAGACGCAATTTTTGGGTTGGATTGGACGTTTGGAACGATTTATGCGATTCATCTCAAACCTGAAGGGGCAGGCTACAGCGGAAAAAAAGAGGTGTTTTTGACCGGGGCACCGATGCCTCTTACGGATGCCGTGATGGGGGATGATGGCGCTTTGTATTTCACCATGGGAGGCAGGGTTTCGCAGTCGGCTTTGTATCGAGTGCGTTATGTGGGGGGGGAATCGACAGAAGCTGTTTCGGCATCGATGGACGTCGAGCCCGCGAAGGCTCGGGAGTTGCGACGTTCACTGGAGTGCTTTCATGGGCGTCAAGATGCTCGTGCACTTGCGAGTGTGTGGCCCCATCTGTCTAGTTCAGATCGTTTCATTCGTCATGCAGCGAGAGTTGCGGTGGAATCTCAACCTGTGGGTGAGTGGCGGCAAAAGGTGTTGACTGAGAAAAACCCGCAGGCAAGGATCACGGCTGCGGTGGCACTAGCGAGAAGTGGAGAAGTTTCGGACCGAGCGCCGTTGGTAAATAGCTTGCTTGAATTGAATTTGGGAGGTTTGGAGAAAGGGCAACAGTTGGGATTGTTGAGAGCTTACGCGCTGACCTTTATTCGTTTGGGAAAGCCTGATGAACAGGAGCGTCAGCAAGTGATTGAGCAATTGGATTTACTGTTGCCAGCGGAGGACGGGGATGTGAATACAGAATTGATACGTTTGTTGGTTTATCTAGAGGCTCCCAATGTTGTGAGCAAAGCAATGACATTGATCAATCATCCCCGCAGAGCCGCGGTTCCTGAGTGGGGAGAACTGATCAAGCGTAATGCTACCTATGGGGGTACCATTGGGAAACTGCTTGAGAACCCACCACTGTCCCATGAAATGGGATATGCATTCATGCTTCGTAATCTTAGAGCGGGCTGGACGGTGGGGTTGCGACGACAGTATTTTGAGTTTCTTAACAAAATTGCCAATAACTATCATGGAGGAGCCAGTTTTCCAGGTTACCTAGAGAATATCCGTGAAGAGGCTCTTGGCAGTTGCAGTGATGAGGAAAGATCTGCGGTGGCTGATATTACTGGTGAAAATTTTAATCCATTACCAGATTTTGAAATCAAGCAGCCCAGAGGGCCGGGTAAAGCTTGGGACATGGCTTCTGCGGTGTCAGCGACGAGGGCAGAGTATTTGAGGAAGAGCAACTTTAAAAGTGGCCGAAATTTATTCCACGCTATCGGGTGCGCAGCCTGCCATCGTTTTGACGGATTGGGGGGCGCACTAGGGCCAGATGTGACTAGTGTGCGAAATAAGTTTGATGTGGAGTATGTGCTCGAGTCGATGATTGATCCGAGCAAGGCGATCTCTGATCAATATGGTTCGACCGAGGTGAAGTTGAAGAACGGCGAGAGCTTAGTCGGACTAGTGGTAGAAAAGGGGGGAGTGCTGAAAATTTATTCTGCGGATGTGAAGGCGGAATGCAGAGAGGTGAAGCGTGAAGAAGTGGACTCGGTTAAAGCATCAAAGATTTCGCAGATGCCGCCTGGATTGATTAATACGCTTAATGCGAAAGAGTTAGCAGATCTAATTGCTTACCTGATGAGCGGAGGGGACAGCGAGGCAAAAGTTTACAAATAGGTGATCTGGAATCAACCGAAAACAAGTTTTTTATTTGGAAGCTATCGGCACCTGCGAAGTTTACTTTTTCAATGAATTTATCACAAGTTCTGATTTGATTGATGAGCATTCTGGTTAGATATATATCAATTGCTGGGTTTTTGGTGTATTTGTTGGAGAAAAACTCTTCTCATCCCATATTGAAAAAGCTTTGATAGCCTTGTTCGATGAAGTTGATGAAGATTTGCGGAGTCAGAATCACGCGACGATCTTCGTTTTCAATATGCAACCAAAACTGTTCGGTCATCCAGTATGGAGCTTCGGGTTTCACTTTCTTTAGCGCCTCGAGGTAGGGTAGGGTGGTTTTGATTCCATCGTAGCCATGGATGTTAAAAATATCAAAGTAGTCGGCAGCACCCATTTTGAGCAAGTCATAAGGCATCTGTTTGTCGCCATGGATGGTGAAGTCGCTGATTAGAATCTTGCAATTGGGGTTGGCTTTTTTTGCTTGCTGGTAAGCGACCTTCAGTAGATCAAAGTATTCTTGAGTCTCGCAGTCAGGTGAGAGATGGCTTGGTGGATGGTATCGAATCTACTTTACCTAATGCGGTGATAGCTAAGTTGAACCCTGAGCATCCTGTGTTGCAGAAGACGGTTAGGTTTTGGCTGCGCAGGCAACAAGCTGGCGGTCTGATTCAGGATGGCGATATGACATCGGCAGAGGGAGCTTATACGGTGGCTTACCCTCTGATGGTGATCGGCATGAAAAGACGGGATCAAGCTTTGATCGATAAGGCAATCAAGCAAATTCGTTTGCGACAAAGGCGACTGATACATAAAGGGGATTGTTATTTGCGTTATCTGGCAAATGGGGAAAGATCTTTTCGGAATTGGGCAAGGGGAGTGGCTTGGTATTCTTTGGGTTTGGTTAGAACTTTGGACGAATTGAATGGCTCAAGCGAGGTGCCAGATTTGCATGAAGAGTTAAACCGTCTGGCAGAGTGGGTTGCGTCGTATCAGTTGGAGAATGGATTGTGGAGTTGTTTTCTAGATCAGGAGGTGGCAGTGGATACTTCTGGCTCGGCGGGGATTGCGGCGGCTTTGGCGATTGCTGTTAAAAAAGGTTTGTTGCCTAGTAAATACAGTGAGGTCGCTCAAAAAACGATGACAGGTCTTTCTTCCTACTTGACTCCCGACGGTATGCTCTCTGGGGTTGCGCAGAGCAATCGAGGCGGGGCAGCCTTGCAGCAGAGTGATTATCGAGTGATCTCTCAAATGGGAATGGGTTTGATGGCGCAGTTGAGCGCGGCTTTGCATTAAGGTGGAAAGTTCAAAAGGTATGAATAGAGGGCTGTTTAAGTTGCAAGTGGAAAGTGCAGATGGATGGGGATGTTCATTGTTTCGCATTTTTTTCGGGCAATTTATTGGTAATCGGGAGTTTGGTTTATATCATGTCTGGTTCTGCTTTTTTTGTTTCGCTTTCGATGCTGTTGTTGGTGCTGTCGCCTTTGTTTGCGGATGAGGCACGGCAAGAGCAGCGGGTAGCCTTGGTGGTGGAACCTTCCGCTAGAAAAAAACTGGGACTGCGTGCGCTTGATGATCACTGGATTCGTCTCGGTGGGGACTATGCGGGCTGCGAAGGTGCACAGTGGCAGAAGGCGGGTGAGGGGGTAGAATTGATCTATGCGGCGCATCATGATCTATTTCTTTTCAGGTGGTCGGAGGAGCACGGGTTGAGCGTGTGGAAAGAGGGCACGGCGGAGTTGAGCACGCTGCGCCCGTCTGGTGGAGGTTACTATGCGGTGGAACAAGGAACGCGTAGATTGTTAGCGCTGAGCGATGATCTCAGTGGAGTTGATGTACTAGCGGAGAGTTTTGAGGGTAAACGGCTCAACCGGCCTAATGATTTGCGGGTGAGACCTGGGGCTAAAACGGTGTGGTTCACGGATCCAAATTTTTTGTTCAAACAGCGGCCTGAAGAAAAGCAGCAGTTAGCGGGTCAGTATGTGTTTTGTTATGATCCAGATGAGGTGAGTGGAAAAAATCTAAGGGCTGTGATTCGAGATCTCAAGCTGCCCAATGGGATCGCTTTTAATGAGGATGGTTCGCGCCTTTTCATTGGTGATAGCAAAACCCGAACTCTGTGGATGTATCCGCTCGATGATGTAGGAGAGATACAAGGTGAGGCAAGTGCTTTGGTAGTTTTTGAGCGCGGACTGGATGGCATTTCTCTGGCACCAGACGGACGGCTTTGGGTGGCATTGTCTGATGGGGTAGCGATCCTTTCTCAAGCGGGGGAAAGGGTGGGCTTTTTGCCTTTTGCAGAGCGCTGCACGTCGATGGATTTCATGAAGGATGACGGGGACAACTATTGGGTGGCGGTGACGACCTCGAAGGCGGCGCATGTGGCTCGGTTTAAATTTTTAAAATTAAGCAAAAATAAAAACCAATGAATCCATACTATAAGTCATCCCAATCGCTCAGTCGCCGTCAGTTCGCTCATGGTGGCATGGCTAGCGTTATCGCAGTAGGTGCAGCACCTTTTATGGGGAAAGCGATGGCGCAGAACTCCGGTGAAAAAAAGCTAGGGCTGGCAGTCGTTGGTCTAGGTGGTTACGCTACGCACAATATTGCGCCTGAGCTAGATTCTTGTAACCATGTTCGTTTGGCTGGTGTGGTGACGGGCGATCCTGGAGGCAAAGGCAAGGAGTGGGCGAAAAAATACCAATTCGAAGAAGATGCCATTTATGCTTATGCAAGCTTTGATGAAATAGCGGCGGATGATCGGATCGACATGGTGCATATCGCTTTGCCTAATTCCATGCATGCGGAGTATGCGATTCGTGCGGCTAAAGCGGGCAAACATGTGATGGTGGAAAAGCCGATGGCGATCTCTAGTGAAGAGTGTGAGGCGATGATTGCGGCGGCCAAAGAGGCGAAGGTTTTGTTGGGAGTGAACTACCGTCTGCACTGGGAGCCGCATCATTTGAAAGCGATTGATTTGATAAAAGCGGGCGCTTGTGGAGACCTTGCCTGTGGTAACTATGAGTTTTCATGGGGTTACGCTGCTGCGCTGCTGGATCCGGTGCGTGCCAAAAAGGCCAAGAAGTGGTTGCTCGATCCAAAAATGGCTGGAGGTGGAGCTTTGTTTGATACGGGAGTTTATCCAATTCAGGCAGCGTGTTATTTGACTGGGCGGGAGCCAATTTCGGTGCGTGGACTTCCAAGCATGCGGCACGCAGATATTTTCCCTACTGGGATTGAGGAGACGATGGCTTATGAACTTGCGTTTGAAGATGGCTTTCAGGCGATTTGCCGAGCGAGTTACAGTCATAATTTCCAACAATGTCTCAGCCTGGGAACAAAAGGCCGAGTGGAAGTGGGTGATTTGACCAAGACCTTTACTCAGTCACGTGGCGGCAAAGTTTCGCCCAAGCATGTTTATCGCTACGGCAAAGACATCGTATGTGAGGATACGCTACAACAAGCCGTTCTATTGGATGCTTTCGCGATGGCGATCACCAAAGGCGACGGGGCATTCAAGACGCCGGGTGAAATGGGGTGGCGGGATATTCGTATTGTAGAAAAAATCTATGAATCTGCAGCCATCGGCGGCGCAAGTGTGGCATTGAGGTGATTGTTAGGCTACTTTTATGAGATGCAATACCAAATAGAAGAGAAGTCATGGCAAGGTAATAAGCTTAATTCTAGAGAGATGAATCGACGGATATTTATACGAGGAAGCCTAGCAGGTGCGGGAGCATTGGCGCTCTCGAGCGCCTCGCTCTCTCAATCATGGGGAGCTGATCTGAAGCATAAAAAAGCCCGACGAGTTTTGATCGATACGGATGCCAACAATGAAATGGATGATCAATACGCTATTGTTCGAGCTTTGATCGCACCAGAGTTGAAGGTCGAGGCGATAACATCTGCGGGTTATCATGATCGTAAACAGGGAGCGCAACGAAGTCTGGATGAACTGAATAGAGTGCTTGAACTGATGGGGCTGACGGGGGAGATTCCCGTAGCATTGGGCAGTCCGGGACCGATGAAGGATAAGTTAAGTCCTCTGACGAGTGCTGCTAGTCAGATGATCATTGATCATGCGATGCGTGATGACCCTGATCCACTGTATGTTGAACGCTCGGTGATTAAGGAGCACTTGAGCGGTCAGGGGGCGGTTTATGATTACCTAGTATCGCTCTGGGAGACTGAGCGTTTCAAAGATCATAAGGGTAAGATTCTGTGGGATCTTGCATTAATCCACGCTATGATCGATCCTGCGCTTGGACAGCGAGTCACCGTGCCAGCACCTCGGGTGTTGGATGATGGGAATGCTGAGGATTTTACCAGCAATTCTCGCCAAGTAGAGGTATATGCTAACATTGATGCTGATGAGATTTATAAGAGTTTTTGGGCAGCGGTGAAGCTTCACAAAGAACAGGCGAAGCGATGATGAATGCAGAAAAAGGTGAGGAGCTATTTGTTCAGTTGTTTGCTCGCAATGAACGTCATTTGCGAGCTTTTATTCGTTCGATGGGATTAGATTGGATGGCGGTGGATGACGTGGTGCAGACGGTGAGTCTGATCATGTGGCGCAAGTGGGAGCAGTTTGATCCAGAAACGAGTTTTATGTCATGGGGGCGCGTGATTGCCCGGTTTGAGGTGCTCAAGTACCGGCGCAGCATGGCGCGAGACCGGCATGTGTTTCATGCCGACCTGATGGACTTGCTCGCTGGGGCGGCACTTGAGTTGGAAGAGCGCAGTGGGGCCGAGCATTATCGAGAGAGTCTGGAAATTTGCTTAGAGCAATTGCCTGAAAAGTCATCGGGCTTGATTAAAGCCGCGTATTTTTCGGACAGAAGTATCAAGGAAGCTGCGCAGGTGGTGGGCAAGTCGGCAACGGCTTTTTACAAGGCGCTAGACCGTATTCGTCGGCAGTTGCAGATCTGCATCGAGAGGCGTCTTGAGCTGGAAGAGGGAAAGAGCTGAGGTGTTTTTTTTTGAGAAGATTTTTGTTGGGGAATTTACTGATGGTCGGGAGTTTAGTATATGATGAAGGATGATTCGGACAGACTTAGGGGATTGATACAAGCGCACTTGGATCAATGTCTCAGTGATGCGGAATTTGAAGAGTTGTGC
>JAJRVS010000247.1 GCA_024277195.1 Verrucomicrobiota bacterium | reverse complement strand
GCCGCTGTGGGTGTGCGAGGCGTTGATCAGCAGGGAACCGGGGGGCAGTTGGTGTTTTTGAGTGGTGTGTTTTTCAATCGCATCACGCAGCTTGCGGGGTACACCGACCAGGTCGAGAGTGACAATCACAAGCCGTTGGCCGTCACCGTCTTCGATGGCCAGGGTTTTGGCGTGTAGGTCTTGGCGTATTCCTTCGAAGGGGCCGGTGCGTGCTGCATAGCCGGCCATCCATATGGGTTTTTTCGGGGTGATCAGGGTGCTGATGACTGAAGCTTTCCACGCGGTAGGAGCTGGGGCAGCGTTGCAGCTAAGGACGGTTATGAATGAGAGGAGGAGGCTGAGGGTGATTAGACGCATGAGGAGTAAGGGGGCGAGGTTTACGTGAGGCTGGAGTTATTGTTTTGCTTTTCTCTTAGCTTCGCGTGCTTTTATTTTTTTCAAAATTGAAGGATGGGGTGTGAAAATTCCGCCGTATTCTGCACGCAGGGCATCGGTGCGTTTGCGTAATCGGTTGGCTAGGTAGGTGAACTCAGGATCATCGATCAGGTTTTTGGTTTCCATTGGGTCATTCTCTAGATCGTAGAGTTCTTCCAGTATGGGGTTGGCTTCAAAATAACGGCTGTATTTGTAACGCTCGGTGCGCACCCCTTCGTGTTTGCGGATGGAGTCGTTCATCATCAGGTGTTCGACCCACAAGTCGCTGCGCCAGTCTGGCGGGGTATCGTCTCCAGTTGTAAGCGGGATCAGGCTTTGCCCTTGCATGCTGTCTGGTTTTTTTGCTCCGGCAAGTTCGAGCATGGTGGCAGGCACGTCGATATTGGCAACCATGGCTGTGGGGCGAGCGCCGGATTTCATTTTTGATTGTGGGCGGGGATCAAAATAGAGCAGAGGGACGTGGATGCTGGGTTCGTAGGGCAACCATTTCCCAGCATACCCTCGTTCACCGAGGAAATAACCATTGTCCCCGATCATGATAACTACGGTATTGTCAGTGATTCCCTTTTCTTCAATGGCCTGGCGCACTCGTCCGATGTTGTGGTCCACAGCGGAGATCATGCGGTAGTAACCTTTGGTCATTTCTGCGCTTTTGTTCTTTTTGGGCCAGGGATCGTTGCGCCAATGCCAACGCTCACGGTTCATGGTGCCATCACGAAGGAATTCCGGCAGGCCATTGTAGAAAGCTGGATTGGACAGTGGTGCAGGTTTGAGCTTGAGGTTCTGATAAAGTTTATGAACATGGTCGGGCCAGATATACTGGCGGCTGTCGTTGTCCTCGGCGTGAGGGGCGTTGAAAGCGAGGCATAACATCCAGGGTTTGTCGCCAGGGGCTTGTTTGATGAACTCTATCGATTTGTCGCCGGCGATGTCGGTCAAATGGCGAACGGTGCCATCGGGCTGGGTTTTGAAGTAGGGGTTGCGGTTCATCACTACGGGACGGTCAAACATTTCACCCATGGTTTTTTTGTTGGGCAGGCCAACCCCGAATTTACCAACGTAGCCGTTATAATAGCCTGCTTGGTGGAGCAAGGTTGGGTAACTGTTGTCGATCCATTTTTGCGAGAGAGGAGGTGTCATGAAGGTGTAGCCGTGGGTGCGTTCGACAACTCCGGTGAGCATGGAAGCCCGACTGGCAGCGCAGATGGGGGTGGTGACAAAGGCGTTTTCGAAACGAACCCCTTCTTTTGCCAGGCGGTCCATGGCTGGGGTTTTCAAATGCGGGGTGACATTACCCATCATGTCAAAACGTTGATCATCGGTGATGATGAAAAGGATGTTGGGTTGCTTGCGTGGTGCTGAGTGGGCAGGGGCGATAGAGGAAAGTATAAGGGCTGCAAGCAGCGCCAAGCTGATGTGGATCGGTGATGTCATAGGGTGAAGATGTGGTTCGGTTGAAAAATGTAAAAGGGGATTATCCAAGTAATTGGGTAGGAATTTAAATGAGGATTGGTTTTTGAGTTCGCAGAACCATTTATTCACTTCGGGCAATTTGTGATACCTGCAGACCACTGGCTTGCGAGGTGTAGAAGAGGCGCCCGTTGGAGATGGTGGAACCAACACATTCACGGGAGTCGATCGCCGGTCCGGTGGAGACCAGTCCGTTTTCCTTGGAGAGATCGATGAGATCCATATTGGCACCGAGCACATAAGTTCCGGAGCAAGTGAAGCGGGTGCAGGCGTATCCTTTGTTAAAACGCGAGGTGATTTTGCCGGTTTTTTTGTCGAAAACATGGCCGTCGCGACCTGATGCGTTGGAGAAAATAAAGTCGTCAGCGATGGTGACAACATTGACTGCAGATTTCACCGGATCGGATTTCCACACCAGCGATCCGTCTTTGGCATCGAGGCAGAAGACAAAACGGTCATCGGTGCTTTCGTCAGGTTTGTTGTAGCCGCCGACATAGAGCCGTCCGTCTTTGGCCGAGATGGTGCAACCCGCGGTGACGGAGTAATCCCGGGTGAGCCAGATGGTCTCTCCGGTTTTCGGATCCAGCTGTGCGGTGATACCGTTGCAAGGTGAATCTAACCCTCGGCGACGCAGTTTGGATGCAGCATAACCAAAAAAGGTGGAATAATAAAGTTTGCCGTTCATTAAGCAGAGTCCACTGTCGTTGCCGCCGGAGCCGTAGTCGGAGAAATCTTTTTTCCATACCAGTTCACCGCTGTCGAGATCCCAGGCCCAGACGAGCGGGTGGTTGTCACGCGGGTAATAAGGATTGTTATGGGTGTAAATCCAACTCATCACTTCTTTGTTGTCATCGCGTGGCTCGGGTTTGCCTTTTTGAACGTAGGCTTTTTCCGTGCCTTGGGCGGCGTAGCTGCCGGAGCCTGAGGAGTAGATAGCAAGATTGCCCTGGACAACCGGAGGGGCCTGGCGACTCCAACTGGGCGAACCTGTGAAAGGAGCTTGCCAGAGCAGCTCGCCGGTAGTGGCGTCGAGGCAACGCATCATTGAGCCTTTGATGCCGGCCTGGGGTACGAGCAGTTTGCCTTGGAAGTATAAAGGGGAAGTGAAGGAGAGATGCACGCCGGGCCAGTAGCGGCGCCACAAGATACGTCCGGTGCTTTGTTCGACGGCGAAAATCTGTCCTTCAGAGGTGTGAGTGTAGAGCCGTCCGCCGCCGCAGACCGGGGCGTGCTTTTGGGTGCCTTTGTAACGGTGGATCCAGTTGATTTTGAGTGGAGCTTTTAACCCATGGTCGTTGTGGTTGCTGTTGCCAAAATCTCCGTAGTTGGTGAACCAATCGTATTCGGCTGCGGCGTATTTTCCGCTGAGCGGGCTGCGGATTTTATCGAGCGGCAGGGATTTCTCCGGCAGTTGGGCGCTGCCATTTTTATTCAGCACATAGAGGAAGCCGTCTTCGCCCCCGAAATAAACGGATTGTTCTGTTACTGCCACAGGAGCGGTGATCGCTTTGCCAAAGGGCGTTTGGAAGGCCCAGGGTTTGCTTTTGTGATCGAGGGGAGCCAGGTAGAGCTTGCCATCGAGTCCGCCGACAACTGCATGTTCGGCGGTGAGGATGGGCGGAGCGATCGAGGGATAAACGTCAAAGGGTTGGGCTTTTTCCTGATCAATTTGATGACGGGTTAACGCAAAACCTTGCTCCGGGCGGCTGCGATAAACGTCGCTGCCGCGCAGGCTGACTGAAGAAAAACCCATCAGGCCGGGCATATTGATGCCGGTGGCGGTATCGGGCACGAAGGAAGTTTCGACCTGGTTGTCGGGTTTCAAGCGTAGGATTTCGACCCGGCCATAATTATCCCGTCGATGCCACTGGCGATAAACGGCGCCGTCCTCGCCGATGGCTTGACCAAAGGTGGCGGGGTATTCTTTGCCAGCGAGGGATTCGACCAATCCCACGGTGAGCAGTTTGGCTGATTTGCCCTGATCCTGGAGGAAGGCCGTTTTTCCACCGACCGGAACAATGATATTATTTTTGTAAACGGCGATGTTACGGGAACAGGTGAAAGTATCACGCCAGGTGACCCGGCCCTCTTTGTGCTGGGCCCAGTCCTGTCCGTTCCAGCGGTCTCCTTTGAAATCCATTTCCTCTGCGACGTAATCCCATTTCCACAAAAGCTCGCCCGCAGGGGTCAGGGCATGGATTTTGGCTCCGAGACTGGCAAAATAAACCCGCTCATTGGCGACAACCGGTGAGGAAAAGATTGCTTCATCGCAGTCGATTTCCTTGACGACGGATCCATCAGCAAGTTTGAGCACGTAATAAATGCCGGCGGTGGTGCCAAAGTGAAGGTAGTCACCACTGATGGCGGGGGAGGATACATTGTTGCAGTTGGACGGGCCTCCCTTGCTTTGAAATTTCCATTGCAGCTGGTAACTTTCTGCGTCGAAGCTGAAGAGCATGCCTGATCCATCGAGCACGATCAATTGGCCTTGATGGATAAGCGGGGAGGTGTAAACCGCATCCGTCAAGGGCAGTGCGGCAGCTAATTTGAGTGGAGGTGTGAGTTTTACTCCAGGGGCATTGCCGGAATGGCGGGCATCACCTTTGAACTGTAACCAGGAGTTTGAGGCGGATAGGGGAGAAAGGCTAAGCAGGCCAATGAACAAGGTGAGAATAACAGAGCGACGGGGTGAATTCATGGGTGAGGGGGTAAGAGGGAGAGGTATGATAATAGGCAAGCGGGGGCTGGCAATTTTAAATTTGTGGAATGATCCTTGATTCCGGAGCAAATTTGCTTCAAACTTAAGCTCAATTTGCTCGGTCAAGGTGTAGAATGATTTTTGATATGAAAAAGCTGGTGTTATTATTATTGGTTATAGGAGGACTTACAGTAGGATCACAAGCTGCGGAGCCCGCTCTGTTATTAAAAAAACCTGTCCTGAAAGCGGGGGAACAATTCACGGAGTATGTTCAGTTTTACTTGAACCCAACTCCGGTGAAAAAAGGTTCAAAAGTGCATCAACTGTATGTTTACATGGGACAAACCGAGTTGATGGGGCGGGTTGCCATCACTTTGATGGATGACGGAGGGGTGATTTTTCAGACCAGTGATTTGATGGAGGGCAACTATCGAGAGCTGGGAATGGCGATTGTATTGATCGAGTTGGATCGTGAGTTGAGCGAAAATCATAAAAGCGTGAAATTGAAAAGTGTGCGTGCTAAATCACGGCTCATCGTTGCCCCGAGAAATCGCTAGAGACCTATCAGTGGGGCCGTTTTTGCCGATATCGGTGGAGGAGGTCTAATGGTGTTGGTGGTTAACCGCCAGCGACGATGCGGATGATTTCGATCCGGTCGTCAGTTTGAATTTTTATGGAAGGGAATTCTCGGCTCAACAAAGCCTCTGCGTTGAGTTCAACGACTACAGGCCGTCCGCCTAGCTTGAGTTGTTCAAGCAGTTCATTCAGTGGTAATTCCGACTCAGGGAATTGCCGATCTTCGCCATTGATGGTGATCTTCATGCCGGGCTGGAAGTCAGAGGTGAAGAGGGAATGTGGGAGGTGTGCTCGATGGAGGGGCTGAGAATCGAGCTGTCCCAGTCTTTCCAGACCGGTTCGAGGGAAAGTTGTTTGAGTACTTCCGAGATTTGTGCGGGCGAGCGGTGGTCGGCGATATCGAATTGACCGGTGGCTGAGCAGGGGGTGTCGGTTTTTTTATCCAATTCCTGCCGTCGTCCGCGAACGGTGAGGTGTAGGTCGTTTACGCCGGCTCCGGTGTAGCCGCCGGGTTCGGTGTGGCTGCCGGCACTGATACTGGTGACTCCGAGAGGGAAAAGGGCGTCGCGCAGGTCGGCGGGTTCCCGGGTGCTCAGCACGATGCCGAGGCGGGGGAAGGTGATGCGGAAAACGGTGATCAGTTGGATCAATTCGGCATCTGATATGGTGTATTTAGGTTCGAATTCCCCAGCAGCTGGGCGCATTCTAGGGAAACTGACGGTGAAAGAGGCTTTCCAGCAAGTGCGATAGAGGTATTCGAGGTGGGCAGCGAGGGCGAGCGCTTCGCTGCGCCAGTCAGCCAGCCCGAGCAGCGCGCCGATGCCGATGCGGCGAAAACCTGCGTCGTAGGCTCGTTCGGGGCATTCGAGTCGCCAGTCAAAGTGGCGTTTGGGGCCTGCGGTGTGCAGTTCCTGGTAGACTTCGCGGTTATAGGTTTCCTGATAAACCACCAGGCCTTCTGCGCCGCTGTTGACCATGCGTTCGTATTCGGGCGTCTCCATTGGGCCGACTTCGAGAGCAACGGTAGGGATGTAGGAGCGGATCGCTTCGATACATCTTTCCAGATAACCGTTGGAGACAAATTTAGGGTGTTCACCGGCGACCAGGAGGATATTGCGAAAGCCTTGATCCGCCAGATAACGCGCTTCGCGTTCGACTTGATCGATATTCAGAGTGACCCGTAGAATGGGGTTGTCGCGGGAAAATCCGCAATAACTGCAATTATTGATGCATTCGTTGGATAAATAGAGCGGAGCAAAAAGCCGCATGGTTTGACCGAAGTGTTGGCGTGTGATAGCAACGGATTGCCGGGCCAGGGACTCGATTTCTGTTGGACCACAGGGCTCCATCAGCGATTCGAAGCGAGATAACAAGGGGCTTCGTTTTGCGGATTGAGTGACTTGATTAAAAGGCTGGACGAAGGACATGGATGATGGTTGAACCGCGCCATGGTAACAGAGCGGTGACCAATTTCAACGGCAATGAGAGGCCACTTTTACAAATTGAGAAAAAATTCGCTCATCAAATTGTTAAAAAGAGTTGCCAAAAGGCACGAAGACCGATATGGCTACTGCCAGATAAACTATCCAAATTACCATGGCTGACGACAGTATAGAAGAAAAAGTTAAGAACATCATTGTGGAACAACTTGGGGTGAATGCCGACCAGGTTGTTGCGGATGCAAAATTTATTGAAGATCTTGGAGCTGATTCACTCGACACGGTCGAGTTGGTGATGGCTTTCGAGGAAGAATTCGACATCGAAGTGCCCGATGAAGACGCTGAAAAGCTGATGTCGGTGGGAGATGTGACCAAATACATCGCCGAGCACAAAGAGTAAGCGATAACAAAGGCTTGTTTCATTTGATTCGAGTCTTGTGATTTTATGAAATGCGTCTCAGCGATGGGGCGCATTTTTTTGTTTTCCCCGATTCGCTTGGCAAAGAGTCTCGCTATTGCCGTTTTTTTACGCTAGGCTTGTAAAAGGAAACCATGTACTCAGACGACGACATTCAATACGCCTTGGAGACCACCAAGATTCTGCATGAGCCGGACCGGAGGATCGACACTTTTGGCACCACTAGCTTTCAATTTGTGTTGGTATCCCAGCTGATGGACAGCGTTTCCCAGGTGCGGGTGCGCAATGGCACGATCGATGCCGAGCGTCCACGCATTTTACGTCCGGAAGGTTATGATGACTTTAGCTTTGAAGGTTTTGGCGAGCAGGCAGAGGCGTTCAGGGAGTGGTTCAAACGCAGCGGTGGGGATATGGCGTTTTTGAAATATGGTTTTAATTTTGCCAAGCGCAATGTGACGGAGAGCATTGTGCATGAAGGGCTTGCTGAAGTTTGTGACCGGGTGATCGAGGATATTCGATCTTCGGGCAATCCTTTTCGGGCGGTGATCCAGGGAGTGGATGATACCTGGGAGATTTCTTTGTTGAAATTCAGCATGGAAATGATCCGGCAGTCCCATGGTATCAATGAATTTGATTTCAAGCGTAAGGGCTTGCTGTGAGTGAGTGTTTTTGGATCGGGTGTAATGTTTTGAGACTATGGGGCGCTTAAAACTAGTTTTTGTATTCCTCTCTTTTTTGATTCTCGTGGCGGCGGCGGTATTCGTGGCTTATTATTGGGAGCATGTGGTCAAGCCTGATCTGGCGATCGAGCAGGAACTGAAAAAAGAGGTTAACGTGAAAGCGCGGGCGGCTCCCGATTTGGGGGTTCGTGAATTTGAGCAAGTGGTGGAGCTTTTGAAAAAAGGCGAGTCGATGACTGCCCGTGAGCGTTTGTATTATTTGATGGAGTACTACCCGGACTCTTCAGTGCTGCCCGAAGCCCGGAGGATCGTGGGGGAGATCAATACGGATTTGCTGATTTCAAAAATCCCCTTGGAGGGTAAGTCTGAGTATGTGGTGAAGAGTGGAGATGCGCTGGCGGCAATCGCCCGTCATCATCAAACGACCATCGATTACATCATGCGTGCCAACGGGCGCACCACGTCGATCATTCACCCTGGAGATCGGCTCTGGGTGTTTCCTCTGAATTTTGAAGTGGTGATTGATCAGAGTGAAAAAGTGATTCGTCTTGAACTCAAGGGGTTGTTTTTCAAGGAGTATCCGGTGATTAAATTTGCTTTGCCGCCGCAGGTGAAAGCACCTGTCAAAGCCGAGATCAAGGACCGGGTGGCTTGGTTTGAGGAGAAACGGGTCCTTTTTAACAATAAAAACTATCTTAATAGTAAAAAATGGCTGCAAACCAGTCGTCGGGGATTGATCATCAGGGCATATGATGGTTCTGATAAGGCGGAGGAAGAGTTTGGAATTCTCGTTGCGCCAGAAGATTTGCAGGAGATGTTTACTCTGTTTAGAGTTTCCACTTCGATCCGTTTAGTTGAATAAATTTAAGCTGTAATTATTTATGCAAGTAGAACCATTGGAATTTGAAAAGCCTATTGTGGATCTGGAGCGGCAATTGGCTGAACTGAAGGAGCACAGTGCGGGGCAGGATATTGGCGCCGAGACAGAGATCGAGAAAATTGAAGAGAAAATCTCGAAAATGAAATACGAGGTGTATCAGGGGCTCACTGCGTGGCAGCGGGTGCAGATCGCTCGTCACACCCAGCGTCCGTTCACCCTTGATTATATTGATCACTGCTTTGATGATTTTTTGGAGCTGCATGGCGACCGGCATATAGGTGATGACGATGCTATGCCGGCCGGATTTGCGCGGCTTGAAGGGCGACGTTGTGTGGTTGTGGGGCATCAGAAAGGCCGGGACACCAAGGAGAATCTATTGCGCAATTTTGGTAGCGCTC
>JAJRVS010000246.1 GCA_024277195.1 Verrucomicrobiota bacterium | reverse complement strand
TCAAGAGACGATCATCCTATGGGGCGAGACCGGAACCTCTTTGCCAAAATGGTTTGTCTCGCAGTTTCCATCTCGTCACAGCACCTCCCGGCTGTTCAATGACGACCTGCCCTCCGACTTCGGCCTTGCCACTTTGCCCGAATCGCCGAATGGACCGCAGATCTCCACCCCGGAGCGAGCACTTTTGGAAATGCTCAGTGAAGTCGGGGTGACGCAGGAAATCGATGAGGCGCGAGCCATCATGGAAAGCGTCCGCCAACTACGATCCAGCGAGCTTACTTCCCTGCTGACAAGCTGCCGCATGATCAAGGCCGTTCGTCTCTGTGTGAACTGGTCCGCCGAGCTAAGCCTCCCCTGGGCGTCGATAGCCCGCGAAGCAGTCCACGAGCAATCAAGTTCCACCCGCTGGGTAAGAAAACTTAAAGATGGCAGCAATCTCACCCTCAAACCCTGATGAACGAAGCCTATATCAGAGCTGTGCGGCTCCTTCTAGCAGTGACTCCCACTGTTTTTCAAAAACCTATATTTGCCCTCAAGGGAGGAACCGCGATCAATCTCTTTGTCAGAAACTTACCTCGCCTTTCGGTTGACCTCGATCTTGTTTTCGTCGATCACAAAGCAAATCGAGAAACAGCTTTAGAGAGCATCTCTGCCGAGCTGAATTCTATCCGCGCACAGCTTGACCTAGCAGGGATCCAAAGCGAAACCGGGCGCAACTGCGGAAGGCAAGGAAGCAAAACTTTTCATCCAGCGAGATAACACACGTATCAAAGTCGAAGTGAATCACGTCTTCCGCGGCACGGTATTACAAGTGGAGAATCGCTCACTGGCAAAAAATGCGCAGGACACCTTTTTTACGGATATTCAAGCACCCGTGCTCCACCCTGATGAATTATACGGCAGCAAGCTGGTAGCTGCGATGGATCGACAACACCCCCGCGATCTGTTTGATGTGCTTGGGCTCTACGCCGAAGACGGATTGACGCCAGGAATCGTCGAATGTTTTGTGTCTTACCTTGCCGGACACAACCGCCCAGTTCACGAAGTTCTATTCGCCAACAAAATCAATATCGCCTCCGCATTCACCAATGAATTTGAAGGAATGAGCAGAAACCCCGTATCTCTCGACGAGTTGTTGGAAATTCGTCAGCGTCTTTTTTCCGAACTTCCTGCCGCACTGGAAGACAGACAGAAAACCTTTCTTTCAGGATTGGTCAAAGGCGAACCCGATTGGTCATTGATGTTGTGTGAGCACCTGAGTGACATGCCCGTCATCCGTTGGAAGCTAACGAACCTGAATCGCCTGAAACAATCCAACCCAAAGAAATTTTCCCAACAAGCAGATGCATTAGATGCACTGCTTAAAGAGCATTGAAGTGCCATTACGTCCCACTTCACTCCCATTCACAATTTCTCCTGACCGCCGACTTGTCGGCTGAAGCCTTGGCGAAAGCCTACGCTTTAGCAAAGGAGCTTGCTCGATATTGCCTTCTCCCTCCACGCAATGCCATTACGCCTCCCACCCCCAACCCACGCAATGCCATTGCGTCCCACATCCACCCCATTCATCATTCACAATTCCTTCCCCTCTTCACTTCATCATAGCCTCCGGGTAGTTTGCTTTCGGTTAGTATCCTCCAGCTATCTCCGCTGCGCTACGGTTCCTCCGGCTGTTTGCCTCCAGCTGTCTCGCAGACTCGGCTCCCACCCTCATCACTTCCCAACTTCAACATTCCTCTTGAGCGCTGTAGCCTCGGCGAAGGAGCTTGTTCATCTGTTCGATATTCCCCCTCCTTGTTCGATATTCATCATTGCCTCCGGGTAGTTTGCTTTCGGTTAGTATCCTCCAGCTATCTCCGCTGCGCTACGGTTCCTCCAGCTGTCTCGCAGACTCGGCTCCCTCCGTCTCCCTCTTCACTTCATCATTCTTCAATCCTTGTTCATCTGTTCGATATTCCCGTCCCCCTCATCACTTCCCAACTTCAAAATTCCTCTTGAGCGCTGTAGCCTCGGCGAAAGAGCTTGTTCATCTGTTCGATATTCCCTATCCCTCCTAAAAAATCACCCGAAGCGCATGATCCTAGCCACCCTGCGTCGATCTATTGTTAGGGCCGCGGCAAAAATAAAACACCCCAAACTACTTGCCTTTTTAATCTCCATCTACGTTCAAATTCTCTCAAATAGCTTGCTATTATCGAGAATTTCGCCTTGATGAAAATCAAAAATTCTGCGCATTTTGGGGGATCTATTAATTGCCGCGGCCCTTAACCATATCCCCACCCCAGACCATGAGAAAATTCAAACTCAACCCCCACACCAAGAAATTAAAATGGCTGATGGTTCTGGTATTAAGCATCGACACCACCTGCACCTTGATCGGCCAGCCCGACAGCTACTGGCATTCCCCGCTGACAGGTAACGAAGGTAATGATTTTTTCAGGCTATTTCTAGTCCAGGGATACATCCCCTTCATCATCTGGTCGATACTCTACATCCTCGCGATGCTGATACTGGTTTCCCTGATACCTGGCCGCACCGCTGCCGTCATCATGTATGCCTTGATCCTCGGTCACTACTTCGGAGCCTCCACCTGGTTGGATTATCGCTTTGGTTTTGGCGCAAGCGGCCCGATCATTTATGGCGCCCTAATATCGCTTGCCATAGTGGCGCTGAATGGAAACAATAATGGCAGTTCCTCTGTCGAGGAAAAATCATCCAACCACAGGAATCATGGGCACTGAGATCGAGCGTAAATTTTTAGTAATGAACGATGACTGGAAAACCGGGCAATGCATTCGGATCAGTCAGGGATACCTCAATCGGGACAAAAACCGGACTGTCCGCATCCGTATCGCTGGAGATGAAGCTTAACCTTAATGATACACCCCCAATCCACCCCTCCATGAAATCAAAATCAAACCATCGCTCCGCCCTCCCCCTCTCCGCCTATATTGTTTTTTGCTGCTGTTTTCTAGCAAGCTCGCTTGCCTCTGCCGATGAAATCATATCCGCTCAAAAGATCAGCGAGCAAGTCATCAATGCCCCTCTGACCCGCGCCTGGCCAAAAACCCGCAGAGGATTCACCTTTGTGAACTCCCGCAGTTTTGCTAGCAGCGAGAGCCGCAGTCTGGCCATGGTGGAAGAATCGGTCAAAGTAGATGGAGAGGCCCGCATTTCCCTCCCCATTACCTTTGAGCTCAATTCCTCCGAGTCCATGACCGGCAAATCCGCAGAGCAACTCAAGGCGCTCCTCACTGCCTTGAAAGATGCCCCTTCCTCCACCTCCTTCCTGATCGAAGGTCACACCTGCGTGATTGGTGATCCGCAAAGCAACAATCGTCTGTCCATCGCCCGGGCAAATTTTGTGATCGATTATCTGGTGAAACACGGAGTGCCTACAGCCGCCTTACGAGCCATCGGATGCGGTTCCTCCGAGGCGACTAAAGCGAAGGTGAAAAAAACTCCGCCGAAGCCATTCTCGCTCCCTACCGAAAAGTCATGATCCATCGCATATTCAATCCGAGTGCTGAATGAGGTATTGAATGTCGAGCCGCATCCCGCGTTCGCGGGAAAGACAGCCGGAGAATACTGTCCGTAGGCAATGTCGAACAAGCTCCTTCGCCGAGGCTACAGCGCTCAAGAGGAACCGAAGAATGATGCAGTGAAAATGGGGAGTGGGAGCCGAAGGCAAATAAACGCAGATAGGAAAAAAGCCTCCTGCGCATTTCACACCTTTGCCACAAATTGATACTATTACAGATGCAGGAAGCTAGCCAGTTCATCATCCGGCTCATATAAAATCACATCAAAAGGCTGAAGGCCGTCTTTATTGAGATAACAATTCCTCGGCATGGCATCGATCACTAGAACATTGCTTGATGCATGGAAAAAAAGCTAATGCTGGCCTGAAGGGTCTTTAATTTGAGCCCATCCGGACTCGATAAAATATTGCTCAATTTGACGCTCAGAAGCAGGCTCTCCATCGTAATGAGCTTGAGTGATGCAAAACGAAACCTGACTGTCCGACCAAAGAATCACCGAAGCTAGGCGGGCATCATCCTTGAATATCCTGTTAGCCAGACTCCAACGCCTCAAGTATTCTTGCGGAGTCCCCCTCACAAGTTCGATAGCTTTACGAAATTCCGGTATCGACGGGTCATTGCGAAAGTTAACATTGGGATAAGAGTGCACCTGTGGTATCAGTCCGAATTTTGGAGGGATCGTCACTTTAACCATGCGCCGATCATGCACATTAAGTTCAACCGCATGTTCACTCGCAAAATAAACATTTGTGGAAGAAGCTGAATTAAAATCCCCCCAGGAATCTTGTGCTTCGATTAAGAATCCACCTTCGCGAGCGATAGCAAGCGTGTGCTTGGTCTCGTCTTTCGCAATAGTGGACCGGTCACTCGCAATACCCGGGATGTCCGGGCCACATAAGTCGCATAGTCGGTCATAGAAGGTTTCAAGTGAATCTCTTGAACCTTCTTCACCATTTTTTTTTCGACTGGTAGCTTGCCTCTCATGGCTATGTAAAACACTAATTCAATATAAACGTATAGTCAAAGATTTCACCTCCTCATCCTCCTGCTATTTCACCCCACACTCTTCCGCCACGCGCCCGCCATCCTGCCGACTTCATCGATCAAGCGGTTCACATGCAGGCATTGTCGCCCACTGATCCAGCTTTTGCTTTCCGCCAGTCGCCACAGAATGCGTAAAAGTTCCAGTATCAGGTTCAGCTCGTCGAGGTGCCCCTTGCGCTTAGCTGGCTGTCCGGAAAAACGCGCCCGGGTGACTTCCTCCAAACCCGCAAGACACAAATTATCAATCTTCTGCCCGAGCGTAAAACGCTGGCCTTTCGGAAAGTCCGCTGTGCGGCCCAGTGACCATTCGGTCAATTCGACCGCTGCCGTATGGATCGGCGGACGTGATGTTTTTATACCTTTGATACCTTTGTCTTGCATAGAATGGAGTGTATGCCAACTCCAGCCAATTGCTCACCATGAATCGACGACAACTTCGCCAGCAATGCCGCATCGAACACATCGCCAGCGAGAGAAACCTGATCACAGAAACAGAAGCCCATGGAGCTTACATCCGTTACACCGATGATTTCCTGTTGTTTGGAAATGACAAACAACGCCTCTGGCACCTGCACGACATCATCGAAAACGAACTCACCTCCATCCGCTTGAAACTATCTATCCCGAAAAGCCGGATGATGGCAACCCGGGAAGGCGTGCCATTCTGCGGATTCCGCTTCATCCCCGGTCAACAGCCCCGCATACTCGGAGCCAGCAAACGCCGTTTCGAGAAACGACGCCACCGGCATTACCGCACCGGGATGGATATCAGCGATATCTCGTTGCGGGTGTTCAGCTGGTATCAGTTCAGCCGGGAAGGCAATAGCGAAGGACTGAGGCAAGCTTATGAAACCTGGCCACTGGATGGAGGGAAAAGAAAGCGCAATTGAATATCGAATGTCGAGCAAGGAATTTTGAATGATGAAGTTAAGATAAAAAAAGAAATAAGAGTTAGGAATGGAACCTTATTACTTTTTTAGGTTTTTCTGGGCGGTGGTGATGCTTACCACGAAAATGGAGATCAGTTCATTGTTTTCCTCGATGATCGAAGCGAGTTTGTCTGAAACATCTACTAATGGCTTGCGCCGGATAATGAGAAGCCATACGAAAGTTTCCCTCAGTTCTTTGAGCGCAATTTTCATTTTATGAATGAAATCCTTTCGGGATTCAGCGCTTTGCGCTTCCCCATAATTCGCCGCAGGTGATGTGCAAGATCGCACAAGTTGCCCCGCCACATGATTCCCCGCTCGCGAATCAGGCAATATCTCAACGACATTCAGAACCCTGATTGAAAACCCAATCAGCCGCTCCTGCAAATCATAACTACCTTGCTGTTTTCCCATCACTCACCATTAACACCAATCACCCGTTGCTATCAACTTAGAAATTCAATATTGCCTCCGGGTAGTTTGCTTTCGGTTAGTATCCTCCAGCTATCTCCGCTGCGCTACGGTTCCTCCGGCTGTCTCGCAGACTCGGCTCCCTCCCCCCATACAACGAAGTGACCTTCATCTCCATCACTGGAAACTACTCAGCCACCCCGCTGCGCTGCGTCTTTCCCCCACTACGGTGATGAACACCGCATTTTGTATAGGGACAGGGACGACGGGTTAGGTGTCCATATCATACCTGGACGGGGTCGCACAGACCGGGCAGACCCTGTGCCCACCCGGTATCGGGCAAAACTCCCAAGGCTGGACGCCTTGTCGCCAGCACCACCGACGACAACACGGAAACCGTTGTTATCGTTTCACTGCCCTTCATTTTTTCAAGGCGAAGCCTTGCTCTCCCGCAGGTCGTGACGCGAAGCGGCAGGACAATTCGTTGGAGTATTGTTGTTGCGGTTCGAGGAACGGAGATTGATCTCCTTATTGTTGTTCCAGGAACCACCACGCAACACGCGGTAGGTGCCGCCGCCGTGCCTGTTTCCATCTGCTTGGCAATAAATTGCCCGCCTCGATGAAAAGTTTTCGAATTCTGATTTGCTCATTTTTTAAAAAATATTTTCGAGCCGCTTCGCGGATAAAAAAAGAGAAGAGAAGAAGGTAAAATAGAAAATGGTAATAAGACCTAGTCGCCAGCACCACCGACGACAACACGGAAACCGTAGTTATCGTCACGGAACGTAGGAGTAAAGAAGTTGCGGTACGAGGAACGGAGAAAGATCTCGTTACCGACGTCCCAGGAACCACCACGCAACACGCGGTAACTAGTTCCTCCTTTATCATCAAACCCTCGCTTCTTCAAATCCGCCCTCACATCGCTGTCATTCATCTCATCTCGATACCAATCCTCACACCACTCCCACACATTACCGCCAAGATCATAAAACCCAAATCGATTCATCTTATATCCTCCCACTCGCGCTGTGCGCTCCATCTTCGTAGTCATACGCAACACTCCATTTACTTTTGAAACTATTCATTACCTCCTTGCCAAAATAATTCCCTGCACCCTTCGGCACCGGCCACTCATTGCCCCATGGATATTTCCCCAACGATCCCACTGCCGCACTCCACTCCCCATCCCTCGGCAATCGATAGGTAAATCCGGGATTGCTCTTTGTCAGCCAATTACAAAAGGCCTGTGCTTCGTCCCAGCTCACACACACCACTGGATGATCCTCGCTCTGCTCAAACCCCGGATTTTCCCACGAGGCTTCTTTGTCCAGTTCCCATCCCAGTGAATACTCACCCTTATCGTTCTTTGTCTCTTTCAGCACATGCGCCCCACCACTCTGCACATAATCCGTCGCCTGCGCATACGCCCTGAAATCCCTTACTCTTGTCTCCGTCCGGCACATCAACACTCCCGGCTTCCCCGGCACTGGCACGAACTCCATCCCCAGCGAGTTCACATACGGACTCTCCTTGCTCACCGAACGCAGTCGCTCGCTCGCCAACTGCCCCGCCGTCTTCCTCGCCGGCCTCGGCATCACCATTGGCCTCCCCGTCGGGGAGTTTCCGGGGATCATCGGGTAATCTCGGAACGCAGTGAAACTCACCCCACTACCGTCAAATCGTATCCATGCCTGTTGCTCTTTCCCCAATGCCGTAGCCACATCCCCAAAGATGTCCGAAATCCCACCACCACCTGCCTGCATCCGCTTGAGCAAAGCCGTGGTGAACGGGCTGTTGCGACTGCGCCCGTCCGCCGCCGTCCGTCCGGGTGCGGTGGAATAGACCAGCATCGCTCCCTCGGGCAACTGACTCTCCTTCACCTC
>JAJRVS010000245.1 GCA_024277195.1 Verrucomicrobiota bacterium | reverse complement strand
GGCCCCGGCACCATGGCCAAGTTGGAAAAACAATTCGCCGACTCCGGATACAACATCCGCGCGCTGTTAAAAAACATCGCCACCGCAGCCGCCACCAAAGGCGTAAGCCAAAAAAATTCCGACTCTTAAATTCTACCTCCTAAATTCTAACTTCTACCTCCTTCCCTAAAATGCTCCGCCGCCAATTCATCCACGACCTCGGTTTTTCCGCCGCCGCCCTGCCCTTCCTCACCGGTTTGCCCGGCCTGCAAGCCGCCGAGAACTCCGCCGCTAAAAAGCGGCTGATCATCATGTTCTCGCCCAACGGCACCATCCCCGATGCCTTCTGGCCAAAAACCGAAGGTGAAGGTTTTGAACTACCACCCATTCTCGAACCGCTACAGGCCTTCAAAAAAGAAATGCTCGTGCTCAACGGCGTTTACAACAAACTGCAAGGCGACGGCGACCGCCACATGCGCGGCATGAGCTGCTTGCTCACGGGAGCCCCTCTGTTCCCCGGCAACATCCAGGGCGGATCCGACACCCCGGCAGGCTGGGCCAGTGACATCTCCATCGATCAACAGATCAAAAAACTTTACCAAAAAAATGCCGCCACCAAAACCCGTTTTGGATCACTGGAGTTCGGCGTGGCCGTTCCCAATCGCGCCGACCCGTGGACCCGCATGGTTTACGCTAGCGCCAACAAACCCGTCGCCCCCATCGCCGATCCCAAACAGATGCTCAACAAGATCTACGGCGGCATGAAAGATAAAAAAACCGTGGTCAGCATTCTAGATAACTTAAAAGGTGACCTGCAACAAGCCACCAAAAAACTTGGCAAAGAAGACCGTTCACTGCTCGAAGAACACCTCACTCTGGTTCGCGAAATGGAAAGCGAACTCAAACAGCAGAACGACAACAAAAAGCTCGACCACCCGGTTCCGGATATCGATCCCAACATCGAATTGCTCAACGACAACACCCCGAAAATCAGCCGCATGCAGATTGATCTGTTGGTCAACTCCATGGCCAACGACATGACCCGCATCGCCACCCTACAATACATGCGCTCGGTCGGCCAGGCCCGCATGCATTGGATGGACATCGACGACGGCCACCACGGCCTCTCTCACGAACCCGACGACAACAAAGAAGCCGTCGCCAAGCTGATCAAAATCAACCGCTGGTTCAGCACCGAACTGGCCTACCTCACCGAGCGACTGCAAAAAACGCCCGAACCCGGAGGTCACGGCAGCATGCTCGACCACACCCTCATCATCTGGGTCAACGAACTCGGCAAAGGCAATACTCACACCCTCGACAACATCCCCTTTGTGCTGATCGGAGGAAAACAACACGGCATCAAAACCGGACGCCACCTCAAAGTCGACAAAGTGCCCCACAACCGCCTACTGATGAGCCTCTCCCAATCCATGGGACACCCCCTCAAATCCTTCGGCACAGAAAAACACTGCGAAGGCGGCACCCTGAATTTAAGCTAACCCTATTTATAGACCGTATCGCGACAGACCTCACCGTAGAACAGATTTCCATATCTGTTCTCTCAGAGGCTGTGTAAAAAAATTTAATCTGGCGAACTTCCATCCCTCACCATCATCACTTGAAGGGCCGAGTTGACGGCTGTGTCGGCCTGCGGGTGTCGCAGCATTTGTCTCGTTTGCACTCGGCTCCCGCGAGACCGCGACCGCACCTTCAACCCCCGAACCACCACTCTGCCTGAGCCCACACAAAATAACCCCCACGCTCAAATTCCAAACCAGCCCCAACAGGGGCGACCCTATGACAGCCCAGGGTGAAACCCTGGGTATTTACCCCACCCTACCCGAGCCCCAACGGGGCGGCCCTACCAAACACCACCCCCACCATAACCAAAAAAGCCGGATCCCTCTCGGAATCCGGCTCTAAATTTTCAGACCCAACAGCCTCAGCCATCGATTTCCTGTTTATGGAAAATCGACCAGTCATCGAGGTTATTAAGATTAACCGCATCCTTGATCGATCCATCATCCGGACGACCCGCTGCCTCAAGAATCTCTGCCCGGGTAGCATCCTCGTGAATGTAACCAATCACTCCCGCATTCAATTCATCGATCTTAGCCTGATCCAAAGATCCTCCTTTTTGCTCAAGGATCCAGTTCTCCAACTGGATGTAGCTAGGCTTGACACTGCCGATGTAATTAAGGAACTCCTCACGATCGATGCCCAATGCATCGAGCACCATCTGGTCATATCCAGCACCCGCCGCAGGGTAGTCATCATGAAGTTTGTCCACAGCAGCCAAGGATGCTTTCTGCCACAAACGAGGGAGGTGAAGAACGCCCAATGGACCGGCGGTTCCAGAACTGATAGTAGGTACGATTTTGCTCATAATAGTTTTCTAGATTGTATTTTCCTTATGGAATGGAAAACCTACAAAAGATCCCCAGCAAGGCAAAGGAAATCCACCGATTAAAACCTTATTCACCCCCCCGGCATCTCCCCCTCTTCTAGAACACTTTGACCGAGTCCCTATGGCGAAAAATTTCCTTCATCGGCGGAAGCCATACTCCAACACAAAAAACTGCGGCTTCAACTCAGCCAGGGGTTCGCGTAATTTTGCCAATTCCTGTTCCGAACCATGAATCTCCAAACGCATAAATTCGGCAATCTTCAGGCTCTCTTCAAGCAAGTCCCCGACATTGTCCAAGTGCTCCAACACCCCTTCTGCTCCTTCATAACCCTCTCGGCAATGCGCTTCGTCACCATCAAAACTAAAACCATAATAAAGGCATTTTGACTCTTCCCTTGTTTTTGCCACGAACCGCTCGCTCAAATCTTTAAACGCCTCGATCTCACCCTGCTTGATTTTAAAATAGGGTGCGATGGTGCAACAGGTATCTTCAGTAGCCATAATATATTCCTTACTTGTGTATTAGTCTTATTTTCCTCCTTGACGCCTCTTGGCCTCCCCCTCCTTCACTCCCCTTCCGCCAGACAATACACCGAACCGTCCTGCAAACTAAGAAAAATCCGCCCATTCGCCGCAGCCATGCCATCAAACACCGGCGGTGACGGCAGCTCAATCTGGGCAGCTTTTTCTCCATCAGAGATCGCCGAGACATAAAGAATACCTCCCTTTTTACCTCGCCACGCGGCCATCGCGGTGTCCGCATCCTTCAACTTCAACGCCTCTTCCCCATCCCCCACCGGGCTGAACTCGTCCGGAGGCCCTGCGATGAACACCCTATCAGGCGTCACCACCAGCGCCGTAGCCAGCAAAGGAACCGTTTTTGTCCAACGATACTCAACCGTTGATTGCGCCGGAACTTTTTTCTCTTTACCCTTCCGTGTGATCACTTCCTTCGGCGGCACCGTGCTACGATCATAGGAGAACAACTGATACTTTTCCCCTCCGCGCCACTGACCGGTATTGCCTCCGGGATATTTATCCCGGCCAAAACCAATGATCTGGTTTTGATCATAAGAAAGGATGCGCCCCGAGGCGACTTTATTTCCCACTTTCCACCACCGGCTCCAGTGCGATTGGAATTCATCGTGAACCACCCAGTAAGCCCGATGCCACCAAGTATCGTCAAGCAAACCCAGGGGAGTAAAAAGATGCACCCCTGTTCCGTTTTCATCCCCGGTTTTGAAGTCCACTTTCAAATGCCGCATATAGAGATCCGAATTATCCGCTACCAGCACATCGGAGATCACACCTTGCACATCCTTGCGATCCTCCCCCACTTTGGGTATTTTTTGTTTGCCACTACCCTCTTCCGGACTCCAAATGGTGGTATCCTCCAAGCGCTCACCGCTGATCGCATCAAGCTTATGCAAACGGATTCCCCCGTCGAGATAAGAAGATCGACCCGCCGAACACACCAGCTTCCCATCCTGGATCAGCACCGCTCCATGAACCGGCCAGGCAGATTCCAACTGGCCACGAATCATTACCAAACGTTCTTCCGGCGCCACCCGGAAGCGCCAGGCCAGTTGCCCATCAGCGGCCGACAACGCATAAACCCAACCATCCGCCGAGCCAAAATAAACTCCACCCTGGTAAATCGTCGGCGGTGAATCAATCCGTCCTCCCACGGTGAACTGCCACTGCTCTTTGCCACTTTTGGCATCCAATGCATGCAGCGTATGTTGGTCCATCGCAGCAACGTAACACTTTCCGCCCGCCACCACCGGACTGGTCAAAGGTCCGCCCAGATCAATCTTCCAGGCTTTGCTCAAATCAGTCGACACCTTTGTCGCCGCCACTCCATTCCGACCTGCTGCTCCGCGAAAAGTAGGCCAATCCCCTGTTCCCGATCCAGCCGCCTTCACCTCGCCAAGCTGGGAGAAAGCCAGCCCCGTTTCAAATCTCGGGGATTTGGATATCTTCTTACTACCCGTCTTGCTGTGAGTCGAGGCAAACGCATACAGCCCGCTCAACTTGGTTTTCATGTTACAAGCGCAGGAATCCGGCGGCACATAAAGCAAACCGTTGGCCGGCATGATGCCATACTGGCAAGTGCCTCGAATCCAATCGTTCTCACGGATCTCTCCCGTTTCAGTGTCCACCATCTGCACTCCCATCTCCCCAAACAACATATACTTACCCGCCACCTTGCCCCGGTAACAACGCGGGTGCATGTAAGGCTTGGGCGTCTTGATCTCTTTCCGCACCTTACCCGTGAGCGGGTCGAGCGCCACCCGCGCCCCGTTGCTACGCATCCACAAATTCTTGCCCACCAGCATCAGATCTGGCGGTGCATTGTATTCCTGTTTGCTTTTGCCCTGCCACAGCAACTTGCCTGTTTCGAAATCGTAAGCATGCACTTTTTTGAAATCCGCTGCCAATACCACCTTATCCTCAACCACGATGCTCGGTGATTCCCACTGCATCTCACCCGTTTTCAATTTGCCCTTGGATATCGGCAACTGCGCATCAAAGTCCGCGCTCCAAGCCTGTTTACCCGTCTCGCCGTCGAGCGAAAAAACGCGGGTCGGCGTCTGCACCAGCACCCGGTTGTTTTTCAAAGCCATGCAGGGGAAAACCAGCTCTTCCACTTTTTCCTCCCACAGAATTTCACCGGTATAAACCTTCGCTTTCATGATCTTGCAATGATGTTTCAGGAACTCCCCGCGACGCCGTGCCGCGTCGATTTCATCATGGGTATCCACTTCTTCATCGATCAACAAAGTCACCTCTCCGTCTTTATAAATGATCTGCTTGGTTTTCTCCGATCCTGGAATAGTGCGGATCGTCTTGCCCGTCGCCGCATCCAATACCGATACCGGATCAGTGAAAGCCATCGTCACAAAAACCTTGCCGTCCGCCGCTACCAGACGAAAAGGCAAACTAGCCGGTCCCGCCCGGAAACGTCGATACTGACTCACCCAGTCCCCCATCCGCCGTCGCCAAAGTTCGATCCCATTAAAAGCATCGCGGCAGATCAGATACCACTCACTCGGCAGTCGGATATCCACCCGCGGGCCGTCGTCAAGAATATAAAACATCCTCCCTCCACTCGACACCGCCGCACTAAAACTCGCCTGCTGCTCATGTGCCCGGGCAAACTTGGGCGGAGCCATCCACTGAATCTGATCCGGTGGCCCCACCAGCGTATCGGTCGAAACTGGGTTGTTATCCGGCGAACGCAAAAAATGTTGCCAGTCATCCATCGCTTCCGGCCGAGGCTTGATCACCTTGCGCCACTTGTCACCTTCGCGAAACCAGGCTTCACCGTTGGGAACCAATACCCGCAGAATTTCCTGCTCTGGGACCAATTCCACATCTTCAACCACCATCAAGTTCACCAGATTATCCGCATAAGGCAGCGACTTGGAAAGCAGCCGGTCAAAAACAATCTTACCGTAGTTGCCAGCCTTCAACTGCCGCTGACGAGCAGCAGCCACTTTGCCGGCATCCCCATCCAAACCCTGAACCCGAAAGCCTTCTCCGCCAAACAGCTGCACCGTCGTCGCCCCGTCCCCACAACCCAAGTGAACCACCAGTCCCCCTTTTAAACCCGTTGATTTCAAAACCTCGCCAGGGTCGGCAAAAGCCGTAGCAACACACAAGGCAAACAAGGCGAGGGAGGAAAAAAGACTCTTCATAAGTCCGACATTTTCCCCGCAGCAAGCCTTCAGGGCAAGGCCTTTCCCTTAGCGCATTCGCGTATGAGATCTTTTCTTCATCACAAACACCAAACAAGCTAGTAGCAGAACCACCAGCCCACTCGAAAACACCAATCCACCAATTCCAGCTTTCTCTACTTCCCCAGCTTCCTCTATTTCCTCTATTTCCTCAATATCAACCTCTCGCATCTTCAACCCAAGCGAAAAAGACTCATCCCCTCCCAATAGAATCTGCCAAGGCACCTCCTTGCCTGGCGCAAGCTCCGCTCCCTGCGCATCGGCCCACCAAAACACCACATACTGCTGGCAATCGTCAGCCAGAAAAAAGTTCATCTGTTGCTCATCCGGCGCCGGCTCCCACTTCCAAATCAAGGTCAGGATCTGATGTTTTTTCACCTCTTCCTCCAGCACCACCCCCGATTCCAATTCCTCCAAACCCGCTCCTCCGATCGGCACCGGGCTGTCCTGGGGAAAACTTGTATCATCCCTGAAGCTAGCCACCGCCAAATCCCCCAAAGGCACATACCCGGTCTCATCTCCACGACTCACCTGCATCAATGACTGCAGCACGTCGACTGCTTGCTCCCGATTATCAATATTGGGATTATCCGTGATCTGAAGGCTCAACGACAACTCAACCCTCCCAGTCACCTCATCCTGACTCCATCGCGCAAAAACGAAATCCGAACTGTGAGCCGACGCACTTGCCTGCCCCAGCCATAGCCAAAAAAAAGTCACCAGCCCCCATCTCATTGGGTAGCTGGTGACTTGTGAAAAATGCCTCATATTCTACTTCTTGTCGAAGCGCAACACCCGACCGTGCACATTCCACTCGGTCACGATGATGTTACCATCAGCGTCAAAAGTCAGTCCGTGCGGTGCGGTGCAAACTCCTTTTTTCCAGCTCTCTGGTTTGACCTTATTGGTGCTGATCTCCCCCTTGGTTTCATTTTTTCCAAGCTCAGCCACCACCTTGCCCTC
>JAJRVS010000244.1 GCA_024277195.1 Verrucomicrobiota bacterium | reverse complement strand
CATCGGAAGCAAACCCTGCACATGGTCCAGATTATCCGCCCAAGTGATCGCCGTATCCATCTTGCCGTCACCATCCTTATCATCCAACAAACGAATCCGAGACAACAGCGGCCCATGTTCCGGCGGCAAAGGGTAATCACGCATTTCCGCCACAAACATCCTACCGCGATCATCCCAAACCACATCCACCGGATCACAAACCAGAGGCTCGCTGGCCACCAGTTCGATCTCAAAATCACCATCCACCACCCAGCTCTTCAACGACTCTTCCGCACTCAAGGCAAAACGTCTTGGCAAAATAGCACTGCCGTCCGGGCTGTATCCCAGGTCCTCAGAGCGCTCCGCTACTTTCCAGGGCTCCTTGAACTCACCCAGAGGCCACAGCTCAAAACGGCGCAACCAGCACTCCGCAGATTCAGTCTGCAGACAAATAAACCCCTCGGCCGGCATCGCCTTGGTTCCAGAGTTCACCAACTCTCCGTTGATATACACATCCATATTGCCGCCCTTACAAATCACCTCCATCCGGTTCCACTCACCAACCGGATTTTCGATATCCTTCGCCCCACGGTAACCTTTCACATCAGCCCAGTCCGGATCACGGTCGCGCCAATTGATGCGTTGATTTTGTTTGCCTGCTACGGGAAAAGCTTTGGCCACCCCTCCCTTTTTCCAGATATCTTCTCCATCACGATCCTTAACCACTTCGCTGGTCAGGCTAGAGGAAATCAATTTTCCCTCCGAGTCCTTGCCCTGTAAAACCAGCACATCCCCCGAGCCCCCTTCGATCAATTGAGCTTCCACCGACGACATCCACGTATCAGCCAGAGATCCATCCGCTCCATGGCCATGCACCAACAATCCACAATCCCTAGCTCGATCCTCACGGGGCTTCCAAGTGTGCTCGCCCCATTTGTATTCCATCACCAGATGGTAATCCTTATATTTTTTGTTGGTGCGAATGTAACCAAAACCCTTGCCAATCACATGCAACTGCCCATCCTCGATTTTCCAAATTTCATCCCTCTTATCCGTCAGCGATTTCTTTTTATTCAAATGATAAGTAAAATCCTTGAAATCAGGATCTGCCATCAGATTTACCACCTTGTCGGGAGCAATAGCAGCAGAATCCTGGGAATAAATCGTCGAACCACTGAAGACAAATGAAGTCGAAAGAGCCAGGACTAATGAAAAACGGGAGCTTAAGAATGTTGGGGGGATCATAATTTGAGAAATGCGCAAAAAAAGACAAACACCACTTTGCCCCCGCAATCAACCCCCTTTTCGCATTCTTTATACCACCACCTGCAATGCGCTGGGCAATACCCGCATCAATTGCGGGGTTTCAGCCACCACATCGCCATCCACTTGAATGTCCAGCACAGGATCAGTTTCGATCAATACCGACTCCACCTGCCAGTGGTTGACCTCCTTCAGCACATCCAAATCCGGCACCACATCGCTCAATTTCATCCGGTCCAAACCCATCATTTTACCTGCAATTTGCATCAGACCTGGCACATTCGCTTTTTTGAGAAAAAAAACATCCAATTTGCCATCCGCGATATCCACCGCCGGCGACAGGGACATCTGCCCCAGCCCCACCTTGCCTGCATTCGCTACCAAGCATGCCACTCCTTTAGCCCGGTAAGTCTCTGTTTCATCAAGC
The DNA here is from genome assembly GCA_024277195.1 of Verrucomicrobiota bacterium. Taxonomy (GTDB): domain Bacteria; phylum Verrucomicrobiota; class Verrucomicrobiia; order Verrucomicrobiales; family DEV007; genus JAADHD01. The sequence continues at coordinate 3,104 of JAJRVS010000244.1, read as the reverse complement.
ACTATATTATAGTTAGCCACCGGTAATTCCTGCAGAACTTTGAGCGCAGAAAACACGTAAGCCCACTTGCCGTGACGATCCTTCATCTCGCGAGTGGCATCCTGCACCACACTGGTTTCCAGCCCACAGCCAATTCTTAATAAAAAATAATGCTCCCCCATCTTGCCGACGTCCATCGCCCGGGTACGGAAACTCGAACCACAAACCCGCGCACAAGCTTTGTCCAACTGACGATCGATACCCAACTCCACCGCAACCAGATTACCCGTCCCGCCCGGTAGGATCAGCAGCGGAATATCCGTGCCCACCAAAGCACTGGCCACCTCCTTCACCGTACCATCGCCGCCATACACCGCGATCACATCCGCGCCTCCCTCAATCGCTTTTTCCGCCTGGATCCGACCATCTCCGTCTCCATGCGTGATCGACACCTCCCAATAAATCCCCGCCTTGCGGAAATACTGATTTAATATAGCCAACAAAGGCACGCGTCTCGACGGAGCCGGATTGATCACCACATGAACCTTTTCCGGTCGCGGGTATTTGCTGGTTTTAACTTTCACGAATAAGAAGTCACTTTCAAAACATACCAATAATGCCTAAACAGAAATAAATCATGAAAAAACTGCCAAAGGTCAATCACCATAGCATATTTTTAAGCCAGTAGCTTCTCTACCACCTTGCCATGCACATCCGTGAGACGGAAGTCGCGGCCCTGAAAACGATACGTCAGCTCTTCGTGATCAAATCCAAAGAGGTGCAAAATAGTCGCGTGCAGATCATGCACATGAACCGGATCTTCTTCCACCCCCCAACCAATTTCGTCAGTCGTCCCTATCGTCTGCCCACCTTTGATTCCACCTCCGGCCATCCACAAGCTGAACGAATAAGGGTGGTGATCACGACCGGTCACCGTTTTGAATCCGCTGCGGTTTTCTCCCAACGGGGTACGCCCGAATTCACCTCCCCACACCACCAGTGTTTCATCCAGTAAGCCGCGTTCCTTTAGGTCTTTCAATAAAGCCGCCACCGGTTGATCTGAAATTTTGGTGTTAGTCGCCAAACCAGAATCCAGATTGCTGTGCTGATCCCAAGTGGAAAGAAACAAAGTCACAAAACGCACCCCCCGCTCGACCATACGACGAGCAAGCAAACAATTACGCGAAAACGATCCTTGGAAGCCTTTTTTATCACTCGCATCCGTCTCGCTGCGATGTAATCCATAAGCCTCGATCGTAGCCTTGGATTCGCCGGATAAATCAAGCAATTCAGGTGCCGCGGACTGCATCCGGTAAGCGAGTTCGTAATTTTTTATCCGACTGGCGATCTCCGGATGCCCGCTGCGAGTCAGCCGTTGTTGATTAAGCTCGTTCACCGCATCGATACTGCGACGCTGCATCGCGTCTGTGATCCCTGCCGGATTTTCAAGATTGAGCACCGGACTGCCCTGATTCCGAAACAAAGCCCCGGCATAACTAGATGGCAAAAAACCGCTCGACCATGAGGCAACCCCTCCCGGTAAACCACGCCCAAGAGTCGTCAGCACCACATAACCCGGCAGATCACGCGATGCACTGCCTAGTCCATAATTCAACCATGAACCAAGCGTCGGCCATCCGCGAAGGGGTGAACCCGATAACATCAATAATTGTCCAGGCAAATGATTGAACTGGTTGCAGTGCATCGAACGAATCAGCGCGATATCGTCAACACAAGTACTGAGATGAGGTAGCAGGTCGGACAGCTCCATACCACATTGACCATGCTTTTTGAAAGTCCTCGGACTGCCCATGATGCGCGCACTTTCTTTCTGGATGAAAGCAAACTTCACTTTGTCCAACATCGAGTCTGGCATCGCTTGCCCGTCGAGTTCGTTCAGCTTTGGTTTTGGATCAAAAAGATCCATCTGACTGGGACCTCCCTCCATAAAAAAATAAATACAGTTCTTTGCCTTGGGGGCATAATGCGCCAAGGACTTAGGCACTCCGCCGGCCGCAAGCAAACCATCATGCCGCATCATCGAAGCCAACGCCACCGCTCCCAGCCCACTCGCCCCACTAGTGAAAAAATCTCGGCGGCTAACAGGTATATTTCCCCTATTTGGATTCATAACAGCTATCAATTACGGGTAATAAATTCGTCCAGATTCATCACGATGCGCACCACGGCGATCATCGAGGCTTCAGCGTTGATAGCATTTCGAGTCAAATCCGCGTGCGCCGACAATAAGGTCTGCACTTCTGCAGACAACGGTTCGCGATTCAAGCAGCGCTCATACATTTCCTGAATCGCTGCTTCCGTATGCTCGCCGTGCTTTTTATACAACTCACGCCCCAAGGTCTCAGCACATTCATAAAACACCGGGTCATTCAACAAGGTCAGCGCCTGCATCGGCGTATTAGTGCGATCCCTGCGGCTACAGGAAACGCTCGTATCCGGCGCATCAAAAGCCGTCAACATGGGATAAATCACGGTACGTTTCAAAACAATATACATGCCGCGTCGATAAAGGTCGCCGCCTTTACTAACCGGCCACTTCACACTGCGGCCCACCTCTGAAACAAAAGTTGGCAATGGAGGACGGATGCCCGGCCCTCCAATCTTCCGGGTCAATAACCCGCTCGCCGTAAGGTGAATATCTCGCACCGTTTCCGCACTGGTCCGGAAACTGTTCTGACGCCAAAGCAATAAATTGCCCGTGGCATAATCCGCCAGTTTAGGGCGCACATCTGATGATTGACGGTAGGACGAAGAATGCACAATCAAACGGATCATATCCTTCCGGCTCCAGCCCAAGCGCCGGTATTCACTAGCCAACCAATCCAGCAGTTTGGGATGCGTCGGCGGCGAACCCTCCGTGCCAAAATCATCAGCAGTCGCCACCAAACCCTGACCAAACAGATGCAACCAGATCTGATTAACCGCCACCCTTGCAGTAAGCGGATTTGATGCATCAAACAACCATCGCGCCAGATCAAGGCGATTGGCCTGCTTGCTCTCGCCGCTGCGCTGTAGGGCATGCAATACCGCCGGCGTGCCCGGCACCACCCGATCTCCGTGTTGGGTGTAATCCCCCCGGATATGGACAAAAGTCTCTCGCCGGT
>JAJRVS010000243.1 GCA_024277195.1 Verrucomicrobiota bacterium | reverse complement strand
GCTCCAGACGGGGTGACCAGTATGCAGGCTGCGTCGTTGGCTGCGTATAATGTGGTATTGGACGATCAGGCTAACGGAACCAGCAATGCGACGGATGAGCAGTTGGCGTTGTCTGCCCAGGTGTTTCGTTATAATAGGAATCTGATTGATGGTTCGGCTTTTGATTATTTTAATATCCAAGTTGATGTTGAAGGTTTCTTGCAGGGCACCATTTTTGAGAGTTTGCAAAAATTCTCTCAGGGAATTCAGCCGATCCGGCCGTTGATAGATTTTTTGCTCAAGCCTCTACCCGGCACGGAATGGATGTCGAGTCCCTTTGTCCTGGCGGATTTTCTTGGAGCTGCATTTGTGGACTTTGCAGCTGGAGTGGTAAGGCTTGATGATATGGTGAGGGGCATGGGCGTGGGTGCGGGTGCCGACCCCAAGCCTTTATGGGCCAGGCCTCGGGTGAAGCTTAGTGTCGGGGGATCTGTGTGGAACAAAATCAAAACGACTGTGGGTAAGGACAGTCGTTTGACCAAGGCTCGCAATAATGTTGAGAAATACAAGACCGAGCGGGATGCGGCACGAGAAAAAGCACGTCAAAATCGGGAGGATGATGATGTTGGTAGAGGTATAAGATTTGTTCTTGATGGAGAGACTGATGATCGCACGGCGCTCAAGAGGATGAAGGATTCTTTTGAGGAAAAAGCTACTACTCCTAATAAATTCAGTAAGCGTTTCGAAAAGTTCCGCAACGATGGTTTTGCCAAGAATGAAAACGACGGCAAACTGAAGTCTTATGTCAAAAAGAAGGCTAACGAGGCTCTGACCCTTAATAATGATTCCGCCAAGGCGAGCAAAACTCCGATAGCGGGAATTTCGGGTGGTGGCTTCCGTTTGGATTTTGCTAAGCAGGAAAATGTGATAAAAATCCTGTTGGGGCAGGAAGCTAATTTGACTTTCCTCGAGTTGCCAAGGGTGGAGCTTGGGGTGGCTGTTTCTCAGAGTTTTCCATTGCCAGCTTTTCCTCCATTGATCGCGACGGTGGGTTTTTCTATTTCTGCCAACATCAACTTAAAGTTTGGTTGGGATACGGAAGGGTTTTATTGGAGCACCTTGAATTTGGAAGGGCAAGCGACACCTGCTTTTGGCATTTTGGCGAGGTTTAATGTTGGAGTCGCTTTATCGGCAGGACTGATCGAGGCGGGTATCGAGGCATTTTTTGAATTGCAGGTCGATTTCAATTGGAACGACGTGACGGTGGATACAAACAAGGCGACGGCGGTATCGGCTGGTACGGCGGTTGATACGGACGCTTACCCTTTCCCCCCGAGTTTTGGTGATCCCGGGACACCTGGTTATGGCAAGCTTCGTAACAGTCAGATGGATTATCTGAAAAGTTTACCTGGTGCTGATGCTAAGATGGGCAATTTGTTTGATGTCACTTTGACGGGGCGTATTGGATTGACCTTTTATGTGGATTTGACGATTCCCATTCCCTTTGTTGGACCGATCACCAAGCGGATTTTGGAAAAGACTTTTGCGATGAACCTTTTCCAGGTGACGTTCTTTGCGGATAAACCTGGGATTCAATTGGCGACTCAAAATGGGAGCACCTTGGATTTGAATATCGGAGCACGGGCTTCTTTGCGCTTGTTCAATGATACTAGGGGAGTGAATGAAGTTTATACTTTAACCACTACAGGAGCTTCGGGTTCGGGTGAGGATATCACTATTACGGCGATTTTGAATGGGGTGACTTATACTCAGACTTTTAATGGTATTCGCCTGGTTAAAGGAAGCTTGGGGGCTGGCGAAGGGATAGTGGATGCCTCGGCATTAGGTCTGGCATTAGTGGATTTGACGGGTGGTAGTGGAAATTCGACTCTGTATTCTGGAAATGGATACTTAGGCGGAGGGAAAAATAAACTCACTGGTGGAGAGGGCACCGCTACTTTGTTTGGATCAACTTCGCGTTCATCAGTTTTGCGAGCGGGATTAGCCAATACCACGATCATCGGTGGTACGGCAGCAGATGATATCTATTCTGGTCAACGTTCGGACATACTTGATGGCGGCGGCGGTGGGGATACGTATTTCTTTTCAGACGGCTTTGGTCGCGATCGCTTAGTTGTGACCGGGTTAGGTAATATTGCAGATTTCAGTGGGGTGACGACGGATCTGACTTTTGATTTGGGACGCTTGGTGCAAAGTGCCAAGACGGGGTTGAATACGGTCTTTTTTGCTCCTGATGCAGCGGGCTCGAATAGCATTGATACCTGGATCGCAGGTTCGGGGGATGACCGGTTCAATACGTTCTTTTTTGCACCAGATAGAACCACCCGTTTAGAGGGCGGTGCGGGAGCTGATTTTTATGCGGTGACTCTAGGCAATCCGACCAAGCGTTATTTTGCTGATACCAACCCTGGAGGAACTACTCTACTGGATCAGATGGATCCGAGGAACATTGGTTATATCAACATAACAGACTCTTCGGATGATGGTTGGGTATTGATCAAACAGACTTTCCCAGAGCGTATCAGCTACGCCAAAGATTTTATCAATAACGGACGTGAGCAAGCAACCATGACGGGGATCAGTCGAGTTGATCTCGATGCGGGTAATGCGACGGTGGTGTGGGGTGATCCCTCGCGAGAATGGGTGGATTTGGGAGTCGGTTCCACGGTGACGGCGGGAACGATTGAGATGAGAAGCAGTGTTGAGGCTGAGGGGCTGACGCTCAATTTGAAGCGTAGCTTTTCGATCACTGAGCGGCTGGTGATGCGTAACAATAGCGATTTACAAATCAATATCCAGAATATTGATCCTCTTGGGGATTCGAGTTTGTTTATCGGTCCGGGGCCGACCAGTCAGAGTCCAATTGGCACAGTGGGGATTTACAGTTCGGATGCCGCCGTGTTTGGGGCTGCTGGAGCTTATGCGGCGAATGCCTGGAATGGTAATGGCAGTGGTTATATAGATATCAATTTGCCTACGGGCTCTTTGTTCAATGTGTCGTCTACAGCGACTGGGGTGATTGAGGCATTGGGGGTTAACGGGGAAGTAGCGATTGATGTGCGGGACACGATCGGATTCGATAGTGATCCAGTGAAAATCAATGCAACCTGGTTGGCAGCGAAGACGACAACTACTTTGGCTACTTTGGCACAAGGGATAAATATAATTTATGACCGTGATATTCAGATCAGTAAGATTCGGGATATCGACGGATTGAGCACGGTCAGTGGATCGATTCGCCTGGAGGTGAACTCAGGACAGAAAATTGTATTGGGACGCATCGTGGCTGGTGATGGGCGTGACATCATCCTTGAAGCGGACGAAGTGACTTTGGACACAGCGGGGCGGACGGAGTATCGGACGGAAGTGGAGTCATACTTGAAGCCTGTGACCGTCAATTATAGCTATGAGGTGCAGGTGCTTCGATCAACACAGGTTTTGTGGTGGACTTATTATTATTGGGAAACGGTGACTTACCAGTCTTCTTATACTTATTACGTCACAGCTTATCGGGATGTTCAGGTGGCTTATACCATTCCTCCGATTGCGGGAGGCGGGGTGATCGATACCTCTGGTAATGTTTATATTCGTAACGTCACCGATGACTACAATATCCGGATTGCGGATGTACTGCCGCAGGCAGGCCTTTTGAATGTGACCAGAGGGGTTCTGGATACGATCACCAATCAAGCGAATGGGATCATCATCGGGCGCAACCAAGCGGAATCGGTGCAGAGTGGGGTGCTGTCGTTGTTGAACTATGACTTTGCTACAGCGGTGACCTTTAAAGGTTCACAGATTGACATTTTGGGTCAGGATCCAGCGGGGGCTTCTACGGCTTTGACTTCGACGAACTTTTTCGAATTTGATGCCTATGAAGGGACGGGGAATGGGGCGATTCAATTCAGTAATGGCAATGGCAGTAGTTCGGTGGTGGCACCATCGATCTTTGCTACGGCGTTTCGCGATATCACCGTCAATACGGCATTGAGTTCGACGGATGACAATGGATTGATCCAGCTGACCGCAGGATTGAGAGCTTCGACTACGGGTGGAGCTGATGATACCGGAAGCCTTACCATTGGCGGTAGTGGTTCGGTGTTGGCGACGGGACTGGATTCCAGAGTAGTGATGAAAAGTGGAGCCGTGAGTGGAGCGATGAATATCTCAGGTAGTGTGGCAGCAGATGATCGCATCACGCTGGAGGCAAAAGGCGGTGGAATCACGGTGAATACACCGGCTCGCTTGACTTCGGCTAAGTTGAATTTTGATGCGGCGTTGGCGAGCACGCTGCGCACGGCGGTGGATGATATTATTTCGGGTCGGGTGATCAATGGGACTTTGGGGGGATCGGCGGATTTGACCATTGATGAGCTGGATGGCTTGACTTTGACTTTGTTGGAGACGGATGCCGGCACGATTGATGTGACGGCTGGTGGGGGCATCGTGGTGGATCAGGTGATCGGCGGAACTTTGCCATCGGTGTTTGATGTGACCCTTGATGCTCAAGGTGGTGCGGTGACCCGTGTGGTGCCCAATCCAGGTGAGGTGAATGTGGTGGCCGATGACTTGGTGGTGACAGCTTTGGGTGGAGTGACTTTGGATACGGCGGTGAACTCGTTAGATATCCGGGCTTTGAATGCGGGTGATGTGATCATTAATAATATCAATGGGCAGGCGAGCCCCTTGTTGATCAATCGCATCATGACGAGCAATGGTGCGATTCAGGTGGATACCGAGGGCAGCATGAATGCGCGTTTGGTAAGTTCGGTTACCGATGACTCTGCTAATACGATTGTCTTGAGAACACGGGGTTTGTTTGGCGGATCCATTTTGCTCGACGTGATTGATGCGGGCAATTTAGGAGATGTGACCATTGATGCGGGAGGTTTTACGCCAGGCTCGTTGCCTTTTGGTGGCACGGTGCTTTCGGATTCGTCGACGGCAGGGAGGATCACGGCGAATAATCTTATTGTGAATGCACGGGGGTATCCGGTGTTTGTGGATACTTTTGATCTTGGCATTGATTTGCGGACGACCGTTAATAACATCATCGCGAAGACTTTTTCATCGGGAGATCCTAGTGAGGCAACTTCTGCAGTGGGCATTCGTATCAACGAGACGGATGCGATTGGCTTGGTGGAGCTGGAAACTTTCCTTGGTGATATTCAGGTCGTGGCAGGCGGAGATATCACTCATGATTCGGTGCGTGCGGCGAATAGGGATATCACGCTGACTTCCACGGGGGGATCGATTCTCAGCAGTGACATCAATGGCGATACTTTCCAGAAAATATTTGGACGTGAGCTGACGGCTCTGGCGACAGGGGCGATTGTGATGGATACGACGGTGGGCGGTATCACGGCGGATTCGACGGGAAGCGGTGATTTGACGATCACAGAGAGTGATGGTGTGAAGCTGCAGCGGATCACGACCAATGCGGGGGATATCAATATCACAGCGGGTGAGTTTGCTGGTGGGGTGGTGACCAAAGGAGGGAATGTGGAAGCGGATTTGGTGAGAGCTGGAGCTGCCGGTGGAGATGATGTGACTTTGACGGCTTACGGTACCTTGCGCACGGCAGGTCAAGGGGGGGCCGGCCTGTCGGTGTTGTGGGGCGGAAAAGTGGAAGCAGGATTGTTCACGGCGACTTCTTATGGGACGATGAATTTGTTGACGAATGTAGCTGTTTTGAATGCTGAGAATTTCACTATTGGTAATATGGTGATCGTCGAAGACAGTGCGGTGGAAGTGCAACGATTGGTTTCTGCTTCGGGTTCGATCGATTTGAGAGCGGGTGGTGGTATCATTGCTCGTTATGTAGAATCGAAAGCGGATATCAGTCAGGCGAATACCTTCGATATCAACTTACAGGCTTTGACGGGTGATATTCTGGTGGATCGAGTGGACGCGGGCGGGGTGTATAATGATATCACGATCACAGCTGACATGGGCAGTATCAATGAGGTGGATCCTCAGGACGCCCCGGACGGATTTATCTCGCCGGATAGTTCGGGGATTGACCTTGTGGCTGACAATGCTGTGTTGAGTGCCTTTGGTTCGATTGGTGGACTGCGTGCGATTGAGACGCGTTTTAATACGCTGACGGCGCAGGCGAATGCGGCGGGAGCTATTGATTTGAACGAGTTTGATGCGATCAATATTCAGCTGATGGAAACGGCGGATGGTTCGATCACGGTGGATGCGGGTGGCACGATCACGATTGGGCAGATGCGTAGTTTGACCGACAGCGATGCGAATGATGTGACGGTTAGCAATACGGTGGGCGATATTTTGATCGATGAGATCATTGCGGGGGTTGATTTTGGTGATTTGACTCTGACAGCAGCTGCGGGAAGTATCAATGAAGTGAATCCGCAAGATACGCCAGACGGGTTTATCTCACCGGACTTCAGTGGCATCGATTTGACTGCGGATGCGGCGGTGATCAATGCGAGTGGCTCTATCGGTGGTTTACGCCCTCTAGAGACTAGGTTTAATACATTGGATGCTAATTCGACAGTGGCGGGTGATATTGATCTGAATGAATTTGATGCGATCGAGTTGTTATCGGTAGGAGCAGCCAATGGCTCCATCATTTTGGACGCGGGTGGTGAGATCATTGCTCGTCAGGTAGAGACCTTTACTGATCTGGAGGGTATCCGCATTGATCTGAGAAATACCGCTGGAGATATTCTAGTGGATTGGGTCTCGGCGGGTATCAACGCGGCGGATTTGTTTATCACTTCGGATGCGGGAAGCATCGAGGAGGTGGATCCGCAAGACAGCCCTGACGGGTTTGCGTTCCCAGATACCAGCGGCATTGATTTGGTTGCGGACCGCGGCGTGTTGACGGCATTCGACGATATTGGCGGACTGCGTCCGATTGAGACGCGCTTTAATTATACCAGTGCGGTTTCGCAAAATGACGGGGATATCAATCTCAATGAGTATGATGGCACGATTTTAGAGAATGTGGTGTCGGTGGCGGGTTCGATCAATATCGCGGCTGAGGGTGATGTGGTGATTTTACACGCTGAGATACTTGGGGATCGAGATGACTGGGATATCAATATCTCGAGTTTGACTGGTGATGTTTATTTTGGGTTTGTGGATGCTGGATCTAATTTTGGAGATGTGACCATCACGGCGATGCAGGGGGCTATCTTTGAATACCGAAGTGACAGTGGAGTGGATTTGCGTGGGGATGTGGTGACCTTAAATGCCCTCAATGGAATTGGTACGGAAGCTGACCCGATTGAGAGTGATATCAATACATTGTTTGCTGAAGTGCATAGCGATGGTGGTTTTTATCTAGATGACATCGGAGACATCACGCTGGAACGAGTGGTGACTTTCAATGGAGCGATTGAGGTGAAAGCTCTTGGCAGTATGGACGCGGTCGAAGTATTAAGCCGCACGGATAGTTCTGCAGCGAGTATTTTGTTGGACGCTCGCGGGCGCTTGAGTGTGGATGAGGTGATCGCTGGGTCGGATAGCTTTGGGCGAGGGAACCCTGCGCGTAGTGGCAATGTGACTTTGAAAGGCGGCAGCATCCAGGAATTGGGCAATGACCCGACTGTTGATGTGCGTGGAGCCAATCTGGATTTTCAGGCGGGCTCTGGAATCGGTGCGGTTGCCAATCCTCTAGAAGTGGTGGGAACGAATATCAATTCGGTCACCCGCAAAGGTGACAATGCTTTGAATAGCCTGTTTGCTGGACCTGTGGTGGTGAGTCAGTTAAACACTGGATCAGGAACTGCGTTTTTCAGTCAGACGGGGGGGACGGTGACTTTCGGGGAGGTGGTCGTCGGTTCTGGCGCAGCTCGCCTGAATCTCTTCGGCGGCGGGAACATGAACGTGACCAACGTGAATGTCGGTAAAGGGAATATAGCTTTAACTGTAGGACAAGGAGGACGTCTGGTGCTGAACCGGCTTTCTGTTGGAGGAGATGCGAGGTTGACTGCAGACGAGATGGACTTCATTGGTGGACCTGGATCAATATCGGGTTCGGGAACTCTATCGATTTCCGCTTACTCACCTGATGTGCTGTTGTTGATCCATCCTTTTGGAGTATTGCCAGACTTGCCAGGAGTTTTGGAAATCGACATTCTTGATTTCTTAGCTTTCAACTTTGGCAGAATTGAGTTTCTCGGTTTGGTGGAGATCATTTTGCCAGTATATCAGAGTAAAGAAGCTTTCCCATTCAGCCCTTATATCTTCCCTATCGGGGTGGAAGGATCTGGTGGGGAGCAAGGTTCGGAGCCATTGTTGGCAGGAGTGTCTTCGATCGACGATTTGTTGGGGGGCTTCCGTTCTGAGGAATTTTTAGAAAAAGAGCAACTGAGAGCTTATATTGAGAATACCTTCGGATTCTCTCCGTGGGCGATGTCTGGTTTGGATGAAAGTATCTTGGATTTGTTGGCTTCAGGTTTGTTTAATCAAGTTGAATGGATGGATATTTTTGAGGCTTATTTTGGATTCAGTCCACAAGGAATGGTGGGGCTGGATGGCAGCTTTTTTGATCGCTTGATCGAGAGTTTAGAAAGTGAACAGCAAGTTGAAAATTTGCCAGATGTGCCTAAGGAGAATGCTCCCCCGTCGCAGTCGATTCCTTTCAAAAAACCCAATACCTCTATTGACCCATTAGGTGAGAGTCAGGGAGTTACAGTGACTCGTGTAGAACTAAGTGAGATCCTCAATGCGGAGGATTTGGAAATCACGGAGTCTAATAGCTCGCTGCGGGCAGCAGATTTGTTGCACAGTGGTTTGCATGCTGCGATATGGGCTCCAATGGCTTTAGCTGAGGCTATGAGAGGGATTCGCCACCGATTTTTCGATCGGGCAGCTTAAGTCATTATTTCATTGATGTTAAGCGTTTTTAAACGAAAGGTTATTTGTATGGAAGTATCCCGTTCACTCTATGTTTTTGTCATCGCTTACAGCTTGGTTTTTCTGAGTATGAAGGTGCATGCCGAAGAAAAAGAAAAAGCGAAGGATGCGCTATCAGGGAAGGTCGATGCGGCTACGATGTTATCCGAACACGAGGAGGTAGCAGCTAAGCCTAAGTCGAGGGTTGATCCGAATCAAAAAGTTCTTGATGAGGCGAACCCTGATTACCTTGATTTGCGACTGACGCACAATAAATCAGAGGCCTTGTTGTACTTGCGAGAAGCGATTGGGCAGGCTTTGTCCTCCAATTTGGAAATCAAGATTGAGTCGATAGCGCCAGGGATTGCTGATGAAAGAATCATTCAAGCTTTGGCGGATTTTGATCCTTCTTTTGAAGCTAGGATTCGTTATGAAAATTTAAGAACTCCGCAGACGACGCAGGAGTTTGTCAGTACGGGCGGTACGCCTATTCTAGATAATGCAGCTAATCGGAGTGGCGGAGGCAATTTGCCAGGGCGCACTTCTCGTCTTTTTGATGAAGAAAATGTGCGTTCGGATTTGTTACTGACTGGGCGTCTGGTTACTGGAACGGAGTATGAGCTAGGGGTGAAGTCTAATCGTTTCAGTAACGACCTCACTCGTGACCCTTTGATCACGGCTATTGATCCTGAGTATCGAGCATTTGCTGGTTTGTCTTTCACTCAACCTTTGCTGCAAGGGTTTGGGATCAAAGTGAACAAGACGCCTATTTTGATTTCTCAGAGTGAGCGCAAGATTGCTTCTTTGCAGTTCAAGTCGATTGCGTCAAAGATTGTCAAGGAAGTGGCGGCGGCCTATTATGATCTCTACTTGGCTTATGAGGACGTTAAGGTGAAGGAGTTTGATATTGGGGTGGCACAAGTGCAAGTCGCGGATCAGCGTGAGCAGCTTGAGCGTGGCACTGCTACGGAGAGAGACCTGGCTAATGCCAAAACTTTATTATTAGAAAGCTATGAGCGCTTTCTATTAGCACGCCAGACGATGTTGACGAAAAATTCGGATTTGCTACTGCGTATTCAAACTGATTTCGATCCGCTCAAATATCCAGTTTATCTGCCGCAAAGTGCTCCGGCTAAAGAAGCGCCACCCTTGAGCAGAATCAGAATCACCGAGGATGCGTTGAACTATCGGCCAGAATATCTAGCGGCGGTTGAGACGGTGAAAAAATTTGACATTGAGTTGCACTATCGACGCAATCAGAAAATGCCTAAGCTGGATCTTGAGGCTACGATTGGAACTTTGGGCTTGGGCAGCGATATTGCACGCGCTTATTCTAATTCGTTTGAAAATCAAGGGCATGAATATGGAGTGGGCTTGGTTTTTTCTGTGCCGATTGGAAACCGCAAGAGCAAAGCTCTTTACAAAGAATCTCAGAAGGTATCGAGTCAGGCGGTGTTGCGGGTGAAGTGGGAAGAGGTGCAGGCGAATATCCTGATCGATCAAATGCTCACGGGAGTGGAGACTCATCAAAAACGGATTAACGCAGCTCGTCACACCCGAGAAGCTGAACAATTAAACCTAGAGAGAACTCGGGATAATTTGGAAAAAGGGACTTCGACTGAGGCGGTCGTCAAAGTGATCGAGCATGCAGTGTTGGAGGCTCGTCTGAGAGAGCTGGCGGCTGCGGGTGATTTGCAAAAATCTTTGTTAAATCTGTGGGATGTCAATGGCACCCTATTGCAACGTTTTGGCATCCTGATTGATACGGAACTAGAAAGAGAACCTACGATTCGTTTTGGGAAAAATGGAGAAATGGTCTCTAGTCAAACGAATGGAGATAACCTTCAGAGTAAGGCTCAAAAAGAAAAGGCGAAGAACGTGGAGGTCTCGGATGAGGAAAAATCGCAACCCGTTAAGAAAAAAAGGGCTTTCTCTTTTTTCAAAAAGAAAGCTAAAGAGCCGTTTGTGCCTTACGAAGATACGCAGGAAAAGGTAGGAATGCCGCCGAGCGCGAATTTGCAGAGTAATGAACCTGAATTTTTAGTGGATGAGAAAAACTCAGGGGAAGAATCCTCTGTAGTTAAGCCTAGCAAGACTAAGAAATTTTTGTTCTGGAAAAAGAAGGGTTAAAAGAGTTGCCTAGAGTGAGACTGGGTTTGAAATGAATCTAGTGATCGCTGAG
>JAJRVS010000242.1 GCA_024277195.1 Verrucomicrobiota bacterium | reverse complement strand
CCGGTGTGGGCACTGGTAGGGCGAAACCAGTTGTCGGTGGAGCTGAGGAATTCGGATTCGCTTTCGTCCTTGGCGCGATGACTGTGGCGAGCGACCGTTTTTACCGGATCAAAAACCTCGCGATGAACCAGATTGTGAACGGGTTCGCAGACAAAGGCGTTGCCATTGAATTCAGCTCCGAGGCGAGGGTCACGGTGAATGGTTAGACCGCAGGCGGAGGTGATGCGGTTGGCTGCGGAGGGCACGTTGAAACGAGCAGCGGGAGTGCCGGCAGGGTAGATCCGGGGAACTGTCGGGATTTCCGGCACTTGATTGATAGCGCTGGGGTAGGTGATGTGAGGATTGCGCCGCAGCCAGGCATCCGGCAGAACAAATTGGTAGAGCGGGCGTGAATTGCTGCAGCCGTACCAATTGCCCCAATCATCGCGGGTGCGGCCATTCTGGGTGCGGCCGGTTTCTAATTCGATATCTCCACTGTCGGGATGGATGCGCAAATCGAATCCGCCCAAGTCCACCGATTTGCCGGTTTTTGCAGAAACCACTTTGCCGCCACTGTCGCCGTTGGCGAGGTGCAGCCAGTTGTCGAGTCCCCAGGCCAGAGTGTTTACCCGGTGTTGTTGATTTCCTTCCCGGAATCCTGTGAATAGGATGTTTTTTTTATCCGCTTTGCCATCGTGGTCGCTGTCTTCTGCGTAGAAGATCTCTGGAGCGGCGACGATGATGACTCCCTTGCGCCAGGCCTTGACGGCAGTAGGAAAACGCAGGCCTTCCATGAACAAGGTGGAGCGGTCGTATTTCCCGTCACCGTTGCTGTCTTCTAGGAAACGAACCCGCCCTCCAGGTGTGCCTTTGCCGTCTGGTCCAAGCGGGTAGTCGGCCATTTCCACGACCCACAATTTGCCGTCCGGTCCCCAGTCTAGGCTGATGGGATCCATGACCATCGGTTCGGCAGCGATCAGTTCCACTTTCAGTCCGTGTCGCGCTTTCACCGTGGCTACGGATTTTTCGAGAGCAAGTGGCTTGGGCATTTTAAAGCCCGGCGGGATGGTTTCGACTTTTTCGTAAGCGCAAAGAGAGCTGTTCAAAAAAGAGCTGCTGGTGATCAGGGCTGATAAAAAGAGGGTTTTGATTTTCATGGGGTAAGAGGTGGAGGGTGGGAGGAAATTTTTAACAGGACAAATTATTTGTTAGTTTGCAACCAATGGGTCGGTAGCAGGCCGGTGATCGTTTTGAGCAGAAGAGGTTCAACTTCCGGCTTGAAGCGTGCGGGTTTTCCATAGAAGATCATCGAGAAGTCGGCTTCGTATCCGCCTTCGTTTAATATTCTCTTAGAGGGGATGTAACAGGGGGTGTCGTTGCAATAAGCGGAGATCCATAAGCGCTCGGATCCGTAGAGTTGTTTGAGCTTGAGCGAGTAATCAACCACAACTTCGCCGCCTAAAAAGATCATGCCCAGGTCATCGCCAAAACGCCAGCTTTGCACGGGTAATTTGACGCTGCTGGCCGGAGCTATGCCGGCATCCATTTTTTTCAGCAGTGCTTGAGCCAACTGCTGGTTGTGAATTTTTTTGTTATTGAGTGCTGCTTTTTCTATTTCGTCCCGGGACGGAGCCGCTTCGAGTGGCAGCTCGACAAATTGAAATTTGGCTTCCGGCACAAGGTTCAGGTTTTTCATTTTTCCGCCGAGCAGGCGATTCACTTCGTTTGCGATCTCTGCACCGTGTTTTTGAGCCAGAGGCACTTTTGGCTGTTTTCCGCCGCGGCCTTTTGGATTGGCATCAGCGCCGCAGCCAATCATGACCAGGGCAACCGCGTTCGGGTGGTCTTTTTCCAAGGATTCCGAGGCATAACCTGCCCAGTCACCGGAGATGGAATAACCCGCTCCCAAGGTGGTGCAGTGGCAGGCGTAGTTCACCAGGGTGGCCACCACATCTCCTTGTTGATCGCGGGCGGCAAGCAAGGGCAGGGAATGATCAACCTGGGTAGAGGCCACTCCTTTCACGGTGCGCCGGTTATGGGCAAATCCTGCAGACCCCTGCGCCCATGACAACAGGCAGGGTTTGCGTTTTTGCATTGCCTGGGTGACAGCGGTCACAATGCCTTGCAGCATTTGTTGGCCATAACGGTCCACCGACTTCCATTCATCTTCGCTGAGTGGGGTGCGGAATATGCATGGTAGGTAGTCCCTCGCAGGGTGTGGAGCGTTGTGGGAATGAGTGCCGGCGAGCACCAGGCGGGCTCGTGAAATTCCAAATTTCTTTTCCAATTGCTTGGCTGCTGCTTCAGCGATGCTAGCGGGGACGGCGATAGAGTCAACCGTCACCATCACCACAGGTTGCTGGTCACCAATGACTAAAGCTCGCGCCCATAATTTCAGTGCTACTTTGGTATCTTCCGTTGTGCGGCTTGAATAACCACTTAAGCGTACTGGAAAATCAGGGGTGATGTCCACTCGCGCTGCGCCAATAGAGAGCTGGGGGGAGTCTGAGGGGGCGGCTGTCGCGAGGGATTGACTGTAGAGCAATAAACAAGCGCTGAATAAGCTGAAAGTCAGCGAGGTTCTAAAAAATGGCAGGAGCTTACTCGCGTGTCTGTTATTGGAAACGAGTATAGGGAGTTTGGTTTTGAAATAGGGCATGGTGTGAGTTTGGGGGTTGAGGGAT
>JAJRVS010000008.1 GCA_024277195.1 Verrucomicrobiota bacterium | reverse complement strand
GATGCTATCAGCAACTATCAGGACGACCAAATCTTTGGTGGAATCAGCCTGAGAGTAACATTCTAAGCTTACTTTTAAGCTTAACTTTAAAAAGCCTTCCAGTGAAAGCTGGAAGGCTTTTTTGTTGACTTCATTCAGCGAGGGCATTAGAGCTGGCACTCGCTTACAGGCAAATAATTTCATTAAAAATTATGAAATTTGGCATGGTAAGTGCTATATGACGATGTCGTAAACTGCTCTTGACCGATTGTTAAAGAAAAGTTAAACACCTATTAGGAAGATAAATCCATTACCATGAAACTAAAAACATTATTGATCACTACTATCGGAGCGTTTGCCATTGCAGGCGCAAATACTACGGCAAATGCCGGTGATACAGCGCCTGCAGTTGACCCAAAAGCTGTTGTAGAAGAAGCTGAAAGCACATTCTCCGGCGAGCTTTCCGTTGGCTATGATACACGCTACATCTTTCGCGGACTCTGGTTCGGAAACAACACAGCTTGGGGCAACCTTGAATTTTCCAAACAAATCACTTCGAAATTGACCTGGTCGGCTAATGTCTTTTATACCGACGTCATGGATAATGATCTGGCTTACACAGAAGGCAATCTTGGTACCGCCCTTTCTTATGAAAGTAACGTTGGTACTTTTGGTCTGGGCATGACTTACTATCGCTTCTTTGATGGTTTTTCTGGAGACAATCAATCTGGTCCTGCAGGTCAGAGAGACACAACCGAGCTTTACATCAGCTACAGCCGTGAGCTTTTCTACGGAATTACTGGTTCGCTTTTAGCTGCTTATGATTTCCGTATTGATGCTCAATACTTGGAAGCAGGCTTGGGCAAAAGCTGGGAAATCTGTGAAACTGTCAGCCTCGACACTTCATTCGCAGTAGGTTATGGCCTCAACGATTATTATTCGAAGGTTCTTGCTGGTGATGATGCCAATGGCTTCACTCACATTCTGGTGAGCGTTGGATTGCCTATCAAAGTGACGGAAAACTCGGTTTTGCGTCCCCACGTCAGCGCTAACTTCTCAGGCGACTCACGTAGCAACAGCAACGCTGCTGCAATCGGCGACGAAGAAGTATTCTACGGCATTAGTTTTGCAGTGAGTTTCTAAAATAGGAAGCTCTTTAAAACTTCAAAGGCCTTCTGGAGAGATCCGGGAGGCCTTTTTCTTTTGTCTCCAAAAAGTTGACTGGAGCCCATCTGGCAACATATTCAGCACTCCTGCTTGCACCGAAGTGAGCATAAGAAAACCAGCTGAATAAATCATTTAAACCAATCTAAATTGTGTCCGAACAGCCAAACCCAAACGATTCGCCCACCTTGCGCAAAGTACTTGTCACCGGTGCGGCAGGTTTTATCGCCTCACGCGTTACTGCACAACTTATTGCGGCCGGGATAGAAGTGGTTGCGATCGACAATTTTAATGACGCTTATGACACACGGTTAAAGCGTTTGCGGGTTAAAGAATTTGATGGGCAACAAAATTTACAACTCATCGATGGCAGCATCGAGGATGAAAGCCTGATCAATCAGGTGTTTGCCGATAATCAGTTTGATTGTGTGTTCAACCTTGCCGCCCGCGCAGGAGTGCGCTACAGCCTGGTGGATCCTCATGTGTATTTTTCCACTAATGTTACCGGCTCGCTGAACATCGTCCAAGCGATGCGCGCCAACGAAGTGAAGAAGCTGGTGATCGCATCGACTTCATCTCTTTATGCAGGGCTACCAATGCCGTTCAAAGAAGACCTGCCGGTTAATGAACCTCTGTCTCCTTACGCAGCTTCAAAAAAGGCCGCCGAGGTTTTAGCCTTCACCTACCATCACCTGTTTGATTTAGACGTATCGGTGCTGCGTTACTTTACTGTCTACGGCCCGGCCAGTCGTCCTGACATGGCAGTATTTCGTTTTATTCGCTGGATCGATGAAGGAACCCCGATTGAGATGTTTGGTGACGGCAGTCAGGCACGGGATTTTACTTACGTGGAAGACATCGCGCGTGGCACCATTTTGGCGGCCAAACCGCTGGGATATGAAGTGATCAATCTTGGCGGAGGCAATCAACCGACTTCGATGAACACACTGATCGAAGGTATGGAAAAACGTTTAGGGAAAAAGGCGGTGATTGAAAACAAACCTTTTCATGCTGCTGATATGAAAGACACCTGGGCGGATATTTCAAAAGCGAAACAATTGTTGGATTGGCAACCCCAAGTGAATCTTGAGGACGGACTTGATCAGGCGGTAGAATGGTACTTGCAGAATCGTGAATTTGCCCAAGCTCTGGTGATCTGACTGCTGACAAGGAATAGCGCACCCTTCAGATAAATCCATTTGGGAGACTGCAAATCACTCATTATTACTGCGATTTTAAACCGAGGGTATTCACAGCGATCACGCGGTACTGATGATGCTTTCCTTTTTTGGCGGTTTTATCGATAAATTCGAATTCCGCCAGGGGTAGCACCGGGGTATCACCATAGCTCATTCCCTGATACAAAGGGCGTCCAAAACGCTTGTTCTCCTTCTCCGGTAAATGCGCAATCTCTTTACCGTCACGCTCAATGATGAAAGCCTGTAATCCGCTTTCAAAATCAATCGCCGCTTGCCATGTGATCGTACCACTACTCCGATCCACTTTAATCTCTGTAGGTGACGGTGGAGCACTATTGTCATCGACTTCCCCCGTTTTCACAAACTGTTGCCACACCCGAGCCACCTTTTTGCTTGGCAACCACACAGCCTGGTTGATGTCACCTTTATATTCCGTCGCCAACTGAGGCATCTCAGTGCTCTGCAATGGGGCGAGCCAACCTTTGTCCATAGATATTACTTTGAGCGCAGCACCATCCTCATCTGGCAAGCGCAAATTCAGACAAGCATCAAAAAAAGGAATCGCCAAATAGCGGGAGTCCCGGGTTTCATGGCCGGACGCCGGATCCGGTGCAAAAGCTATCGGCGCGCCTTTGGCCCTGTAGGACTTGAACATATCCAAGCTACCGCCCCAAGCGCCTTTGGCAGGTTTGCCCTCGCGCTCTTTTTCACCAGGATTGGCCATCATCGGTATTTTCATCGCTGCCGCTGGAATCTCCGGCACCTCTATATCTCCAGCCTTCCAATAACCAAAAGCCGTGCCAGACTGGAACCATATCGCCACAATGCGCTCTGGGTAAGCTAGCTGCATCAAACTAGCCCAAAAACCGCCGCCTGAATGCCCCCACAAACACCAAGGAGCCGTCGCTAGCTCTGGATGCCCTGATTTTTCCGCAAGCTTTGTGAGTGAATTAACAAACACCTGCGCTGAACCATTACGCGGGTCGCACCACAAACGACAGTTTTGTTCTTTGGCTTGATGAAAGCTCGGCCCAAGCAGGGCACAGCCATTTTTACGTGCCAACTCCTGCCAGTGGAGATCGTGCGCCGCAGTGACACTACCGGTGCAAGAACCTGAACCACAACCGTGCTGATGCACGATGATACCACGCACTTTTTTCAAACCCTCGGGTATCCACAGGGTATAAGTTACTCCAATCTGAAGTTGACCGTTTTTAGGCTCATCCGGTTGATTGTAAGTTGTGCTGTAATAGGGCGGCAGTGAGGATGCTTTAACCTCGGGCAATTTTAATGCGGCTATTTTGTCAGCTGATTTTGCCAAAGAAGCAGAAAACAAAAAAGCAGCACAACAACAAGTTAGGATATAAGTTAATTTATGGCTTTTCATAGGGTTATTGGTTTAATGTTTACTGAGGCTCACGAATTTGAACTCTCGTCGCCGTATAGCATATTTTCAACTTCACGAAGTGGCTGTATAAGCTTTTGCTATTGCTGGATCAAGGAGACATTAAAACGCGATTCGATCAGCAGCAATCCTTCCGCTTCGAGCTCAACCGTGTACATCCCCTCATAGGGGAAAGTAAGGTGCATCAGTTCAAATTGAATTTCGATCACTTGATTGGGATTGACAAAATCAACCTCG
>JAJRVS010000241.1 GCA_024277195.1 Verrucomicrobiota bacterium | reverse complement strand
GTCGCCTCCAACTCTCCAGCTTCACCTTCTCCCGCATCAGCTTGCGCTTGCTGAACTTGGTCTTCCGCACGAGCACTCAGGCTCAACAACAAGGTAGTCAAGCCGACTACCACCGCCAAGCCATTTAGCTTTAGCCACCCAGCCCCATGACCAGGTAAAATTTTCTTGCTAAGTTGAATCATCTTCATTTCTTATTGATACTGAGTCTCAATTGCAATAACAAATTATGCGATCTTTGGCTTTCGTCAAATTTTTTTCTAGGCCAATTTTAGAATCACCGCAAAAAAGGGTCACTGCTTGGCAGGATACGCCCAGAAGAAGCATAAAATCCTACCCTGAACCCCAAAACTCTCCCTCGGATAAAATCGCACCCCACGTCCTTTGCCTAGCTCGAAGCCACTTGCATATTCGGGTAAACTCGAACACAATAAGTCCTCTTGCCCAAGCTATGAAAAACGACGCAGCCCCGATTCACATCTCTCTCTACGAAGGAAAAGAAGCCTCCACGCTGCCCCCTTCTCATCGTTTTTCCATCATCAGCACTCTGCTTGATCGCGGCTACACCGTAACCCGCACCGCTGAGCTGGAAGAAGTTTCTTTATCAAGTGACCGTTTGTTGCTCATCCTCGGAGAGTTTGACTCACCTCCAACAAAAATGCCTGAAACCACTCATTCAGTGCAGATACTCGACATCAGAGGACTGGACTCTTTTGCTATTCTGGAACAGGTGGAAAAAAGCCGGGCAAGCTTTGAGCGCCCAATGAACCAACCTCCGGCTTCACTGGAAAGCTCCAGCGCCAATACTGCAAAAACCTGGAAACCCTGGTTCCCTGTCATCGACTTTGATCGCTGCACCAACTGCATGCAGTGTCTCAGCTTTTGCCTTTTCGACGTTTACAGCGTGGATGACGATCAACAAATCGAAGTCCGCAATCAGGACAACTGCAAAACCAACTGCCCTGCCTGCTCACGAGTCTGCCCCGAGGTCGCCATCATGTTTCCAAAGTACAGCGGTGGCCCGATCAACGGAGACCAGGTCAGCGAAAGCGACCTCAACCGTGAGAAAATGAAAGTCGATATTTCATCCCTGCTCGGCGGCGATATCTACAGCTCCCTGCGCAATCGCAGCGAAGCCGCCAAATCACGTTTTTCCAAAGAGCGCAGCCCCGACAAAGCCCTCGCCGAACGCACCAAGTGCCTGAAAAAACTCCAGACCGACGGCCTGATCCCCGCCGAAGTGCTTGCCGACATCGACCTCGCCTCACTTCCTTCTCCCGAGGAAATCAAACGCAAAGCGGAAGAAGCCGCCGCATTGGCTGAACAGGCGAAAAAAGCGAATAAGTGATCAACTCATTGCAAGATTGCCTGAATAATCTCCGAACGTTGTTTATAATGTAACGCTTCTTTTTTCCTGCCGAGGGCATAATACAGCTCCGCCATGTTCATCAGAGTTTGAGCCACTTCCAATGTATTATAACCCAAAGCTTTTTCCCTGATGGCTAGTGCCCGCTTGTAGAGCGGCTCAGCTTGCGCATATTTCTGCTGGGCGGCGTAAACCCAAGCTAAATTATTCAATGATAAGCCTACTTCAACCGCATCGCTACCGAGCTCTTTCTCTTGAATCGCAAGCACTTTTTTCAAATAAGGTTCAGCTTGCGCATGCTTGCCTTGCGTATGATAGAGCATCAGCAATTCACCTATGGCATCAAGCAAATCTGGATGTTTTTTTCCCAAGAATTTTTCCTGAAGCATCACTGAGCGAATGAAAAATACTTCTGCTTTTTGGTATTCTCCTTGAGCTTGATATAACTTTCCCACGTTACCCAGGTTAAAGCATAATTCGCCAATATCATCTCCAGGCTCTGCGTTAATCCTCAGCATTCGCATGCCCATTTTTTCAGCGATAGCCAACTCCCCTTTTTTAAAATAAATTAAAATCAGATAAGAAAAATCATAACTCAAGTCAGCGTGCTCCCTGCCCAGCTTCTCTTCCTTTACCTTCAGTGATCTTAGAAACAATGGTCTGGCTTGTTCATATTGCTCCAAAACCGCATGAGATTCACCTAAGTAGCTTGCAATCATAGCTACCTCTAGATGGTCGCGCCCCAAGGCTTGCTCCTTAATCTTCAATTCCCTTCCATAATAAATAACCGTTTTTTCATATTGATCTCGAAACTTACCTATACAACCTAGAGTATGCAGCACTTCCACCAGATCAATATGGTCTACCCCCAACTTCTTTTCTTTAATTTCCAGAGCTCGCTTAAGAAAAGGTTCCGCTTTGATCACCAAATCGAGATCATTCACCCCCGCTTCAGAATAACCCTGGCTATAATAAAACCCTCCCAGCGCAGCAAGGCTTTCCGCCACTGCAAGATGATCGGCAGGCAAAAGCTTTTCATTGATTACTAGAGCACGTTTATATAGCGCCTCCGCTTCAGCAATCCCCCCTTGGTTTTGTTCAAGCCAAGCCAATAAGCTCATGCAAACCACCAAGTCAGCTCGACGTTTGCCTGCCATGGCTTCGACCTCTTTCAAAGCCTGGCGAGCAGCGGAGAGCGCAAGTTGTTCCTGCCCCTTATCCTGAAGCTGTATTACCCGCTGAATGCTATGCTTAACCGAAGCACTAACAACAACCGAATCACTCGCAGCTTGACTTGGAGTCTTCAGCGTCAGCAAAATGACTGTAAAAAAAATGACCCCTCTGGTGATGATATTCATTCAGTTCCCTTCTTACAGCTGCGTTTTAATATAGTCAGAGCGTTTCCTATATGACAAAGCCTTGTCATCCTTGCCCATTGCATGATACAAAATCGACAGGTTATGTAATATCGGAGCCAAATCCGGGTGGGTGTCCCCTTGTTTTCTCTCCCTGATCGCTAGCGCCTTGATATACAAGGGCTCAGCCTTTTGGTATTGACCCTGTTTGTGATAAAGCAAAGCCAACTGAAATTGATGGTAAGCCAGCTCAATGTTGTCAGCGTCTAGGTGCTTTGTTTTGATCGCCAAAGTGCGAACAGCATAAGGCTCGGCTTCGTTCAGCTTGTCCTGTTTCAAGTACAAAGCCGTCAGTCCTGACAGAGCATCCCCCAGCGCAGGATCTTCAAGACCTTGTGTTTTCTCTCGAATCTGCAACACCTTTTTGAACAAAGGTTCAGCTTCGCTCCCTTTATCCATCATCCTATAAACGTCCGCTAATGCTCCCGCCGCAATAGCCAGTTGCAGGTCCTCCTGATCCAACTGCTCTTTTTTGATCAACCAAGCCTGTTTAAAATGCGGCACTGCCAAATCGTAACGCTTATCCCGAAATTGATAAATGGTGCCCAAAAAAATATGCAACTGCGCTACATCAAGATGATCCGCTCCCATTTTTTCCTGCTTGATCTTCAAAGCCTGTTGCAAAGGCGACCTAGCCGCCTCCAACCACTTTGCCTCATTTTTTTTATCATCAAATGCCCGCCCACAATAAAACACCCCTAATCGCTCAAGGCCATCGGCCAACTCTAGCTGGTTGCCACCCTGGGCAGCTTGATTGACACTCACCACTCGCTTGAAATACATCTCAGCCTTCTCATGGCGCTCCTGTTGGTAATGCAAACGAGCAAGCAGACTCAAACTCGCCGCAATCTCCGCCCGGTTTGCGGCTCCTTTGATTTCAGCAGACTCCAACAACACCTCCGCTACAATGATAGCCCGTTCCTTTTGCCCTTCACTGAACAGCCGGATCACCTTGTTCACCTCCCGCCCAAAAGGAGTGATGACCCTGCGCCCTGTATTAACCGAACCATTAATCCCCTGCCCCGCATTCACCGGCAATCCAGGTGTCGTGATGGTAAAAGTCTTAAACGCAGAACCAATGCCAAAATAACGACCTTTATCAATAATTTGCCCCGAAACCGGAGCAGCAACAGACACCAAAAACAAACAAGCTATCAAACAATTAGGGAGGCGTTTCATTTTTTCTACACTCAAAAATGCAAATTTATTTTCACCATCCAAGCGCCTACCAAACAAGTCAACCACAAATAGGGGTCAGGCAACAATTCTTGACAAATGAATAACAAGTGAGTCAAAACGCCTCTTTTTCTTGATCATTTGCCAAAATTTGCGAGGCTTCTTGAGATTCCGCATTCAGCCACCCATTTTTACTGACCCTTCAGACCTACCTCCCCGATCACCCACTTTCGAACTTCCCCAATTTCCACGATGGCATCATCCAAAATTCAGTCGGTAAAGCTCCCCACAACGATTCCCTTTACCACCACCCGCCTTCGTCCGCCGAAGAAAAACATCCCTCAGACCAAACCCGAACGTGACGCGTTACTGGCTTGCATCCGAGATTATGTCGAACGGGAAGTGCCTGTGCCACCGATGCCACAGGATGAGCTGGAAGTGCATGCGCGAAAAATCCTCGCCGATACCAATACGGACGAAGCCTATCTGCACTACACCGCCGTGGTGCTTAATAATGAAATGTGGCGCGAAACCCTCGCCAGCATCCCCTACGAACGCCGCCTGTTATTGATGCCTAAATGCCTGCGTGTGGAAGATAAGTGCCCAGCCCCTTTTGACGAATTCGGCCTGCTCTGCAAACAATGCGGTCTGTGCACCATCGAAGATTTTCAAAACGAAGCCGAGCGCCTAGGTTATGCCGTTCTGGTTGCCGAAGGCTCCGCCGTGGTCATGTCGCTGATCCAAACAGGCAAAATCGAAGCCATCGTCGGCATCTCCTGCCTGCCAGTGCTAGAGCGAACTTTCCCCTATGTCGAAGCCGCCGCCATCCCGTCGATCGCCGTGCCCTTGTTACAAGACGACTGCATCAATACCACGGTCGATAACGACTGGGTGTGGGAATACATCCATCTCACCAGTGACGACCAAACGCGCCGCCTCAATCTGAATGCTCTGCACGAAGATATCCGCGAGTGGTTTGATCAGGATTCGCTCACTGAAGTTATGGGAGAAGCCGCCAATCAACAGGAAAAAATCGCCCGTGAGTGGCTCGCTTTGGCAGGCAACCGCTGGCGCCCCTTCCTCACCGTCGCTACTTACCAAGCCCTACGCGATGACCGCGGCGAACCCATCCCCGAGGACATCAAAAAAATCGCTGTGGCAGTGGAATGTTTTCACAAAGCATCGCTGATCCACGACGACATCGAAGATGAAGATCACCATCGCTATGACCAGCCCACCCTACATGCCCAACACGGCGTCGCCGTCGCGCTTAATGCCGGCGACCTGCTGATTGGCGAGGGTTACCGCTTGATCAGTGAATGCGCCATCTCCGCCGAACAAAAAAACCAAATGATCGCCGCTGCCTCGATCGGTCAGCGTGAATTGTGCCTTGGCCAGGGAGCCGAGCTGATCTGGGCACAAAATCCAGAACCGCTCAAGACCTCCCAAGTGCTTGAGATTTTTCGCCAGAAAACCTCGCCTGCGTTTGAAGTTGCCCTGCAACTGGGAGCCGCCTACGCAGGCAAACTGAACGAAGTCGCCGAGGTCATCCGCAGCTACAGCGAAAACCTCGGCATCGCTTACCAGATTCGCGATGACATGGACGACCTGCACGAAGATTCCGGTGACAACGCACTACAACGCATCCGCCCCAGCGTCCTGCTCTCCACCACCCTAGAGCGCGCCAAGGGCGACGACAAAAAATTTATGCAGGATGTCTGGTCGGGAAAAGGAGTTGATCACTTTGAACCCATCAACGGCTTTAAACAACCCATCGACCGCATTCGCCACATCGTGCGTGACACCAAAACTGACGAACGCACCCTGCTCCTTCTCGAAACCTACAAAGAAACTGCCATCCGCAGCCTTCAGGATGTGGACAACGCTAACCTGAAAGGCTTGCTTCGACGAGTTCTCGGCAAAGTTTTCAACGATCTGGAAATCAAAGGCTGGTGCCGGGAGTTTGAAGTGAAACAAGGCCTGGGAGAAGATGAAGCAGCAGTAAAAAAAGTTCCTATCGAAACGGCAGAAACTGCTGCAAGCTCATAAGTTTCGGACACCTCCGTAGCGGTTTCGTAGTGCGAAGCTAAACATCTCCTATATCAACGCACTTGGCGGGTGATTACGTCCTCCCTACGACCTCCCATTTCCCTCTCTCTAGCCTCTTTTCAATCATGGCTTTTCACTTTTTAGCTACTCCCTCATTGACTGTAACCCTAGGATAAGCCTTCTTTCCCCAAATCTCTCAACTACCACATGAAAAAAGAAACACTCTGTCTGCACGGCGGCCAACAAACCGACCCCACCACTAACGCCTGCGCTGTCCCGGTCTATCGCACCGCCTCTTTTGTTTTCGACTCCACCAAACATGCAGCCGATCTATTTGCGCTAAGGGAACTCGGCAATATCTACAGCCGCATCATGAACCCTACCACCGATGTGCTGGAAAAACGCGTCGCCCTGCTCGAAGGGGCACCCGAACCCGCCGGCCTCGCTGTCGCTTCCGGCACCGCCGCCATTTTCAATACCATTGTCAATCTCGCTCGATCAGGCGACAACATCGTCTCTGCACAGAACCTCTACGGCGGCAGCTACACTCAGTTCAAAGACATCCTGCCTGGCTTCGGCATCGAAACCAAATTTGTCGATTCCACCCATCCGCAAAACTTCGCCGATGCGATCGATGAAAATACCCGCGCGCTGTTCTGCGAAACCGTTTCCAATCCGGCACTCGAAATCGCCGACCTCGACGCCATCTCTAAAATTGCCCATGATCACGGTCTGCCCCTGATCGTCGACAGTACCTTCTCCACCCCATGGTTGACCAACCCGATCGAACATGGTGCCGACATCGTGGTGCACTCCCTGACCAAATGGTTCGGCGGACACGGCACCGGAATCGGCGGTATCGTCATCGATTCGACAAAATTCAATTGGGCCGGCGGCAAGCACCCGATGTTTGACGAACCTGACAACTCCTACCACGGCTTGCGCTGGGCGCACGACCTGCCCGAGCCACTGGCTCCGCTCGCTTTCATCCTGCGTCTGCGCACCGGTCCGCTGCGTAATCTTGGCGCCTGCATCAGCCCTGACAACTCATGGATGTTTCTGCAAGGCATCGAAACCCTGCCACTGCGCATGGATCGCCATTGCGAAAACTCCCTAGCCGTAGCCAAACACCTCAAAGCCCACAACTCAGTCGAATGGGTTCGTTACCCCGGCCTCCAAGACGATCCCGAGTTCGAGAAAAATCAAAAATACCTCAAAGGCAAAGGCGGTGGCATGGTGGTATTCGGCATCAAAGGAGGCGCTGAAGCAGGCTGCAAATTCATCGAATCACTGGGCTTGTTCAAACACCTCGCCAATGTCGGCGACGCCAAATCACTCGCTATTCACCCAGCATCGACCACTCACTCGCAACTCAACGAAGAGCAACAGCTTGCTGGTGGCATCAATCCGGAAATGATTCGTCTCAGCATTGGCATCGAAAATATCGACGACATCCTCGCCGACATCGATCAGGCTCTATCCGCGAGCTAAACCCCTCATAAAACAACCCGAAAAAAGAGCGGCCCCTCTAGGCCGCTCTTTTTTTTGCCCGCCTTTCCCTCTCCCCAAACTCCACTTGAGCCACGCCCACAACAGGCTAAACTACCCGCCATGAAAGCCTTTCGCCCCACCTCATTTTTCTCCACCTCCCTGATCGCGCTGCTGATACTTGGCAGCCACAGCATCACCCAGCTCAAAGCCGCCTTGCCCGCCGATCTGCAAAAATCGATCACCGCCATCAACGCCGTCGGCCTCGAAGGCAAAGGCAATGTTCAAGCAGGCCCCGCCTGGAAGCTTCTCAGTGGCGCAGACAGCTCCGCCATCCTGCCCCTGCTACAAGCCATGAACGGCGCCAGCCCAATGGCAAGCAACTGGTTCCGCTCTGCGCTCGAAACCATCGTCACTCGAGAAATAAAATCAGGCAAGGCTCTGCCACTCAATAATATAGGTGATTTTTTACTCAATAATAGCAACGGCCCACAGGGACGTCGACTGGCTTATGAACTGATTTCCCAAGCCGATCCTGACACCGCAGCCAAACTGATCCCCGGCATGCTCAACGACCCCTCACCGCAATTGCGACGTGACGCGGTGCAAGGCCTGATCACTCAAGCCGCTGAGCTCAAGACGGCAAAAAAAGACAGCGCCGCCGGCCTACTCTACCGACAAGCTCTCAACAACGCGCGTGATGCCGACCAAATCAAAAAAATCGCCAAGCAACTCAAATCGCTGGGCAAACAAGTGGATCTGCCCCGCCATTTCGGCTTTCTCACCCACTGGAAAGTGATCGCCCCTTTTGACAACACCGGTCGCGAAGGATTTGCCGCTGTTTTTCCTCCCGAAAAAAAAGTTAAGCTCGATACAAAATACCCCGACAAAAACGGTAAGGAAATCGGCTGGCAAGACCTCGCCGTCAGCGACGACTACGGCATGCTCGACCTCAACCAGCCTTTTGGCCTACTGAAAGAAGTCACCGGCTACGCCTACACAGAAATGAAATTCGACAGCGCCCGCCCTGCAGAGCTCCGCATCGGTTGTAAAAACGCCTGGAAAATCTGGTTCAACGGCGAACTCATTTTTGCTCGTGACGAATACCACCGAGGCATGGAGATCGACCAATACAGCCTGCCGATTCAATTAAAAAAGGGCACTAACACCCTACTGCTCAAGCTCTGCCAAAATGAGCAAACCCAAAGCTGGACAGTAGAATGGCAAGCCCAGGTCCGCATTTGTGATTCGACCGGAACCGCCATCCTTGCCAGCGACCGCCTGCCCACCCCGCAAGCGAAAAAAGCCACCCGCCGCCAACTGAAAAAATAACCTGCCTCCGCCGCCAACCCACTCTTCGCCAAGCCCTTCACCCGCCTACACGATCATGAAAAGCCTTTTCCCTCTCACCGCTCTCTGCGCCACCCTATTCACCGCCACCCCGTCCGCCCAAGCCGACTGGCTGCAATTCCGCGGCCCCAACGGCAACGGCTACATCGAAGGAGCCCAGCCACCGACCCAACTAAGTCAGAAAAGTATCGCCTGGAGCGCCGAACTTCCCGGACGCGGACTGGCCAGCCCGATCGTCGTCGGTGACAACGTCATCGTCACCTGCGCCAGCGGACCAAATCAGAAACAACTTCACGTTTACAGCTTCGATAACCAAAGCGGAGCCCTGCGCTGGCACCGCCAATTCCGCGCGACCGGACGCACCATGACCCAGTCCAAAACCTGCGTCGCCGCGCCCAGCCCGGCCAGTGACGGCAAACACATCTACGCTCTGTTTTCCTCCAACGATCTCTACTGCTTCAGTCTCGACGGCGATTTGGTCTGGATGCGCAGCCTCACCCTCGACTACCCCAACGCCTCCAATTCCCTCGGCCTCGCTTCGTCCCCCATCATCGCCGGGGATCGGCTGATCGTGCAGATTGAAAACGACAGCGACTCCTTTGCCGCCGGCCTCAATCTCAAAACCGGGATCAATGAATGGAAGATCGCCCGCCCCAAAGCCGCCAACTGGACCAGCCCGGTCGCCCTGAAATCCGAGCAACAAATCGTCGTCGCCCTACAATCCTCCAAAGGTGTGTTAGGCGTGTTGCCCGCCACTGGCAGTGAAGTGTGGAACTTCAGTAAAGGCGCATCAACCATCCCTTCGGCAGCAGCAGCCGGAGACCAACTCTACATCCCCTCCAACGGCATCACCGCCATCCAAAGTTCCAAGCTCACCGGCGAAGATCCCAAAAAACTCTGGAACGAAAGCCAACAACGCCCCGGCACCGCATCCCCCCTGATCGTCGGCGACAAAATTCTCGTGATCAACGGAGCTGGCGTGCTCACCTGCGCCGACCGCAACAGCGGCGAGCGTTTGTGGCGCCTGCGCCTCAAAGGCCCTTTTTCAGGATCTCCCGTAAGTCCTGGCAACAACTTATTCATCTTCAACGAGCAAGGAGTCGGCCAATGTATTGAAATTGGAGCTAAGGAAGGCAAGGTCATCAGCGAAGTTGATTTGAAAGAAACCATCCTCGGCACCGCCGCCCTGTCCGGCTCCGCCATCTACGTGCGCAGCGACAGCCACCTGTGGAAACTCGCCCAGCCTTGATTTTTAGCAAAAAATCCAGCTGTAGGGCAAATTTCCAAACCTGCCACTCACAGAGCACTCATCCTACAGGCAAATATGAAACACCGCTAGAGCTATGGCGAATCAATACACCCGCCAATCAATGCCAATAAAAAAGTGCCGAATCAAAACAAGCATGATTTATAAATGCAGCGCCCTTATCAGACTTTCTGTCCTTGTTTCTACTTTATTCCTGAACCTCAGCGTTTTCGGCGAGACAGTTCCCACTCTCTTTTTCGATTCATTTAACCAACTCGATCAGTGGGTTGAGGCCAGTGGAGGAGAGAAGGTCTTGAGCAAAAATGACGCGAACGCGCGCCATGCCCCCTACCTGAAAATCAATAATTCCTTACTCCGGTATGAACTCGGTTTTCCTCTCCAGCAAAACTTCGAACTCAAGGCCAAGGTCAAACACACCTCCCATCAAGCAGCTCTATGGATCGGTTTTTTTGACCAAGCTGGGCAAAAAGGCTACGCCGCAAGCTGGGATTCCAGCGATTCCGACAAATTCGACGGCAATGGATTCCTGAATATTCGCAAACACGATCACCCTGCGGAATTACTCGATTGGAAGACCGACGGCGACTCCATCAGCAACAACGTCGCGGGACTCCAAAATATCGACAGCCCTGGTTTTGCGGAAATATCGCTGAAATGGGAAAGACATAGCGGCACTCTAACCCTATCGATGAACGGCAAAGTGCTGACCCAAACACAGGACAAAACTCACACTTCGTTTTCACGGATTTATTTGAAAGCAAACACTTGGTGCCATTTTGATGACGTCACCTTGACCACTGGACAGGATTCAAAATATGTCACCGTGAACCAGTTGTTCAATCAAGGCAGCTTGCACACAGGTGAGAAAATGGAGGGAACACCATTAAACAAACACAGATGGAAAACTCTCAACGGCCAAGTAACAGAACAACAAGATGCCGAGGAACGTGTCGCGGCCTTCCATAGGGATCATTCCTCAGCCCAAATGCCATTGCCGAATCAAGGCACTGCTCGTGACTATCCACTGGTCACCATCAGTTACGATATCCGGCGCACATCTACGCAAGGAAACAGCGGCGGTGTGTTTCTAGTCGATGAAAAAGGCAAAGGCATTGGTTTTTTGACCGAACTAGCTGACGGCAATTTAAATCGCAGCACCCTGCGATTAGTGGCCACCAGCGATGCTGGAAAAACCTACCGTCCGCTCCAACACAAAACCTGGCCAAACGTTACCGGAACCAAATTCCATAGCGTGTCTTTCACCTGGGATCGCAATAAACACCAACTGCGCGCGATGATCGATCGTGAAAAGGTCAAGACCATTGGCCTGCTACCACCGACGGATATCAATGGCTACACCCGCCTGATCTTAACAAACGACTTCAGCAACACTCTGAGAATGGACAACCTGCGCATGATCCGCATCCCTTCGGGCGCAAAAAATATACTCGATTTTGGAGCCATCCCCGACGGGGCGGGAAACTCTCCGACGAACAACCAACCGGCTTTGGTTGCGACTGTTGCCGCGGCAAAACAAGAGAACGTTCCGGTTTACGTGCCCGCCGGGGTTTTTGCCTATGACGATGTGCTGCAGCTTGATGGCGTGACCATGATCGGCGGAGGCTCTAACAGCATCCTCCAATCGCTGAACCCTGATAAAAGCGCCTTGCGATTAAGTGGCGACTCCCCCGCCCTGATTGGCTGCCATCTTCAAGGAATCGCCACCGCGCGAAGCTCACAACCTCATACCGCGGGAGCGTGGATTTTCCACGCCAAGCAGTTCATCGTCAGCGCCAACCGCATCAGCGCGATGGGTAGCGTAGGCGTATTTGCTTTTCGCTCCAGCCAAGGAACGATCTGTGGCAATCTCGTCTCCAGAACTCTCGCCGACGGCATCCACCACACCTCTGATTCCAGTCACATCCAAGTGATCAACAACTCCATCATTGCACCCGCCGACGATCAGATCGCGGTGGTCTCCTACAAGGGTGCTCCACACAGTCATGACATCGAAGCGATCCACAACTACGCCTACGGTCAACCTCATGGGCGAGGGCTCACTGTTGTCGGAGGAAAGCGGATCACCTATGCCCGTAATCAAACCAGCCAGGCTCACCAGGCAGGCATCTACGTCAACGCAGAGACCAGTTACAACACCTGGGACTGGGAAGACATCGTCATCGCTGAGAACGTCATCCGCGATGCAGGCATGTCACATATCGATGACATTGCCGACAACGAAGCCTTCCAAGGCGGTCTTTTCATTTCAGCTAATGCCAAATCACCGAGCATGCGCATCACCGCCAATCGCAACCAAATTTACCATTCACATTACCGAGGGATAGCCATTGGTAGTTCGTGTCGTGACATCACCATCGAAAACAACCTGATCGACACTTCCGCCACGGCAGCACTCCATCTCACCGCTCCCTCCAATGTGACCCTCAGCAACAACGTCATTCGCAATGCTGGAAATTACGGACTTTATGCCGGAGCCAACAGCGCTGGTTACCTGAACGTAAATAACAATTTATTCGTCAACGTGAATGCCAACAATAAAGAAACCTTCATTGACGTGATGTTGATCCAAGCCACTTCGACTTTGGAATCATTAAAAATCACCAACAACCGCCATAAAAACCCTGCTGGATACTCCATCCACCACCTGATCGAAAATCATTTCCCTGCATCCCTGAGCACTTTGAAAAACAACACATCCACTACAAAAGCGGGCACTTGGCAGGCACGATGATGCACCGCCCGCCCAGCCTTGGATTTTGATTGAAAAATCCCCTCGTAAAGCAGATTTCCATATCTGCTTTCATAATCGCTAAATAAACCCCCTCCTAATTCGCATTCATCAGCGTACATTCGCGGTTCTCTCACTCTCTTCACTTGCAAAAAGCCCTTATCGCGATTAAACAAGCGGCGTTATGCCAATCGCAACACCAAAACAATTCGCCGCAATGCTGGACTCCGCGCAGGCGGGCAACTACGCCTACCCTGCCATCAATTGCTCCAGCATTCCTACACTCAATGCCGCATTCAAAGCTTTTGTAGATCAGAAGTCCGACGGCATCATCCAGTTCTCCACCGGAGCAGGTCAGTTCGCTTCCGGACTGAACCACAAAAACGCCACATTGGGAACCATCGTGCTGGCCGAAGCCGCCCACCGCCTGGCCGAGCAATACGACGTATTGGTCGCCCTGAACACCGACCACTGCCAACCGCATGTCGCACCTGACTTCCTCGATCCACTGATCGAAGCCACCGCCGCCCG
>JAJRVS010000240.1 GCA_024277195.1 Verrucomicrobiota bacterium | reverse complement strand
TCTATCTCCTATCTCCTATCTCCTATTTTCTAGCTTCTTCCCTAAACCGTTTCCCCCGCCACAAAGGTTGGCATCAAACGCACCGCGCTCGCAGACAAAGTTCCCGTCTCCGCCAATTGCCGGGTACACTTCGCCACCCTACGCGCCAACCCACTCGGATCGGTCGCATACCGTGCAAGTTTCGGCCTCGTGGCATCCAGAAAATAGGCATCATCCCGTGAAATGATCGCCACGTCCTCGGGGATGCGTTTGCCTCGTCCCTGCAAATGCATCATCACCGTCAGCACGTGTTTCGGACGCGCCACCAGATAGGCCGTCGGCGCATCAGGTGAAAGCATGGTTTCATCCAACAACGCGCACAGATGATCGGAAGTGCCGTCATGACGCAACACCTGGACATTGGCTTCCGGCAAATCTTGCAAAGATTCAAGCCAGCCCTTTTCCCCATCCAAATCACCTCCCTGCGCATCCGCCGGTTGCACTAAAGTGATCCGCCTGTGTCCCGCCCGCCACAACACCCCGCCCGCATGGCGGCAAGCCGCGCGATAATCCACATCAACGGAGGGCAACACGATGCCCGCAACACAAGTGCCCACCACCAGACAAGGCAGACGATGACGCGCAAACCAAGCCTGCAAAGGAGCCTTGGATCCCATTACCAACCAGGCAACGGACGGATGTTCTTTTACCAATTTAGCCAGCGCTTTCGCTGGCCTTGATGAAAAACAATCACGTCGGGAATGGAACTCCACCACATATCCTGCGCGAGTCAGTTTATCCCGCAAAACATCCATCACAAAAGTGCTCGGCGTCGAAGCATCAGCAAAAGAATTAGCACACAATACCGCAATGACTTTCCCTTCATTGTTGACCCGGTCCACCTCCCCCTTATTGATAATCTGACTGCGCTGGCGCGGCGAAACGGCAATCCACCCCATGCGTTGCAACTCCGCTAGAGCCTCGCGCAAAGTACGACGACTGACTTGCAATTGATCACTCAACTCTCGCTCAGCAGGTAAAAAATCCCGCCACAGTCCTCGCAGAATACCCTCCGACAGACTTTGCACCGTTTCAGCCACCAAAGAGCAGCGCTTGGGCAAATCAGGGGTCTGAGACTCTTCTGGTATCATAATGTTACCAGAAGAATAGGTTTGTTTATCCCCATTCGCAAGGCCAGAATGTCCCCTATCTATGAAAACACCCCGCCCCACTCTTTTCAAAAAACGACTATTGTCATCGTTGGCACTCGCTGCCACACTACTGGCCATGGCCTCCCCCAAGCTAAGGGCAGCCGAAACACCTCAGATTGCCTTGACCCTCGCGCCCAGCAAGGAAAACCCACGCAACAGCGAAGGCGACTTCGTCACTCTCAAAGACGGACGTATTCTTTTCATTTATACCCACTTCACCGGCGGTGGCCGTGACAACTCGCCGGCTTTTCTCGCCAGTCGCATTTCCAACGATGGGGGCAAAACCTGGAGCGATAAAGACAAGCTCGAGATGGAAAACGACGGCAGGGAAAACATCATGTCCGTTTCGTTGCTAAGATTACAGGACGAACGCATCGCACTTTTCTACTGCCGCAAAAACTCGATCACCGACCTGCGCCCGATCATTCGTTTCTCCAGCGACGAAGGTGAGAGCTGGTCAGCTGCCACCGGAATCATCGGCGAAGACGAGATGGGTTATTATGTCGTCAACAATGACCGTCTGGTGCAACTGGCCGACGGTCGCCTGATCTTCCCCACCGCCCAACACAACAGCCCCAGTTTGAAAAAATTCAACGGCAACGGCACCATCCACTGTTACATTTCCGATGACAAAGCCCAGACCTGGCACCGTTCGAAAACCAGTCAGGACGGAACCCAGGCCAACGGTAAACAAACCATGCTGCAAGAACCCGGGCTGGTCGAACTCAAGGACGGGCGCCTGATGATGTGGACCCGCACCAACGGCGGATCCCAGTTTGTTTGTTACTCCAAAGACCGTGGCGAAACGTGGTCGGACTTCGAAGCCTCATCCCTGATCTCTCCTGTCAGCCCCGCTTCCATCGAGCGTTTACCAAAAACCAAAGACCTGATTGCAGTATGGAACGATCACTCCAAAATCCCCAAAGAACTGCGTGGCAAACGAACCCCCTTGAGCATCACCATCTCCAAAAACGACGGCAAAACCTGGTTGCCCGCCAAAACCCTCTACGATCTACCCACCGGTTGGTATTGTTACACCGCGATAGAATTCACCGACAGCGACATCTTACTCGGCCACTGCGCCGGCGATACCAGCAAAGGCGGAGGACTCAATATCACCAAAATCACCCGCGTCCCTGTTGACTGGATTTATTCCAAATAAAACCCTAACTATTAAACTCTAAAATAGAGTTATATAATCAAATCTAAATACAATCTATCCAAGCGAAAAAATCTCACCTCTTTCTGACATCAGTGCCCATCAGTGTAAATCAGTGGTTTAAAACCATTTCAAACACTGATACACACTTGAAACAAGACCAGAATAATCTCTAAACTCCTATCCCCCATCATGAAAACACCACCCCTTTCCACCCTCCTTCTGTTGGCGGCTTTTAGCGCCCATGCCGCACCCATCGACATCGGCAGCAGCCGCGAGCTGCTGGTTGACGACCACCTGATCGACTCCATGGACGGCGCCACCCTGCAACTCCATCATCCCACCGCAAAAGAGATCGTCATCGATCACAACTCCCCTTGGGAAGGCAGTGGCTGCGGTTACCACAGCATATTCAAAGACGGCGATACCTACAAAATGTATTACAAAGCCTGGCAGCTCACCGTGCAGGAAAAAAAGCTCGCCCCCGCCGACGCTAACTTCACTTGTTATGCGGAAAGCAAAGATGGCATCCATTGGACCAAACCAAATCTTGGCTTGGTAGAATATCCCAAAGGCAGTGGCAATAAAAACAACAACATCGTCATCGGCCTATTCAAAGAACCTTGGATGAAAGACGCCAAACCCGATCCGGTTCACCCGGCAGTTTTTCTCGACACCAATCCCAATTGTCCGAAGGACGCTCAATACAAAGCCATCCTGCGTTCGCGCGGAACCAAAGGTCTGCTCGCGCTCAAATCCCCCGACGGCTTGCACTGGTCACTGATGTCCGACAAACCGGTCATCACTGCCGGTGCCTTCGATTCCCAAAACCTCGCATTCTGGGATCCGGTGAGAAAAGAATACCGCGCTTACTGGCGCATCTTCACTGCCGGCGTCACTGACGAAAAAAACTGGAAACCCGCCGGCTTCCGAGCCATCCGCACAGCCGTCTCCAAAGACATGCTCACTTGGACGGACCAAAAGGATCTCAAATACGAGGACTCACCCGACGAACACCTCTACACCAACCAGATTCAACCCTACTACCGGGCACCCCACCTGTTTATCGGTTTTCCCACCCGCTACGTCGAACGTGGCTGGAATCCATCAATGGAAGCCCTGCCCGATCGGAAACACCGCAAACTGCGCTCATCCATTTCAGATCGTTACGGCATGGCAATCACCGAAGGCCTGTTCATGAGCAGTCGTGACGGCGTCACCTTCAAGCGCTGGCGGGAAGCCTTCCTGCGTCCCGGCATCGAACGCCCCGGCACCTGGCATTACGGGCATCAATACATTGGCTGGCAGATGGTCGAGACCGCTGCTGATATGAAAGGCGCCCCCAACGAAATCTCCCTCTACGCCACCGAAGGTTACTGGACCGAAAAAAGCGACCAAGTCCGTCGTTACACCATGCGCCTTGACGGATTTGTCTCCGCCAGCGCCCCTCTCAAAGGCGGCAGCTTCACCACCAAGCCGATCACCTTCACCGGCAAGGAGCTCAAACTCAACTTCTCCTCATCCGCCGCTGGCGGCATCAAAGTTGAGATCCGTGACGAAAAGGGCAAGCCCCTCCCAGGATACAGCGCAGCCGACTGCGCCGAAGTTTATGGTGATACCATCGAGCGCCCGGTTCACTGGAAAGGCAAAGGCAGCGATGTATCCGCCCTTGCCGGAAAAACCGTGAGCCTGCACTTCACTCTGCGTGACGCCGATCTGTTTGCCTTTCACTTTGAGTGATTTTCTTCACTGCGGCAACTCCATCATCAACTCGTCGATCACCTTGACCACCTTGCCCGATCGCATCTTCTCCTTTAGAATCAGATGCCGCCCCTGATGATCCGCTTGCCATTGATTGGTGCCATCAGGACTAATTGTGCATTCACCACGTTCCGTGCCCCACATCTCGTCGAGTCCTCCATCTAAACCTCGCACCGCATACAATACCGCCGTCTGATCCCAACTCTGACGGGTTTTCCATCCATTGAACAGCTGGTAAGCCCGTCGCACCGGGCTTGATTTTGGTAAACTTTTCATCCTTGCCCCTGTCGGGATTTTCACCCCGATTTCAAAACCACTGAACACCACCGGCGTCGGCCATCGCTTCACCGCATCCACCGCCGCCTCTGCATGGTGCCAGATGTTCGCCTCTTTGCCCTGAGGAAATCTGCCACCCATGCACACCCACCATTTGATCTTTTTTTTCACCAAATCGATGCCGCTCAACTCACTGAATTCATCACCGGAAGTTTTTAACAAAGCACTCAGATTCGACAACTGCCCCACCGAAATCATCACCACACTGCCATCAGCCTGTTGCGACAGCACCTTGCGATAAAGCTGTGCCGCTGACGGAGCGTCTTGCGAGGATTTTAACTGATGAGGAAACTCCTCCACCAACTTACTATTATACTTAGAATCCCGCAAAAACCCCTCCCCCTTGTTCACCCCAATCATAATTTTCGGACGTCGAAAGTAAGTGTTCAATACATCTAGGCATCTAGCACTGTCCTCCCCCTTGGCGCACACGCCCATCGCCAGAATCTCCACCTCGCCGCGATTGGCCAAGGCATGTAACATCGCCACCGCCCCCACGTCATCCACATCCCCCATGATGTCAGTATCAAAAATCACTTTCACCGGCCCATCCGCCGCCCGACTTGCCCCCAGCAACCCGAATAATATTAGTCCAAGCACCCCCGCAGCCATTATTTTTTTAGTCCCCATTGTCATAACCGTATTCTCTACCCTTAGTTTGATTTGATTTGATTAAGATGAAGCAAGCTTCAGTTTACCTGCCATCAGTTGAAGGTGGAAAGCGACATAATTTTGATATGCTCGAGTTTAAGTTTAAGTTTTTAACCTCAACTTAACAACGTCAAATTAGCCTCTTCCTATCGTCGTGTGATCAATCTTCCCCCTGCCCCTGAAACCTCACCTCTCGCGTTGATTTCTCCTTACCCGTTGCTTTTGTCAAACGCTCATACAACTCCGGTCGTCGACTCTG
>JAJRVS010000007.1 GCA_024277195.1 Verrucomicrobiota bacterium | reverse complement strand
GCAGCGGCAGAGTCGGCGCTGATGACGAGTTTGAAGATTGGCAGTGAACCTGGAGGGGCAAAAATTGTGATTGATGGAGAGGCGCTGGGGGTGACCTCGGGTGGTGGTCTATTGGAAAAGAAACTGAAGGCGGAGAGCTTGGCAGCAGCGAGCAAGGA
Organism: Verrucomicrobiota bacterium; assembly: GCA_024277195.1. Lineage (GTDB taxonomy): Bacteria > Verrucomicrobiota > Verrucomicrobiia > Verrucomicrobiales > DEV007 > JAADHD01. The sequence continues at coordinate 22,266 of JAJRVS010000007.1, read as the reverse complement.
GAGTCCCTATGTGAATTCGTTGGGGATGGAGTTCGTGCCAGTGCCGGGGAAGCCGGGGGTGTTGATGTGCCGGACGGAGACACGGGTGCGGGATTTTCGGGCGTATGCGCAGGCTACAGATTATGTGCAGAGTGGCGGGGCGTATGTGTTGGAAGATAAAAAGAACGATGAGGGGAAGTATTCACTGGGGTGGGAATTGGATAAAGAAGCATCGTGGGAGAAACCAGGATTTGAGCAGAGTGAGGATCATCCAGTGGTGTGCGTGAGTTGGGATGAAGCGCAGGCCTTTTGTAAGTGGATGACGCAGCAGAATCCCGGATATAGCTATCGTCTGCCGAGTGATGGGGAGTGGAGTGCGGCAGTGGGGTCGCTGGGCAAGTATCCATGGGGAAATGAATGGCCGGCGCCGAAAGGGGCGGGCAATTATTTTGGTAAGGAGGTAATGAATAGTTTCAAAAGTGAATGGAGTGTTGCGTATGACTACGAAGATGGAGCGGAGAGAACAGCGCGAGTGGGAGGATATAAGATGAATCGATTTGGGTTTTATGATTTGGGCGGCAATGTGTGGGAGTGGTGCGAGGATTGGTATCGAGATGAGCTGAATGACAGTGATGTGGTGGCTGATTTGAAGAAGCTAGGGTTTGATGATAAAGGAGGAACTAGTTACCGCGTGTTGCGTGGTGGTTCCTGGTTCGGCGGTAGGGAGATCGCTCTCCGTTCCTCGTACCGCGACGGCGCTACTCCGGCGGAGCCAAACGATTACTACGGCTTCCGTTTGGTGGTGGTTGGCGTTGGCGGCTAGGGTAGGGAATATCGAATATCGAACAAGGAACAGTAGAATGATGAAGTGAAGAAGATGGGAATATCGAATATCGAACAAGGAACAGTAGAATGATGAAGTGAAGAAGAAGGGAATATCGAATATCCAATATCGAACAACCTCCTTCGCCAAGGCTTCTGCGGTCAAGAGGAACCGAAGAATGATGAAGTGAAGAAATATAAGAATGAAGAAAAATTGGAGGGGGAGTAGTAAAGATGAAACGTGATTATGACTTGCAGGAACGGCTGATTGAATTTGCGGTTAGGATTTTGAATGTCGTTGAGATATTGCCTGATTCGCGAGCGGGGAATCATGTGGCGGGGCAACTTGTGCGATCTTGTACATCACCTGCGCCGAACTATGGGGAAGCGCAGAGTGCCGAATCCCGGAAAGACTTCATTCATAAAATGAAAATTGCTCTTAAAGAATTGAGAGAAACACTAGTCTGGCTTCTCATTATCCAGCGCAAACCTTTAGTAGATGCTCCAGATAAACTATCTTCGATCATCGAGGAAAACAATGAACTGATCTCCATTTTTGTGGTAAGTATCACAACCGCCCAGAAAAACCTAAAAAAGCAATAAAGTTACCTAGCTTATTTACTAAGCTTTATTTGGTTACTCTTTCTTCATTCTATTTCCTTCATCATTCAACACTCCTTGCTCGATATTCGATATTCATTTCTTGTCATCCATGAGCTTCTGTTTCTGTGATCAGGTGATCCAAGGCATCGAGGAAAAGATTGCCCCACAATTGACTGGTGAGATTGCCGATTGGTAATCCGCGTGGCCGTTCATAGGGAGTGAATAGGTATCAAAGGTATAAAAACATCACGTCCGCCGATCCACACGGTAGCGGTCGAGCTGACTGAATGGTCGCTGGGCCGCACAGCGGACTTTCCGAAAGGCCAGCGTTTTACTCTCGGGCAAAAGATTGATAATCTGTGCTTGACTACGCTGGAGGAAATCACCCGGGCGCGTTTTTCCAGACAGTCTGCTAAGCGCATAGGTCACCTCGACGAGCTGAACCTGATACTGGAACTTTTACGCATTCTGTGGCGACTGGCGGAAAGCAAAAGCTGGATCAGTGGGCGGCAATGCCTGCATGTGAACCGCTTGATCGATGAAGTCGGCCGAATGGCGGGCGCGTGGAGGAAGAGGGTGGGAATATCGAATATCGAACAAGTAACCGAAGAATGATGAAGGGAAGAAAGATAGGAATGGGAGCCGAGTCAGTTCGCTGACGAACCGTAACGGAGTGGAGATAGACGGAGTCAAACAGCTGGAGGAAATTACCCGAAGGGAATATCCAATATCGAGCAACCTCCTTCGCTAAAGCTTCGGCGTTCAATCTAGCGCACCTCAAGGAACCGAAGAATGATGAAGTGAAGAGGAGGTGACGTGTGAATGGCGGGATGTGGGACGCAATGGCATTGCGTGGGTTGGGGGTGGTTCGTGGAGTACGGGAGTCGATCTCGCATACGCGTCAGGCTAACAGGCCCGAAGGGCTGACTCTATGATAGCCCAGGGTGAAACCTTGGGTATTTGAGTTCCAATCTTTCAGCCCTGAATGGGTGGCATTAATCCTCAACGCTTTAGGGCCGCCCATTCAGGGCTAATGGTGGTCTGTTGACCAGACCCAGGGCGATGTCCTGGGCTATCATAGGGCTACCCCCTTGGGGTGTAATAATTCGCACTTCGGCTTTTTCAAGAAGTCTTGCGAATTCGGCGAAATCTTCGTTCAACATGTCCATCTTCAGTGCGGCTATGGCTAATCAGTGACATAGCGGTGATACGCTCCGCTACACTAGCGAGTGGCGGGAATCCCAGGCGTCGTTTCCACTCTCGATGTCGATGGCTAGTAAGGAACATGGACATAAAGCGGTGCACGCATTTTTGTGGGGTTTGCTGCCCGACAATCCTGTGGTGGTCGATCAATGGGGAAAGAAGTTTAAGGTTTCATCCGGCAATGCCTTTCGCCTGCTGTGGCATGTGGGGGAGGTGGGGAATATCGAATATCGAGCAAGGGGTGGGAATATCCAATATCGAGCAAGGAATTTTTAAAGTTGGATTGAAGGCTGTTTGGTAGTAAAAAAATGACAGTTTACTTGGCTACCGTTTTTCGATAGATTAACAACGATTTCTCCTATTCTATATGAATTCCAACCAGCACAGCAACGAAGATGACCTTGGTTCAGGCCCTACGCTCAGGGGCTGGCGGGATGGTTTGAAGGTATTCGGGCGCTATTCGCTGATTCGTCAGTTGGGGCGCGGTGGGATGGGGGAGGTGTGGCTGGGGCAGGATGAAAAGCTCGACGGGCGCGAGGTAGCGCTGAAGCGGCTACCGGATCAGGTGCAGGGGGATCAGGCGGCGATTAATGATTTAAAAAAGGAGACGATGCAGTGTCTGGAGTTGACTCATCCGAACATAGTGCGGATTTACGACTGGCTGGAGGACGGAGCGGCGGCGGCGATCTCGATGGAGTATGTCAATGGGGAAACGCTGACAGCTCGACGTTTGGCGAAAGGCAGCGAGGTGTTTGAGGTAGCAGAGATCGGCGACTGGATCGAGCAGGCCTGTGCGGGTTTGGATTATGCGCACGGGCGCAAGGTGGTGCACCGGGATCTGAAGCCGGCGAATTTAATGATCGACGGGGAAGGGATGCTGCGGGTACTGGACTTCGGCATAGCGGGCAGCCTGACCGATTCGATGAGCCGTCTGACCTCGGGAGGGGCGATGACGAGTGGAACTTTGGTCTATATGAGTCCACAACAGGCGATGGGTTACCCATCGACCCGGACGGATGATGTTTATTCGTTAGGAGCAACGATCTATGAATTACTGACTAGTAAACCGCCCTTTTACCGGGGCAATGTGCAACACCAGATTGAAACCATGGAGCCGCCGAGCATGGAGCAGCGGCGTGAGGAATTGGGGATTGAAGGGGTGGGGAAAATTCCGCAGTTGTGGGAAGAAGTGGTGGCGTCTTGTCTGGCGAAGGATCCGGAGGATCGGCCGCAGAGCGCGGAGGCACTGTGGGCGGAACTATCGGGTGGTAGCACTCCGGTTGTGAGGGAAAAAAAGATAGTGGGAGATGGGATCGGGAAGCGGCGCTCGACGGGGAAAAGCCAGGGAACCGAGGCTGTCGAGGGGGGGAAACAAAAGAAGGTCTTTGCGGCGGTGGCTGCGGTTATGGTCTTAGCCGTGGCGGGATGGTGGTTAGGGGTGGCGGCTCCGAAGCCGGGAGCAGAGTCAACGGAGCCGGAGCCGGTGGATCTGGCGGCAGCGAAGACGCAATGGCAGGAAGATCAGAAAAAAGCGCAGGCGGCGAAGGCGCAAGCGGAGCTGGAACAGGAGCAAGCCCGCCAAGTGACTGAGCGGGAGGACAGGGTGAAGGCGCTGTATGAGAGTGTGGTGGGAATGACTGCGGTTGATGATTACAAGAAGAAGGCGGTCTACGAGCAGATACTGAAAATTGATCCGGATAATGTGAGGGCAAAGGAGGATTTGGCACAGGTGGTGAGACGGATTTCGGATCGGGATATGGCTGATAAAACGGCGCGCATGGAAAAAGCCGCCGCTGATTTAAAACGGGCAAATGAGGCCGCAAAGCAGCTTGAACTCGATCGTCAGAAACAGATGGATGAGGATCGGCGTCGGAAGGAGTTGGCCGATGCCAGGCAGAAGGAAGTTGACCGTTTGGCTGGGATCCAACGAGCCAAGGAAGCCACGATGCGTCAGGAGGAAATGAAGCAACAGACACTACAGAACAAGGCAAATGCGGTCGGTAGATTTATCACTAACTTCATTGCGGCGGGCGAGAGCAACCAGATAGATGAAGTGCTGCCGTATTATGCCGCCACGGTAGAGCGTTTTTATGACGAAGGCAGTGTGGGTAAGAGTACGATTAGAAACGGGCGACGGGCCTACATCAAGAAATACCCGAACCGTAGTTATTCACTTGTTTCCGGATCATCGACGAGTGTGCGCGATATCGGAGGAGGATATTTCACCGCAGAGACGTTGTTTGATTACCGGGTGAGCTCGGGAAGTTCTCACGTCCACAGTGGTAGAATGCGCGGGATCTATAAACTTAGGGAAAGTGGTTCCAGTTTTGAAGTGGTAGAGATAAATGAAGTGAAACAGTAAACCGTAAAAAATAGTAGAATAATGAGGGCTGCGACTGGTTTTTGGAAGACTGCTTTTTGACAGGGGAAAAACAGCAGGGGATTGGGCGGCTTTTGAAGCAACGAAATAATGAGAGCGTATCATAGAACGATGTTGGGTTTCTGCAAGATTCTGCCAGCAGTGGTATGGATTGCTATGGGGACTGTTCAAAGCGGGTGTTCTCAGATTGTCTCGGGGGACAGTAGCGGAGTCTCAATAAAAAAGGCCGCATCACCTGCATCGAAATCAACGGACGATTCAAAGTCTGGGGCTGGGAAAAATATCAAGGTGGCGATTGATATAGGGCACTCAATCAAGGTGCAAGGGGCAGGCAGTGCACGTGGGGTCGGCGAGTTTTACTTCAATCAGGCGATCGGTAGGAAGTTGAATGAAAAATTGCTTGGCCTGGGGTATGAGACGGTGTTGATCAACGGGGATGGCAAAGTGGCCTCGCTCCGCGAGCGAACCAAAATAGCCAAAAAGGCGAAGGCGGGTCTGTTCATCTCGATACATCACGATTCCTGTCAGGATCATTTTAAGAAAAAATGGGTCGTGGATGGGAAGACACAGGAGTATGCGGACCAGTTTAGCGGTTATTCTGTTTTTTTCTCAACCAGGAATAAACAGATGGTGAAAAGTTTTCAATTGGCTGCTGAAATTGGTGCGGCTCTGGATGCTGGGAAATTTCATCCGACCCTGCATCATGCGGCTAAGATAAAGGGGGAGGGTCGTGATCTTCGACTGCCACAATACGGGGTGTATGATTTTCCGGATCTGATTGTATTGCACAGTGCTGATATGCCAGCGGTGCTGGTCGAATGTGGGGTGATTGTCAACCGTCAGGAAGAATTGGAGCTTCAGGATCCGATTGTTCAGCGGCGCATCGTTGCGGCTGTGGCGAGAGGGATTGAGCGTTTTCTGGCGATTCCGGTGAAGGGAGGGCGGGAATATTGAATATCGAACAAGGAACTGATGAATGATGAAGGGAAGAGGGGGCATTGTAGATCTTATGCGTTTCCCTCGAAAGCTTCGCTGAAGGCATCGAGTTCTGTTTTGCTCATCTTCAGTTTTGCTCCTACTTGCCGCCAGTTTTGCACGGCTGAAGTTACTTGAGCTATGATCGTATCGCTCAAGGATTTTTTGATACGGAAATAGGGGGCTACTGACTGTAAGGCTGTAAGGGAACTTTCGGGTCCTGTATCCTCTGAAATCCAGGTTTTTAATTCGCGGGCGCGATGGGGAAAGGGGTTTAGATCAAAGGCGGGTGCTAGCCGCCATTGGCCATGCCTTACATGCAAAAAACCGTGATTGTGTAGATGGTCATCGACATTGTTGATCAGTATGGAGAAAGCGATGCGGCGATAGAGTTCTTCGATATCGGCTTGAACGTCGTATCCGTGGATGCGTAGGGCATCAACTATTTCAGTGTAGGAATGATCGTTGGGGTCATCGCGTTCTGCTCCCAAAAGTGTGGCGGCGGACAGGTAGGGGATGCGGAACCCGGTCGGCGTTCGATCAAAGCGCTTGATCACTGCTATCGGTATTTGCTCACTCATCACGATGCGTGCGTCGGCGGCTTGAATGCCTGCCTGTTTTGCTAAGGTAAGGGTGAGAACTTCTGCTTTGGTCACAGCGCGTTCATCTGCCACACTTGGGAATTTTCCAATGGCAAGAGAACCGTCTTCATCTCGGATCGAACATTTTGGACGCAGACCCCCGAGGGAGGTTCCTCGCCCTTGCAAATAAGCGAGATCCTGAGCAGTCTCGGTATTGGTTTCAATAGCGCGGGAAGAGCAAAAAAGCTGGTGGAGCTCTATCAGCGGGGGAGTGCGCCGTTCGCCTTCACCGTGTGTGGCTTGGAAGACTCCATCTTCGTCGCAAAAACGTAAAGCTCCCATACGGCTTTCATCATCCACTGCCAATAGGAAGTCGAGTTCCCCCAAGACGTCCACTTATTTTTTTTCGCCTTGGGCTTTTGCTGTTTTTCTGAGTTTCGCGTGGTTTCGGAGAATTACTTTTCGTCCCCAACCATCGGGCTCGGTGTCGGCGATAGCTCCATGAAATAGAGTGCCTTGGCTTCGTCGCGCGTGGAATTGGAATCCACTCACCAATGGCAAGGCGGGGTCGACAGAAAACCGTTCGCCGTTTTCGAGCCAGGTATGGGAATAGGCAAAAGCTGCGTTCTCCCGCTGCCCTTGATGGTCGTAGCGCAGTTCTCCCAGTGGGGTGTCTTCTTCAGCTAAAAATACCTGAATGTTTCGTTTCATGATGATTTTTTTGTCGTGGCTGGGTGATGCGTTTTGGCAGATGCTCGATTTCCAGCAATAGACCTTGCTCATCGTTGCGTTGGTCAATCAATTCAGTTAGCGGAGTGCCAAAGCCTAGGACAAAGAGCGCTTGAATATAGGCACCCATGGAGACCGTAGGGTCGCCTTTTTCCATTCGTTGCCAGGTGGACTTGGAGACGCCAAGCCGTTCGCATATCATCGCGATGCTTAAGCGTCGTTTGCGTCGCGCTATGGACAGGTCGCTGCCAAATTTGCTGAGTGAGCGGCGCAGTTGCTGCGGCATGATATCTGTTACTGAAGATTTCATATAAAGTATTATACATGAGTATATATAATCTTTAAAGATTTATTTATGACTTAATGGCAGGAACTGACCCTTCATTGGAAAATGCCTATTTACAGGGGAAATGATCTCCGTTAGTCTGATATTGTTTTGTCTTTGTATCCTTTTCTACTAGCCCTATGAATACTGATCCCAGTCAGAACGAAGATGACCTTGATTTTGGTCCGACGCTGAAAGGTTTGCAGCCTGGGCGGAAGGGGTTCGGGCGCTATTCGCTGATCCGCCAGCTGGGTCGTGGGGGCATGGGAGTGGTGTGGTTGGGGCAGGATGAAAAGCTTGAGGGGCGCAAGGTGGCACTGAAGTTCTTGCCGGAGGTGGTGCAGGGGGATCCGGTAGCGATCAACGATTTGAAAAAAGAGACGATGCAATGTCTGAATCTGACGCATCCGAGCATTGTGCGGATTTACGACTGGGTGGAGGATGGGACTTCAGCGGCGATTTCGATGGAGTATGTCGCTGGGGATACGTTGACAGCGAGGCGTCTGAAACAAGACAAGGAAGTGTTCGAGGTAGGGGAAATCAACGAGTGGATTGGGCAGGCTTGCGAGGGATTGGAATACGCGCATGGGCGTAAGGTGGTGCACCGGGATCTGAAGCCTGCCAACTTGATGATCGACGGTGAGGGAAAACTAAGGGTGTTGGACTTTGGAATCGCCGGCAGTTTGACCGATTCGATGAGCCGTCTGACCGCAGCCGGGGCGCCGACCAGTGGCACGCTGGTGTATATGAGTCCTCAGCAGGCGATGGGATACCCGCCGACGGCGACGGATGATGTCTATGCGCTGGGAGCGACAATTTATGAATTGTTGACGGGTAGGCCACCGTTTTACCGGGGCAATGTGCAGCATCAGATCGAGACTCTGGAAGCGCCGAGCATGGAGGAGCGGCGCAAGCAGTTGGATATTGAAGATGCAGGAAAGATTCCGCTGCTGTGGGAAGATGCGGTGGCGTCCTGCCTAGCGAAAGACCCGCAAGAGCGCCCGGAGAGTGCGGCGGCGTTGTGGGCGGAGTTGTCTGGAGGCGCGGTGCAGGGGCGAAAGAAAAAAGCGTTGGTGAAAAAATGCCAGAAACCGGCAGTGGAAAAGAGTGCTGCTGGAAAGAAGTGGGTGACGATGGCTGCAGTGATGGTTCTGGCGGCAGGAGTGGCGGCTGGGTGGTGGTATGGAGTGGAGGCACCGAAACGAGCGGCGGTGGCGTTGGCGGATCTGGAGGCTAAGCGAGCAGCGGATGAGTTGGCAAAAGCAGAGGCGAGGCAGGTGGCCTTGATGAATACGCCGGTGCTGCTGGAAATCGGCACTGAACCCGGAGGAGCGAAAATTCGAGTGGACGGAGTGGAGGTCGGGACGACTGGCGGGGATGGTTTGTTGAGGTATAAAGCGTTGCCAGGCAATCATTTGGTGGTGGCGGAGTATGAGAGTTGGCCGTCACAACAACGTGAGGTGGAACTGAAGGGAGGGGAGGAGAATGCGCGGGTGACTTTTACTTTTGAGCCGGTTGAAGTGGAGCTATTGAGCGAACCGCTGGGAGCGGAGGTGAGGGAAGTCGGGGACGGCAAGGTGCTGGGAGTGACACCGTTGACGGGATTACAAGGAATGCAGCCTGGCGAGATGAAGTGGGAACTGAGTCTGGCGGGATATGAGAAGATCGAGTACAGAGCGATGCTGAAAGCGGGAAACAATGCGGCTGTGAGAGTGGTGATGAAGCGACTGCCGAAGACCGCTAAGCAACTGGCGAGTGAGCGTCTGGGCGTGGCGACGAAGGAGAACCCTTATATGAATTCACTGGGGATGGAGTTTGTGCCGGTGCCGGGGAAGCCGGGCGTGTTGATGTGCCGGACGGAGACAAGGGTGCGGGATTTCCGGGCGTATGTGGAGGCGACGGATTATGTGCAGAGCGGCGGGGCGTATGTGTTGAAAGTGAAGAAGAATGAAAAAGGAGAATATTTAACGCCTTGGGAGCTGGACAAGGATGCCTCGTGGGAGAGGCCGGGATTTGAGCAGGGCGAGGATCACCCAGTGGTGTGCGTGAGCTGGAATGAAGCACAAGCATTTTGCAAGTGGCTGACGCAGCAGAATCCCGGTTATACCTATCGTCTGCCGAGTGATGGGGAGTGGAGTGCTGCGGTGGGGTCTATTGATAAATATCCATGGGGGAATGAATGGCCGCCGAGCAGGGGAGATGAGGGCAACTTTAAAGGTAAAGAGGTTAATATTACTTCAGCCAATTGGTCTGTAATTGAAGGAGGATACGCCGATAGGCATCCACGGACAGCTTCGGTGGGTAGTTATAGAGTGAATCGTTTCGGTTTTTATGATCTGGGCGGCAACGTGTCGGAGTGGTGTGAAGACTGGTTTCGTAAGGAGATGCAAGGTAGTTATGCGCTTGAATATTGCAAAAAACAGGGATGTGTTCACATGGAACCTGAGGGGTACGTAATGCGTGGTGGATCCTGGGCGCATGCTGAAGAGTATAATTATTTTTTATCGACAAGGATGAGCAATATTGCAACGCGGAGGGATGACAATTTTGGTTTCCGTGTCGTCGTTAATGACTCTGGATATGTCAATAGGGACGGGGTCCCAGAGGTCGATCAAATGTTGCGAGCTTATATAAATATGGCGACGGCTTTGAGCAAGGATGACTTGGCAAGTGCAAAACGCCACGCGGCATTATTACTTGAAGGTAAGGGTCGTCGTTTATTGAGTAGTGAATTCGACTCTCTAACCACTGCAAAAACGCTCAAAGAGTTTCGCAAGGAATTTGAAATGCTGAGCAAACAGGTGATTGGGATTGCGCAGGGACGTGAAGGTTATTACGTGCTGCATTGCCCGCTGGTGAAGGGTGGGGGCGGGGATTGGTTGCAGACCAGCAGTGAGAAGCCGTTTAATCCATATTTGGGAAGGAAGATGCTGCATTGTGGAGGTCTGAAAAAATGAGCAAAATTATGCAAGGGAGTCTGTAGTATCAGATTGCGGCAATCTAACTGTTCAAATGGTATGAAAGCGTTCTTTTTTGCTACTCTTCTAAATGGTTTTATGTAAGTATCACGAGGCAATGGGATTTTTAGGAAAAATTTCATGGTAAAGATTAAGTTGGCACGGATATTGCCTAATTACTCTTTGAAACGATTTATATAACTACTAACTACGCCAAGATTATGGGATTTTTTAACGAACGCTGTCCGAACTGCGCCAAGGCTGTCTCCAAGAACGCCGATTTTTGTAATGATTGTGGATGTCCGAGTGCAAACTCTTGGGCTTCTTGTAACCGTTGCGGGGCTTCCGTGGGATCTGATTCTGAGTTTTGCTGGAAGTGCGGCGATAAACAGGATCTCGAAGCTCGGCGGCGAATTTATTATGATCGCTGGCAGCGATCTCCGGGTGATTTTGCGGTTCGAGTGGATCTGGTGATTCCTGACAAGACTTTTCATCACGGTTTGCAGGTGGACGAGGGCACCTTGGCGTTGATCTTCCAGAACGGTGAATACCAAGGAGCTCTGGACCCGGGGTACACTCAGTTCGACAATTTCATCAAGCGCTTCCTGAAAGTAGAAGGAGGAGGAGCTAGCCATGCTATCTTGTTGGATATACGCAGCGCGGAGATTGATTTCTATCTCGATAAGATAAATACAAAGGATGGGGTGCCAGTGGACGTGCGGGCGCGCACTCTCTTTCAAGTGACCGATCCGAAATTGTTCACTGATCGTTTTTTGACTGGGCAGTCGACTTTCACCCAACAGGATTTGTCTGATGAATTTCACGGTGAGGTGCGTATTGCGGTGCAGGAGCGGATCGGTGGAAAGACGATGCAGGAATTGCTCGACACGGGTGATATCCGGGAGCTGATCGAACAAGCGGTGATGGCAAAGCTGAGCAAAGCTTTTACTGGAGCGGGACTGAAGTGTGACGGGGTTCGGCTTGCTGATATGAGCGGTGAGGTGGTGGATACGCTGCGAGGGAAGATGGCAGAGTTTCGGGAAAAAACTTTGGAGCGTGAACTCGACAGTCGTTTGAGCGATGCGCTACGGAAGGAGAAGGTGGATTTGTTCCGCGACGAGCATGATTTGAACGAGCACTTCGAGAAGCTGACTCACGAACTAGGATTGAAGAGCAGTGATCGTGCGCAGCAGAAAAAGGCGTTTCTCCAGAGTGCGGAGAAAGAGCTGCGACGCACGGGTATGCAGTTGGATTGGGCTATCCGCATCGAGGAAGTGGGTTATGAGCTTGAGGAAAAAAGGATCCGCGCTGAAGCTAATCGGGAAGAGCGTAAAAAGAGCCTGGGCGCAGAGTTGGAGGAGGGGGGGGAACGTGGTGCTCATCAGCGCGAGCAGGAGCAAGATCAGGCGGCTTCCGATCTGGAGGTGGCGAAGCAGGGCGTTGAAGCGTTGAAGCTGGTGAAACAGGCCAAAAACGAAGCCGCGGCTCTTGATGAGCAGCTTAAGATTGATGTGGAAAAGCAATTGCTGGAAATACGTGGAGGCGCTGATATGCAGGCGCTGTTGGCGACACTCAGTGGTGAGCAGGCTGAGCGCTTGATGAAGCTTACGGAAATGAAAATGCGGGAGGGCATGACGCCTGAGCAGTCGATGGCCTTCGTCGCCGAGCAGTCGCCAGAGGATTTTGGTCCAGCCGTGGCGGATGCGCTCAAAGCGAAATTCAAGGAGGAGTGACCTTGCGAAGAATCGGAGCATTGATAGATCACAATAGCGATGTTAAAATGTTTTCAGAGTATACCTTTTTTAATCATGATTATTTGCCCAAAATGCCTGCAGAATTACCATCCTCGGGTGAATTTTTGTAGTAAGTGCCAGCTGCCGCTGCCTAAGCCTGGCATGGAAACGACAGCGCCCGAGGCAGCTGGGGGGAGGATCGATACAGATGATGCGCAAACGGTCTGCGATATGGATGCACAAACGTTGCCAATGGATGCGCCTACGCCTGCGCCTGTAGTGCAGAAGCAGCGGGATGCACCGACTATACCGACGCCGCAAGAGGGGACTAAGGTGAGTGGTGGGGAATCCTTGTCCGCGCCTGTGGAAAAACTGATATCTATGGGAGCCCAAGTCCAAGCTGCGAGCTCTAGTGGTTCGGCGACGCTTTCCCGGCTTGATGCGGTGCCGATAGAGCGCCAGGCATTAGGGCTGATGGATGCAGCGAAGGAGGAGCTACAAGAGGAGGTGGAGCCAATCACCATCGGCCTGCGGCAGTTTGTCGAGTTGAATTTGAATGTGAACCGGGTGCTGGTGGAGGACACGGCGACGGTGCTCGAGGTGAGCATGAAGGCACTCACTCAGGAGCCTTTGCTTGATGTGAAATTTGAGATCAATTGTGCTCGGGTGCTTACTTATCCGATTAAGAAAAACTTTGCTCAGTTCGAGCACGGTCGGCCAGTGAAAAAACTGTGTGAATTTGAGTTTTCTGAAAACTCCAGGGGGACGCGCCTGTTTAACTTTCAGGTCAGTTTTACCCAGTTGGGTAGGCACCGGGTCTTCGAGGGAGAAGTCAGGCTTACTATTTTGACCAAACCTGATGAATCCAAGCCGAATATTAATTTAGAAAATTTCGGTAATCAAGTGGTAGCGGGGGATGGGGGCAATGCGGGGCTCGGAGCTGAGCACAAAGCGGATATGGATTTTAGTGGTTTAGCTGCTTTAAGTAAAATAAAAACGATCAACGATCTGCTTGAAGCTAAGCTGCCAGATAATTATTTTACAGTGGAGTTGAGTCAGATTTCCGATGAGCCGACGGGTGCCCGCCGCATCTGCTCTGCTTTTCTAACAACAGTGGAGCCAGCAGCTTGTCTGACTCTGCTTCCCCAGGGAGGAGGCGATGAGGGCTTGCCACTTCGTCTGACAGCGCGTGAGGAGGTAGCTATTGGTCGTCAGCGTGATTGTTGTGATCTGGTGACCTGGTTTTTACCACGTTCAGAGGAGCGAGACCAATGCACTCGTAGTATCAGCAAGGTGCATGTGGTAGCAAGTGCGGGTAAAGATGGGCTCTATTTCCGCACTCGGCCGGATACCAATGGGGCTAAGCTCAACTCTGATGAACTGAATGAAAGAGAGCCTGGTGCTCGATTTGAGAATCAGGGCAGGCTTTCCCTGAATGCGGTGCCGGGGGAAGATTATCTCATCGATTTGCAGCACCATGGTGCTGCTGGTAGTCAGGCACCAGAGGCGGAGAATCATCAGCTTTGGCAGGGGCCCCAGCCGGAGTTGAAACCGGTCACGGGCTGTGTGGTTTTTCGTCCGGTGGAATCGAGCCCTGCATTTCGTCTGTGCATCTGGTTGCTGACTGAGGCGGCATTCGGCAGTGGTGAAGATAATCCGATTTATTTGCCCGACTCCGGTTTGGCTTCTTCACAGGGGATTTTTCATCATTACCGTGGCTGCTTTTGGGTTGAGAACAGTGCCGATGGAGCTGATGGCGATCGTAGAACTGGCAGCAGTACTGGCAGAGTGCGTGTGAATGGTCAGGGGCTGCGAGCTGGCGAACTGGCTCCACTGGCATCCGGCATGACCGTAGAGCTAGGAAATGCGATCTATCAGGTGGAATTGGAGCGTTAATAAATAATCATTAACAATGGGTAACGAAGATGATCTTGATTTTGGACCCACAATTCAGTTGAAAGTGAGCCAACTCCTGTGAAGCCTCTCGTCAAACCTGCGTTTTTGAAGATAAGTAGTGAACCTGCAGGAGCGGAGATATTGATTGGAGGCGAGGCAGCGGGTACGACGGGGAGTAGTGGACGGTTGACGAAGGAGTTGACGGAAGGAATATATCAATTGGCGGTACGGTATAAGGGCTGGCCGCTGCAGTAGCGGAAAGTGACATTGTCGGCCGGAGTTGAGAAGGAAATGGTCTTTGTCTTTGAGCCGGTTGAGGTGGAGGTGTTGAGCGATCCGGTGGGGGCGGAGGTGAGGGAAATCGGAAGCGGAAAAGTGCTGGGAGTGACACCGCTGAACGGGTTGAAAGAATTGCAGCCCGGGGAGATGAAGTGGGAGCTGAGTCTGGCGGGGTATGAGAGGATGGTGCATAGAGTGATGTTGAAACCGGGGAGCAATGCAGCGGTGCGGGTGGTGATGAAACCAACGCCGCCAAAATCCATGTCATCGAAGGTAACGCCGCCGAAACTAACACCGGTGTTACCAAAATCGCAGCAAGAGCTGGCAGTCGAGCGTTTGGAGGCGGCGACGAAGGAGGGCCCTTTTATTAATTCGCTGGGTATGGAGTTCATACCAGTGCCGGGAAAAGCTGGTGTATTGATGTGCCGTCATGAGACACGGGTGCGGGATTTTCGGGCTTATGCCGAGGCGAGCGGCTATGTGCAGCAAGGTGGGGCAGAGGTGGTGAAGTATGTGAAGAGTGGTGGTTCCAATTTGAAGAAATGGAAATTGGAAAAGGGAGCTTCGTGGGAAAATCCTGGATTCAAGCAGAGCGAGGATCATCCGGTGGTGTGTGTGAGCTGGAACGAAGCGCAGGCCTTTTGCAATTGGCTGACGCAGCAGAACCCCGGTTTTGGTTATCACTTACCCAGGGACAGCGAGTGGGGTGCCGCGGTGGCATCGAGTGGGGTGTATCCCTGGAGAAATGAGTGGCCAGCACCAAGAGGATCGGGAAACTATGCTGGCTCCGAATGTTGGGAAGGAACTCCAGGGAAGGGATGGAATTACGACGATGGAGCAGTGCGCACAGCTCGAGTGGGAGGTTATAAGATGAATCCCTCCGGCTTCTATGATTTGGGCGGCAACGTGTGGGAGTGGTGTGACGACTGGTATCGAGATGAAATGAACGACGACGATGTGCGGGCGGTTCTCAGCAAAGGTGGATACGATGATGGTGGTGGGAGGCAATACCGTGTGTTTCGCGGAGGAGCTTGGCTCAATGATGACACCCTAACCGTTCGCTCATCGCGTCGTCGCTACCTGATTCCCTCGGATCGCCGGGACTTTCTTGGCTTTCGAATTATTGTTGAGGCCGCAGAGAGACCGTCGAAGGTTGCAGATTATTATCGCCATCTGGCAAAGGTTTGGCTGGCTTCGGGTATTGCTGATGACAAGGGCTTTCTTTTCCCCCCGAGGAATAGTCCGGATGGAACTGGGAAATTTGAATGGGGTAATGAGAAGCCTCATTATAGAGTTGTTATTGAGTATGAAGTTGATTTCTACACCCGGTATCAACAGCGCTTGAATGAGGAAAACTACCCTGGTAAGGCGAATATCCTCAGTGGCATGCTTGAGGATCTTTATTTGGGTGGGGCTGGGACGTTGATGTCGGGAGGATCCGGGGCAGGGGTTCAAAGGCAATATATCAAACCGCATATTGAGTGGGAGATCCGGCGGGTTTTGGGGAATCTACCCACGAATGAAATGTCTGGGGGGCTCAATCTCAATCAGATAATCTTGAATGCTAATTTGGAGTGTTATAATAACCATGGGTATGATGGCGAGAGTAGCGGATCGGGCGCGGTAAAATATTTTCAGGATACGGATGAGACGTTAAATAAAATTTATCGGAATCTTATCGGGCTAAAAAGTTCTCTGGAGCTGGAGGCTTCAATGGTGGTGGTGAAGACTGGGGATGGTTTTCTGATTCAAGCGTTAGAGGGCAAGCTTGTTGAATGATAGTTCGTATAGTAACGCTGTTGGTATTCTTTGAGTGAATTTTGGTGGGGTAATGGGAAATTGACAAGTGGTAATGAAAAATTGATAATAGAGAATTAAATCATGAGCGACGAGTCAAACCATAGTGAAGACGATCTCGGTGTCGGGTCGACTTTGCGCGGCGATGTTTCCGGGCATCCGCAACCTTCGGAGGAACCGCAGGTGGATTTGCCGTCAAAACATCTCACAACGGTTTCGTTGAAAGCTCAGGCAGAAGTCAGTGAAGATGATCTTGATTTCGGGGTGACGTTGAAGGGATTGCGGGAGGGGTTGAAAACATTTGGTCGATATTCGCTGATTCGTCAAATTGGTCGTGGCGGTATGGGAGTGGTGTGGCTGGGAAGGGACGAGCGACTGAACCGGGAAGTAGCATTGAAATTTCTACCTGAAGCGGTGCAGGGGGATGATGCTGCCCTGGATGACTTGCGTGAAGAAACCAAACGCTGCCTGGATTTAACTCACTCGAATATCGTGCGTATCCATGACCTGGTAGAGGATGATCACTCTGCGGCCATTGTGATGGAATACGTCGAGGGCGAGACTTTGAGCAAGCTGCGTGTGGGCAAACCGAACAAGACTTTCGAGGTGGCGGAAATTACCGACTGGATTGAGCAGTCCTGTGAGGCTCTTGGATATGCGCACAGCTGCAAGGTGGTGCATCGTGATCTGAAACCTGCCAATTTGATGTCGGATATGGACGGAACCTTGCGGATGCTGGACTTTGGCATTGCTGGCAGTTTGACCGATTCGATGAGCCGATTGACATCGGGTAGTGTGCAGGTGAGCGGGACGCTGCCCTATATGAGCCCGCAACAGGCTTCAGGCTATCCGCCTAGTGTGTCCGATGATATCTATGCATTGGGTGCGACCATTTACGAATTGCTGACGGGCAAACCGCCGTTTTACCGGGGAAATATCCAGCACCAGATCGAGACGGTCGAGGTGCCGAGTATCACTGTGCGGCGCAAAGAGTTAAGAACGGAGGGAGTGGAAGTTGTGAAAATTCCTAAGGAGTGGGAAATGGTGGTGGCGTCCTGTTTGGCGAAGGACCCGGAGATGCGCCCGGAGAGTGCGGAGGCCTTGTGGCTGGAACTGTCGGGTGGGGAGGTGCCGGGACAATCTGCGAAACGACGGAAAAAGAAAAGTGGGTCAGGAAAAAAAGTAATGACCCTGGTTGCGGTGATCACCCTTGTGGGCGGTGGCGCTGCCGGTTGGTGGTACGGAGTGGAAGCGCCGAAGCGTGAGCAGGCCGCATTGGTGAAGTTCGAGGCCCAGCAAGCGGCTGATCTTGAAGCAGCAGGCAAGGCAAAGGCGGCCGCTTTACTGGTGACCCAACAAGAGGAAGACCGGAATAAAGCGACGGCTGCGGCGAAGCTGAAATCTGAAATGTCAGCGAAGCAGAAAGCACAGCTCAGTGCACAGGTGACGGCACTGCATGAGAGTGTGATGGAGGCTGGGACAGACGAGTTGAAGAAGAAGATCATCTACGAGAATATTTTGAAGCTGGAGCCGGTCGACGTGAAAGCTCTCAGGGAGTTGGGTCGGATTGACGCCTTGCGGGGGCGGATAGATGTCAAAACGGTACCGGAGGGAGCCGCAATGAAGCTGATCGGCGGGGCGGGATCCGGGAAGGAAGGAGTGGAAATGAGTAGTGGCACCAGTCCGCAGAGAATGGAAGGGCTGGCTTTAGGGAACTACCAGCTGGAGGTGCAGGCTCCGGGTTTTGAGCCGGTGACCCGGGAAGTTTCGATGTTGAACGGTGAACTTTCCGAGGTCGATCTCACATTGAAGCGCAGTCGTGGCACACTGATGATTGGTTCTTCTCCGGAGGGTGTGGCTTACGAGCTGGCTCGACTGTCATCGGAGGTGGAGTCATACGACGGGGCCTTTGCAACACGCAAGGGGGTGACACCGGCGAGAGTGGCCGAGTTGCCGACGGGAGAGTATGAGGTGACGATGACTTTGAACGGCTGGTTGTTGTCCAAGGAAAGCCATAAAGTCGTTCGGGATGGAAAAGTGGATGTGGGCGGGATCTTTGAGCAGGGGACGATGGAAATTGTGAGCAGTCCGTCGGGGGCGGAGGTGACCGGACCGGGGGGGCTTTCCCTGGGTAAAACTCCGTTGAAACTACAGGCACCGGTGGGGGATCATACTTTGAAATTAAAGCTGGCGAATTATAGGGAGGCTGAGGCGAAGGTGAAAGTCGTGGGGGATAAAACCGCGAGCAGTAGCGTGAAGTTGGCGAGGATTCCGACGCCTAAACCGAAAAGTAAGCCGAAATCGACCAAAACAGCTAGTTCCCGACCACGGCCTACGGTCGCTCCTCCTAAAAGTAAAACCACTTCGGTTGATGACTTTTTGAAGAAGGCGCGGGAGATGAGGAATAAGTAAAGCGATTGGGAATATCGAAAAAGGGAGTCCTTTAAAGGTTAGCTTTAGAGTTATTTTAAATAGATTTATTGGGCGAGGCAACCGGGGCAGTTCTGGGCGTAGTGGTGGGTTTGGATTTGTTCGAAGGGGGGGGCGTGGTCGAGCAGGCAAAGGGCTGGGTTGCCGAGGGTGTTGCGGGGGTGGAAGGCGCAGCCGGGGCCGAGGTCGGTGGGATTGGGGGGGAGACCGGGAATGGTGTAGAGTTCGGTGTTTTTGTCGTGGATGGCGGGGATGCTCTTGAGCAGGGCGCGGGTGTAGGCGTGCAAGGGATTGCGAAAGAGTTCGGCGGTGGGGGCGGCTTCGACGATACGGCCGGCATACATGACTTTGATGCTGTCACAGACTTGGGAGATGACGGCCAGATCGTGGGTGATGAAGATGACGGCCATGCCGAGTTTCTGCTGGTGTTCTTTGATCAGCTCGAGGATTTCGGCTTGCACGGTGACGTCGAGCGCGGTGGTGGGTTCGTCGGCTATGAGAATCTCTGGTTTGGCGATCAAGGCCATGGCAATCATGACACGTTGCCTCATGCCGCCGGAGAATTCATGGGGGTAGGATTGGATACGGGATTCTGGGTCGGGGATGCCGACTTCGCCGAGCGCGCGGGTGGCGGTTTTGAGAGCATCGCTTTTACTGGTATCGGTATGCAGCAGCAGGGGTTCGATCAGTTGCTGGCTGATGCGCAGGAAAGGGTTCAGCGAGGTCATGGGATCCTGGAAGATCATGCCAATGCGGCTACCGCGGATGCTGCGCAATTTTTTTTCACCGCAAGTGAGTAGGTCGGTGCCGTCGAAGAGGGCGCTGCCGGATTCTATTTTGCCGGGAGGTTTGGGGATCAGTCCCATGATGGAGTAGCAGGTGACCGATTTACCCGAGCCGGATTCGCCGACGATGCCGATGGTCTCGCCGCGCTCGAGGTCGAAGGATACGCCATCCACGGCACGCACCACGCCTTCCCGGGTATGGAAGTAGCAGCGTAAGTCGTTGACGGTGAGCAGGCTCATTGCAGGTTTCAATCTTTGGAGGTTCTGACGTCGAAGGCGTCGCGCAGGCCGTCGCCGAGGAAGTTGAGGGCGAAGAGGGTGAGTGAAAAGACCAAGCCGGGAATGACTAACAATGAGGGTTGGGTTTCGAGGAAATTGGCACCTTCTTTGATCAGGATTCCCCAGGAGGAGTTGGGGGCTTCGACGCCCATACCGAGGTAGGAGAGGGCGGCTTCGTAGAGGATGAAACCGGGGATGGTGAGTGAGGCGTAAACGATGGCCGGACCGATGGTATTGGGGATGATGTGGCGGAAGAGGATGCGGCGGCGGCTCAGGCCGAGGGAAACGGCGGCTTCGATGTATTCCTGGTTTTTGATTGAGATGACTTGGGCGCGGGTGATGCGGGCGAGGGTGAGCCAGCCTAGTGCGCCGATGGCGATGAAGAGCGGTAGGATGTTGGCGCTGCGCATCACGAGTTCTTTGTTCCAGCCAAAGTTCACGACGGTCCACCCAGCGGCAATGTCGATGGGGTTGGCGATCACGACTTTTAGGATGATGACTAGGACGAGAAAGGGGATGGCGTAGAGAATGTCGACGATGCGCATCATCACGGCGTCGGTTTTGGGGCCGGCATATCCGGACGCCGCGCCGTAGCTGATGCCGATGATGAGCGAGACGGCGGTGGCGACAAAACCAACTAAGAGAGAGATTTGTCCGCCATAGAGGATGCGTGAAAAAAGGTCGCGGCCAAGTTGGTCGGTGCCGAACCAATGTTGAGCGGAAGGCGAGGCGAATTTGTTAGTTAAATTTATGGTATTGGGGTTTTCGCAGAACCAGGCAAAAACGAAGCACAGGAAGATGATCAGGATCAGAAAAAACGAGCTGATCATGGCGATGGAGTTTTTGCGTAAGCGCAGCCAGGCGTCGCGTCCCAAGGAGGTGCCTTTGACCACTTCGTCGTTCGCGGTGTTTTGCTCGTTGCTCATGACTGCTCGGCGATGCGCACTCTTGGGTTGAGCAGGCCGACCATCAGGTCGGATGCGAGGTTCATGACAACGACGAGAAATCCGTAAAAGAGTGCCAGTCCGATGATGAGGAATTCGTCGCGATCAAAGATGGCGGTGACAAAGTGTTGGCCCATGCCGGGGATTTGGAAAATTGATTCTACGATGAAGGATCCGGAGATCAGTGCGGCAAAAGCGGGTCCGATGAAGGCGACCGAGGGGATGAGGCCGCCGCGCAGGGTGTGCACGATGATCAGTCGCGGCAGCGGCACGCCTTTGGCATGGGCGGTGCGGATGTAGTCTTGTGAGAGGATCTCCAACATGCCTCCACGGGTGAGACGGGCGAGATAGGCGGCGGTGGCGAGGCCGAGGGTGATGGCCGGCAGCAGGACATCGACGGGTGAATCCCATCCAGCGATTTTGAGGGAGGGGATGCGGGTGGCAATGCCTATTTGTAATAAAGGGCCGACGACAAAAGCGGGTATGCAGATGCCGATCATGGCGATGGCCATGCCGGAATAATCGACCCAGGTGTTTTTGCGCACGGCAGAGATCACGCCGATGGGGATGGAAATCGCGATGGCAAAAACAAGGGCAACCAGGCCGAGGATCAGCGAGGCGGGAAAAGACTGGGCGATGAGGTCGGCCACTGGACGGCGTTTTTTGATTGAATAATTGAAGTCGCCGTGCAAGAGGATGTTTTTGGGGTAATTTAGATATTGAATGAAGAGTGGGTCATTGAGACCAGATTGCTCGCGCATCTGATGTTTGATATCTTCGGGGATGTTTTTTTCGCCGGTGAAGGCGTCACCCGGCATCGCCTTCACTAGGAAGAAAGTGATGGTGTAGAGTGCGAAGAGGACGAGTAGTCCCTGTAGCAATCGACTGGTGATGTAGCGGAGCATGGGTGGAAGTGAAGAGCGAAGAGATGAAGGTTATTCACAGATGATATTCATATTCTCGCAATGTGATACGGTTTGTGTATATCACAAGGGGTCTTTCGTTTGGCTTGGCGGGTTTGAAAATTAGCGGATTTTAAGATAGGGGATATTAGCTCATTGCTTGACTTTAGTTATGGCCCAGCATTTATGATGATGCCTACCTTGAGCTTGCCAAGTGAGTAAATACGCTACTGGCGACACTCGATAAAAAACTCGCGCTGGGTGAGCCAATGACTACCTCAATCGGGATGGCAATTATTCAAGCTCAGCGCAAATCGAAAGCAAAATCCTCGTGTTTGAGGATCCCGCTGCCTCTGATGACCCCTCTGACTTTCTTCAGTTACCACAAGCGACTTGCGCCAAGAAGCGAAAGGGGATGGTCGGGCGAAATGATTGTCATTGCCTCTGTGATGGCATGAGCCGCAATTAACCGATCAAATGGATCATGGTGAACCCGACTCAGTTCTCCGCTCAGGTAAATTACCTCCGGTAATATAGGTAGAGATGTAATCTGATGGTGATCCAATCTTGCGGGTATCCATTCTTTAGGCGGATCAGAAAAGGGTAGTTTACCTGCCGAATTTTTCATCACCATTTCCATGGTGCTGACTTCGCTCAGGAACAAATC
>JAJRVS010000239.1 GCA_024277195.1 Verrucomicrobiota bacterium | reverse complement strand
GGCCAACTCCAAAGTCAAACGCCCCATGGTGTAACGCGGATTGACTTCGCAAAGCTGGCGTAAAACCAAACCACCTGATTCATCTCGATAGACAAAAGCATCAATTCCCACCGGCCCTTTATAAGAAACGGCCCGCAACTGTGATTCAATCAAATTTACCAAAGCTCCCCCCTCTTCATAGACCGGCAATGCGTGCTGCATCAAAAAACGCGCTAATTCCGTCGTCATTCCCTGACAAAACTTGGTAGCGGCAATGCAAGCCTTGAACTGCCCACGCAAATCATTCTGCAAACGAATCAATCCTAATTTCCGCAATCCCTTGTCCTCCATCTGATACTGAACAGAAAAATCCAATACCCTTGTTACCCAAGGCTCCGCTAACAGTTGCCCCTGGCTTTCTATTGCACGCTCAACCTGACGGCGAAGATTCCCCTCAAGCAGCTCCCCACTCTTAAGCAAAATCAAACCTCGCCCGGATGCCCCAAATAGCTTTTTAAAAACCACCTCATCCGCTCCCTGCAGCTGCAAACTTTGCACAGCCGCATCCGCCTCTTCCATCGACTGACACTTTTTTGCTACCACCGAATCCCCCAAGCTTACAGCCAAATCCGTGCCAAACGATTTACTGAACAAAGCACGTATATCTTTATTCCAAACCGCACCACCTTGCTTTCTTTCGCCGGGCAAATTCCCCAACAAGCCCTCCATCAAATCCGCCGAGGGCGCACACCAAGCCCAGGGTCGCAGATCGTTGATCTTCCTTTCCCTCAGAAAGCTATTCGCGGCAATCGATCCCGTTCCATCCAACAACTCAATTTCCGGCAGTTCAAAACCCGCCGCCCTCAGTCGCTGCAAATACTTTCTCGTGGGGAGGTTTTGCACCAGAACCACATCATCCCGACGCGCAAGAAAAAAGGCCAGCACTTCCAAGTCGTTCACCAGGCCTTGCATCACTTTTGGTCGATGATACGATTTGCTGTCAACATCGCCACTCATCGCATCCTCGGCATCGGGGCAAAAATGAAACACATTGGGTGTCCGCCCCACCGACCGCTCGAACACCTCAAGCTCGCTGATAAACTCGTCATCCAAACCTGCATCCAAACGTCCCTGGCGATTGATTTTCGCACCATTGCCCTTGGCCCGACGCGGTGACAAAGGAAAAGGCAAACCTCGCTTGAATGCGGTCCAATCATCCTCGTCCGCCTTTTTCCAACGCCGGAACCACTGCAAGCCGTAATTCACATGACGGATCTCATCTTTGTAGATCTGTTGCAGGATCGCCGCCGACTTGTCATCACCCGCATTTTTCATGATCTGCGAGTATTGCAAAGAATAATCCAAGTTGGCCTGTTCAAAGGTCAGGCTCAAGCGTGTCACATAATCCATCGGCGTCTCCATCGTCGCCACCATGTCCCAAAAATACCGACTGACCGGGAAATCTCCAAACTTCACCCCACAGGCCTTCATCCGTTCGATGTACCATTTGGTGTGCCGCTGCTCCTCTTTCAAGGTCCGCAATACCCCGCGTCGAAATTCAGCCGGAGCATCAGGAAATTTCAACAACACCAAAGCCATCAACTCCGTCGCCAGCAATTCGTGATTGGCAAAAAAGTGCAGTAAACGACCGCGCTCTTCGTCATTGCTCATCTCGAAAATACTCGGTCGCGCCAAGCTATGCTCGCCCCCTTTGTCCCTCATCTTCAAATCCAATGGCCGCCCCGGCTCCACCGACGCCCCGATCGCCTGACCTCTCTCATCATCAAGTAAAGCCGCCACATCAACGAACTCCAGCTTCTCCTCCAAGCTCTCCGTCAACAAAACCCGCTTCGCAAATTCATTGACCTTGATCATAGCGCGAATCATTCTCTCAACCTCTGAACCGTATAACACAACATACCATGGCTCAGGGATGTGCCGTCCACTGCTTTCAACCCACCCAAATCCAATTGATAAATTTTACGCGCCAACACACTACCAAGGTCGATGTTTACCGTTTTGCCATCCTCGGAAACCTTGACCGCCTTGGCCACCACCGGAGTCACGCCCATCTGTGGACTGCCATAACGTTGACTGAATTCGTAATAATAATGCGAAAACTGATACTCAGAAATTTTCTCCGCCTGTTCTTTATTCACCGGCTTGGTGAACGACAATTCAAAACCGGTTTTGCTCAGGCTCATTTTTTCCACCGCAAAAGGCACCTCTCCACTGTAAGTCACCCGCTTCAAACCTTCCGCCGGACGACCCCATCCCCGATAGGTCTGCCCCACATACAGGCTCTTGCCATCCGGGCTCAAACACAGCCGGTTGTTACCACCGCCCAAAACATCACCCTCAATCAAAGTAGTGGCCGCTCCTTGATACTCACCACCTACTTTCTCCAACATGATGCGCAGAATCCGCTGCCCTGCAATGTCACCAACAAACATCTGCCCGGCAAAAGGCCCGAAGGCTCCATCTGATGTATCAAATATCGGCTCACTGGCAGAATTACACATGAAACCCTGTGGCAATAAAACTGCAGGCAGGGTCCTCATCTCATCCACTTCAGCAATATGATCCACCGCCCATGCCAAGGGATCGGGATGTTCTTTGACAAAATCGGCATCCCACACCAATGACGTTGGGTGTCCGTAAAATTTACCCTCTTGCACATGATAGATCGGCGTCACCGGTTTCCAATCGCCCTGGTTATCAGTGACAAACAAATCCCCCGCCGGGCTCATCGTAATCCCATTGGCCTGGCGAAACCCACTCGCCCAGGGCTTGAGCTCCCCCTTGGCATTGATCTTAACCACCCAGCCTTTCCACGGCACCGACATATTATTTCTCCCTCGTCGTCCAGCTACAGAAAAACGCCCGCGCACCAAATCAAAAGTCGGTCCTGAATGGGATGCAGATCCCAAAGCAACAAACCAATTGCCCTTGCCATCCGCAATCGGACCCGAATTGGTTTCGTGATAATTTCCCGATACCCCCCAGGCGGTCGACACCGCTTCACTCACATCCGCTTTACCGTCGCCATCCGTGTCTCGCAGTCGTGTCAGCTCCGGCATTTGAGGAATCAACAGAGCACCTGATTTTTCCACCAAAACCCCCAGCGCGTTGTGCATCTGAACGGCAGAAAAAGTCCTCCACTCGAAAGCCCTGGCATCTTGCGCAGGCTTTCCGATCACCACACCGGTTCTTCTGGAAACCACTACCAACTCCCCCGCTTGGTTAAAAGCCAGCCCCCCGATTCCATGACCGACGCCATCCGGCAATTTAATCTCCTCAATCTGATAAGAAGGTTTCACCTCCAATTCACCCTTTGTCACTATCGGCGCCTCCTCAGCCGCACTTGCAGAAATTGCCACTACAGCCAACCATCCCAGACAACTGGCAGCGGGTAACACCATCCATGCCTTCTTGGCACTCACTATTTTTTTAAACACCATAGTCACCTCTTGATTATTTTTTTCTCGCAGCCAGCACCATTTGCAAATGATCAGCCCCGTCGTTGAGAGCTTCAAAACGATAGTTTCCCGCAGGGAACAATGCACTCCACACGCGGTAGAACCGTTTACCGCTCACCGGCACGCGCAGCCCGGAATCTTTAAACTGATCACTCAAACCCTCGGGGCGCCCCTCGATCTTGCCATCCACCAATAAAAAAATACCCGCTTCGGTTTTGAGTTCTATTTCATAAAACACCGGGTCCTTGGCCAAACGATCCTCTTGACTGGTCTGCACCCAATCCGCTCCTTGCATTTCAAGTGGCACACTGCCGATCAACTCTTCGCCATCCACGTAGGCTTTCATCCCGCGTTGCAAGGCCTGTTTTTTGAGTTGCAAGGCAACTCCACCAGCACCCGACCGCTTGACCTGTCCGATCACATTGCCCACCTTGGGCAAGTCCGGAGCAATGGGAATCACGGTCTCCTCCGCCGTCAGAATCAAAGTGAAATCCTTCTCAGTTCCGCTATTAATGGTCAACACATTGCCCGCCCACTTGCCATCTTTCGTCTGTATTCGGGATTTCATCTTTTCATCAAATCCCAACATCACTCCCGCCGGAGCATGTTTGATCGAAAAATGCCACCGAATTTCACCCGCTTGTTCACCCGGCGCAATCGATTCCGCCACCAACACACTGCCCACACTATAGAGAAATTCCGGCACTCCTTTTTCATCCAATTGAAACCCCTTGTATTGCGGTTGACCAAATACCCCCGGAGTCAGTGCCAGAGGTGATGCCCCTTCGGAGAGAAATACCAGACGCCCCTGCAAACGCGGCACATAATCAAAACTCTTGCGCCGATCCCCGGTGCCAGCACCCCAATAACTTTCCATGTTCAAAAACCCCTCGCGCCAGGCATACATCAAACGACACTCCACGGTATCCCAACACAATGACAAATCCTGGCCAAAGTTGACCCCAACCGCAGCTGGAAAACCAATATCCGTATCGATGTAACCATCCGCATCATGCCCGGTATTCGGGCTATAAGTCGGGGTGGGTTTTCCTCTACGGTGGTTAGGAAAAACCGAACGCACTCGAATAGGGTTCGGCATGAAAGTCCGTATCACCAAAGGCTGCTCAACACTGCCCAGCGGAAGCGTAGTCAGGCCACTGCCATCATTAGGAGGCCCCTCCTGCTTTTTGACTTTTGCCACCTTACGCCGCAGCGGCTTTTTCAATTCCTCCCCAGCCGCCACCACCTTCATCACTCCTTGCATGATATTACCATGACCAGGAAAGGTGCAGACAAATGGATAAATGCCCACTTCTACGGGAACCACAAACTTCACCATCATTTTCTGCCCCGCTTCCATCAATCCCACACTTGCCAGAATCAATCCGCTTTCAGGCACATAACCGTTGGTATAACCATCAGCGCCCATTGCCATGGCGGCATTCACCACCTCCATCGCTTTGCCGGGCTGGGTGAAAAGTAAATTATGAGGCATCAGACCATTGTTATCAAAAGTCACTTCCATCGAGCTGCCCGCCGTCACTTCAAACTCGATCACATCATAGCGCAGTTGCCCGGGCACTACCCCAATCGTAATCACATAGCTTTCGGCCGCCGCCATTCCCTTAAAAGGAAAAACCACCGCACCGACCAAAACACAGAAAAGTATAAATTGCCGTAACATCAGGCGAAATGGATCACAAAGAGCTTGCACACGCAACGAAGTTTTATCCTTTTCCGTCAACTGCACAGCCCACGGTACATGCAAACGCCCGACCCGAAGGCCGGACGTCGCTCCCTTGGGGGCACTATTTCTCCCAACTCAGAACCCCTTCAGAAATGGAAACGAGCTCCTAACAAGAGCCCACTGTTATTGTAGGAATCTCCGTCCAAACGCTGTGAACTGCCGCCAGCCGAACGTTTTAGCTCTGGATCCACCGCCTGGAAAAACCGGTATTCCGTATACAGCTCGAAGTTATTCATCACTTCGTATGATACCCCGGCAAAAACCTGCCAGGCAAAAACCGTGTCTTTTTCATTCACCCGTGCCGACCCGTAGCCGAAATCAGCATCAACTCCTGCAAATCCAATGCCTCCACCAGCATAGAGGCTCAAGCGATCCGTCAACGGCATGTCTTTCGCCACATTGAACATCACTGACCAGGCACTCAGATCCCCATCAGCTTTATTCCTATTACCATTGCCCCTGACTGAATTCACATCATTGGAGCGGTAAGCCCCCTCCACTTCAAATCTCAATCCTCCCATCACCGGAACCTCATAGCCCAATGCCCCGCCGATCACATAACCCGCATCCAGGTCAGCGTCGACTTTGACTCCTGATCCGCGTGTAGAAAAATCATCTGCCCAATTCCAACCGCCAAATCCCGTCAGGTAAAAGCTTGAAACTTCTGCTTGTGAATACACCGCTGGCGCTGGTGGTTCCCCTGCTTGCACACTCGCACCTATCAA
This sequence comes from Verrucomicrobiota bacterium, assembly GCA_024277195.1. GTDB lineage: Bacteria > Verrucomicrobiota > Verrucomicrobiia > Verrucomicrobiales > DEV007 > JAADHD01. The sequence continues at coordinate 23,397 of JAJRVS010000239.1, read as the reverse complement.
CGTAAAAGCGGCAATGCCCGTAGCCATAGCCGCAAATCCCTTGCTGTATTTAGTTATTTTCATTTTGATATTTTTTTAGTTAAAAACAGAGTTGGGATTACATCATCGACGCCCTGCCAAAGCATTCCTTACAGAATAAATTCAAAAAACTTCGCCGAGTTGATCTGGACGGTAAAAAAAATCACCGTTCAAAAGGGGTGACATCCATTTTTGTCGTTTAACTTATAAAGGAAGATTCGCTTCCTGATAAACTAACAAAAAACCAAAATACGAGCCATGAAAACAAATCAAATAACCCTCGCCGTTTTCGCCATAGCAACATTGATCGCCATAGCAGGTTTAAGCTCTTGCTCCAGCACATCCCAGGGGTCACATGACCACTCAGCACCAGCCAAACAATACCGCTCAACGCAGCATTAGTTAATATATCATATAAACTCAGGCAGCTCGCTCTTGTAAGCGGGCCGCTTGAATGTACAATAATACCATTTCAATCGCCACTTCCGCGATAATAGAATGCGTTGCTAAGTTCTTACAGTTCCAAGGATGGCATCCTCCTTGCCACAGTTAGATAATGCCCCCTACTTCTCCAGTCGCCTGGCTTTACGAATCTCACGATTCACCCGCGCTTCTTCGATCCAGCAATAGAGCACCGGTACCACCAACACCGTCACCACCACCAGGGTCATGCCCCCGAAACTAGGAATCGCCATGGGAATCATCACATCCGATCCGCGCCCTTTTGAAGTCAATACGGGCAGCAGAGCCAACATAGTGGTCGCCACAGTCATCAGTGCCGGGCGGTTACGACGGATAGCTGCTTCAATCGTGGTCTCACGAACCTCTTTGATCGTTTTGGGTTTGCGCTCTCCAAAGAGTTGTTTGAGATAAGTCGCCATCAGCACCCCATCATCCGTAGCGATGCCAAATAGAGCCAGGAATCCCACCCACACAGCGACACTGAGATTGATCGCCCGGATCTGGAACAGCTCCCTCATGTTCATGTCAAAAAGCTCAAAGTTCAAAAACCAAGGTTGGTTATAAAACCAGATCATAATGAAACCACCTGACCAGGCTATGAAAATCCCGGAGAATACCAACAGGGTCGTCGATAGGCGATTAAACTGCATATAAATCACGATGAAAATCAACAACAGCGCAACCGGTACCACCATCATCAGGGTTTTATTGGCTCGCAGCAGGTTTTCATAATTACCGGTGAACTTATACGTCACCCCTTTGGGGATCACAAACTCGCCCGAAGCTTTCTTTTTGTCCAGATAACGCGCAGCAGCCTCGACCACGTCCACTTCGGCAAAACCCGGCTTCATGTCAAAAACCACGTAGCCCACCAAAAGGGTGTCCTCACTCTTGATCACCTGTGGTCCGCGCAAGTATTTGATCTCCGCCAATTGACGAATAGGAATCTGCACGCCGTCCTGGCCAGCGATCAAAATCCCTCCAAGGCTTTCGATGCTGTCCCGCAATTCCCGCTGATAACGCACCCGCACCGGATAACGCTCTCGACCTTCCACCGTCGTAGTGACCTGTTTCCCTCCAATCGCCACTTCAATCACATCCTGAACTTGTTTGATGCTGATCCCATATCTGGAAATGGCCTTGCGATCAATATCGATCTCAACATAAGGTTTGCCCACAATCCTGTCGGCAAAAACCGTTGCTGCTTCGACCGCAGGAACCTCCCGCAACAGACGCTCAATATCGAGACCTACTTTTTCAATCGTTTCCAAATCCGGCCCGTACACTTTCAATCCCATCGGAGCCCGCATTCCAGTTTGCAACATAATCAAACGAGTTTCGATCGGTTGCAAGCGAGGGGCTGAAGTCGTTCCAGGCAATTCCGCCACATCCACGATTTGTTGCCAGATATCTTTTGGTGTCTTGATCTCATCTCGCCATTGCCGATAAGGTCTCCCTCTTCTATCCTCTATCAATTCGCCCTTTTCATCCCTGCTGTAATCGCCGCTCTTTTTATCAAAACGGAAACGAATACGTTCGCCTTTTTCATCAGTAACGTATTCCGATTTATATAAGATAACGGTCTCATACATCGAAATCGGAGCGGGATCCAAAGGGCTCTCCACTCGGCCAAGTTTGCCCACCACACTTTTCACTTCAGGAATGGTATTGATCGCCTTGTTTTGCAACTGCATCACATCCATTGCCTCCCCGATCGAAGCATGCGGCATGGTGGTGGGCATGAACAGGAAGGAGCCTTCATCCAAAGATGGCATGAACTCCTTACCCAAGCCGGGAAACGTTTCCACCATACTGATCCAAACTTTATTTTTGCGCAAGGATTCCGGCACAAAACCAAATATCGTGCTCATGCCCATGCCCATCACCAGGGCCAGCAGAAGAATCGATGATATCAAGGTGAGAAAGGTAGCTTTATGACGCAGACATACCCGCAACACCGATCCATAAACTTTCATAAACCCAAGGAAAAAAGCCAGCAAACCACCGATCACGCCAACCACAAAAACTATATTATAAACTCCTTTTTCCGGCCCAAGCGGCATCCAACTATTAGCTAGGGCAACGGCGATCAAAAAGGCCACAACAAAATTGAAAGCATAAAGGATTTTCTGCCTAACCGCATCAGGAAGTCTTCTCTGAACCATTTGATAAACAGCCAGAACAGCAATCACACCGCTCATCCACCATTGCACGCCCTCAACCAAAAGAGGCAAAGCCAAAGCCACTAAAAACATGACCACAGGCCACACCTTGCCCAGCTTGCTAGCTTCTTTTTTCTTTTCCGCGAACAAAATATGTGCAATCGGAGGAATCAATGTCAGCGCCACGATGATTGAGGCGATCAGCGCAAAAGTTTTAGTAAAAGCCAAGGGGCGAAACATCTTGCCCTCGGCTCCGATCATGAAAAATACCGGCAAAAAGCTCAGCACTGTCGTTGTGACCGCCGTAAGTACCGCACTGCCAACTTCACAGGTAGCCCGATAAATTAATTCAAGACGGTTCTCTCCTGGCTTCGCTTTATCCAAGTGCTTGAGAATATTTTCGCAGACAACAATCCCCATATCCACAATCGTCCCGATCGCAATCGCAATGCCTGACAAAGCCACGATGTTGGCGTCCACCTTGAACAACTTCATCGCAATGAAAGTCACCAGCACTGCCATCGGCAGCATCATCGCAATCAGCAGGGAGCTGCGTAGATGCATCACAATGATGATCACCACAATACAGGTCACCAGAATTTCTTCGGTCAGCGCTGTATTCAGAGTTCCCAAAGTCTCATGGATCAGCCCGGTGCGGTCATAAAAAGGCACAATCGTCACCTTGCTAGTACGCCCGTCTGGCAAAACCTTTTTCGGCATGCCATCTTTCATCTCCTCGATTTTCTTTTTAAGCTCCTTAATCGCAGCCAAAGGATTAGAGCCAAAACGCACCGTCACCACACCTCCTGTCGCTTCAGCGCCCTCTTTGTCGAGTGCCCCACGACGTAAGGCCGGCCCCAGCTCCACCGAGGCAATCTGATCCAAAGTCACTGGCACATTACCCGTCGCTTTAACTACGGTTTGGCGCAGATCATCCAAATTTTCGATAAAACCCAGACCACGGATAATATACTCCGCTTTGTTGATCTCAATCGTTCGTGCCCCCACATCGAGATTGGAATTACGCACCGCACCGAATACCATCTCCAAAGTCACCCCGTAGGCTCGCATCGCATCGGGATCGACATCGATCTGATATTCCTTCACATAACCACCGATCGAGGCCACTTCGGCCACTCCGTCCACCGCCATCAGGCCATAACGCACATACCAATCCTGAATACTGCGCAATTCCTGCGGATCCCAACCCGGGGCAGGATTACCTTCCTCATCGCGTCCTTCCAAAGTGTACCAATACACCTGTCCCAAAGCGGTCGCATCCGGTCCCAATGCAGGAGCCACCCCTTCAGGCAAGGTTCCGGCCGGCAAGCTGTTGAGCTTTTCCAAAATCCGGGTTCGCGTCCAGTAAAACTCCGGTTTCTCCTTGAAAATCACATAAATTGAAGAGAATCCAAAAAACGAATACGAACGTATGGTTTTGACTTCGGGAAGCCCCAACAGAGCCACCGTCAGTGGATAAGTGATCTGATCCTCCACATCCTGGGGAGAGCGCCCTGTCCAATTGGTGAACACAATCTGCTGATTCTCACCAATATCCGGAATTGCATCCACCGGCACTGGATTGCGTGGCAGATTTCCGGTGTTCCAATCAAAAGGAGCCACCATGATCCCACCACCGATAAACATCGTCAGCAAGAGAAAAACAATCAGTTTGTTCTCCAGACAAAAGCGAACAATGTTGTTCAACAAAGACGGCGCCGTCACATCCTTTTCCGGACGGGTCACATCTTCCTCTATCGGAGAATCGTCTGTATTTTCTTCTTTCACAGCGTTTATCAAGTAGTTAGAATCTCAAATCTCAAATTTCAAATCCCTTAGCTCACTTCTGCGAGAGGTCTTTCATCACATCACCACAAGTGACCATGGCTTGTCCATAATACGGGTTCTGAACCTCTTTTCCTTCCTGCAACCAATGCCCGCCCTTGCCGTCAAAGGCCATCGAACAATGCACATGCACCACCGCCTGCTCGAACTTGATCGCAAAGTTGTCGGCAACATGAATCAGGGTCTCTGATAAAGGCAGAAAAGCCGCCCGTGCTGTGTCAATTTTGTCGGACTTACGAAGCGCATCAGCTGTTTTTTGAATTTCTCCCATCTGACTCATCCAAGCCACATGCGCATCCCCCTTGACCAGTTTCATATCCACTTTTTCCAATGAAGACAGCAATACTTTTGCTTGTTTTCGCACCGCTGCAAAATCATCAGATGCTAATGATTTCTGAATCCCAAAATAATCAGCATAAATACTGCGCACTTGTTTTTTGAAGGCTTCGTCCACCTCAAAAACCTTCATCTTGCCGTGGTCTTCATGTCCGGCATCCTTTTTAGGTGCCTCCATTTTCATTTTCACTTCCCCACAGCCTAACATCGCCTTGCCATAATAAGGATTGCGCACCTGATCCCCCAATTGCAACCAATCCGCTCCCTTGCCATCAAAAGCCATGCTGCAGTTCAATACCACCGCAGGTTCCTCAAAACTAATCGCATACGACATGCCCGCATTAGCCATCGCTTTGGACAAATCGACAAAAATCTTACGTTGGGCAACCAGACTCGGTTCCGCCGCGATTTTTTCTGCACCATCTTTGATTGAAGTCAGGTCATTCATCCAAGCCATGTGAGCATCATTCTCGAGCAACTTCATATCCACTGCCGCCAGAGCCTTGACCATTCCCGCTCCACTTCCCTGCGCCTGCTTGGCATTATCATCGGCTAAGGCACTCTGCATTTTGAAAAACTCCGCAAACACCGCAGCCAATTGTTTTTTAAACTTACCCGACACTTCATAAACCGTCATCTTCATGCCGCTTTTCCCTCCACTCGATTTTTTCTTGCCGCCGTGATCATGTCCGCCTCCACCACCGCCTCCATCCGGGCTCATCATGCTCGGTTTGGCCAGAATCTGTAAAGCCGAGTCGATCTTGAATGCGCCCTCTGTCACCACTCGCTCTCCTTCCATCAATCCTTCTTCTACGAGGTAAAAACCACCTGCCCTTGGACCAACCAGTATTTCCCGTCCTTCGTACGTCGGTTCGTCTTTACCAGGAACCTCCACATAAACCACCGAACGTTTACCCGTTTTCAGCACCGCAGAGGTAGGCACCACCAATGGGGGTTTTTCAGATTTTTCCATCACCGAATAACCCAACTCATCAGCCTTGGCCAAAGCCATACCGCAAATCGGACACTTACCTGGTTTGTCTTGCAAAATTTCCGGATGCATCGGTCCAATCCATTTGCCTGCCAGATCCTCGGAAATCACCTTGCCGCCCCCGGCCAAGGTGGCAAAAGCCGAAGCATGCACAAACATATCCGGCTTCAATACCAGATCCTTGTTATCGGCATTCACCCTGACTTTCACCGTCCGGGTTTTGGGGTCGAGAATCGGTGAAATAAAGGTCACCACGCCTTCAAAAATCCGCCCGGGAACCGCTTCCACTTCAAACTCCACCTTCTGGCCATAACGCAACCAGGGTAAATCTGATTCGTAAGCGTCCAATTGCACCCACACCTGGCTCAAGTCAGCAATCTTGAACAAAGCTCCACCGGTTTTCACATAGTCCCCTTCATCAATCGCTTTATGAATCACGATGCCACCAAAAGGAGCATCAATGTCCATGTGATCATCGGTCTCCCCCTTCACCGCGATGATCTGGATTTTTTCCTCGGACAAACCCCACAGCCGCAATTTTTCTTTAACCGTTTCGATATCTGCCGACTTGAATTTAATCGCTGAAATCAACTCTCGCTGGGCGGTCAATAACTCCGGACTGTAAACATAAGCCAAGTGATCCCCCTTACGAACATCAATACCCGTGTAGTCCACATACAGCTTATCAATCCGGGCAGGGAACCAAGCCGCGATCGTCTTAGTGCGGGTTTCGTCATAGTCCACCTTACCAACCATATCGATCTTGGCATCGACCAGTTGACGTTTCACTTCAACCGTATTGATTCGTGCCAACTCCCGCGCTTCCGGAGACATCACCAACTCTCGCGGGCGCAGTGATTTTTTAGAGCTCTTTTTTAAAGGAATCAGATCCATGCCGCAGATCGGACACTTGCCCGGTTTAGGCTGTTGAATCTGAGGGTGCATCGAACAAGTCCATTTAGTGCTCTCTCCCTCCGCACCATGGTCATGCCCCGATTTCCCAACTCCACCCGACCCTTTCCCTCCACCGAAAAAGAATGCTCCCGCTGCCAGACCAAGAGCCAAAACAACTATATAAATGACAATGTTTTTCATAATAAATCGCAAATATTAATTCCCTACTCAGTTCGCCTTCCCACCAAAGTCTCCAGCCGGATCCTGCTGGAATAACCATTAGCCACCGCCCGCCAAAAAGTTTTTTCCAATTCAAGCAAAGTACGTTCACTGTCAATCACATCAAGAATAGTAGATCGATTGGCCTTGTAACTTTCCTCCGAAACCTCAACCGCTTGACGAGCTGCCGGCAGCAAGGTCTTGGTATAAAGTGCGGTGCGTTCTTCCGCTTCGCGAAAGTCTTCCAAGGCTCGCTCCAATTCTGATAACAGACCGTTCTGCCGATCGGTCAGCAGTTTTTCAAAGACCCGCTGATTTGCCAAAGCTTGTTTTTTCTCGGCTTTGTATTTACCGAACCATATAGGAATCTTAAAACTGATCTGCACCCCCCAAGGGTCGTCCCCACTGCCGGGCGTTCCCGGATTAAGTGCCGTGCCAGTATCGAGATAATTAACCCCAATCGTGGGATCAGGGATCGGGCTCAACTTGGATAATTTCACCGCCTCCTGTGATCTTTCGATACGCTTCTCTATCGCCTTCAATTCCGGGTTGCCAGCAAACATGGCTTCAACAAATTTCGTTCGACTCTCTACCGAAACTTTGCCAACTTTCAGATGCGGCCAAGGTAACAAATTTTCCTTCCGGCGATTGAGCAGCGCACTAAACGTGGCATTCTGACGACGGCGATCTTTTTCCAAAGCCTGCAGCACATCGTGATTTTTTCCAATCTCAACCTGCAAGCGCAACAAAGGAGCCAAATCCCCGCCCACCCGGACCTTCTCCTGCACACTAGGTTCCAAGCGTTCCAATAACGCAATGATTTCCTTGGTGATCTTGGTTGCCTCCGCCAGGTAAGCATAATCATAATAAGTGACGCTGATGTCACGATGCAATACCAGTAAACTGTTCTCATACAGGTGGTAAATCGCCTGAGCCTCCTTCGAGGCGATTTCTCCACTTAGCCTGAGTTTACCAAACCAGGGGAAAGTCTGCCCCACCGCCAATTGATTACGCTGTGGACCGGTTCTCGTTTGAACGTCACGAACAAAACTGGTTGCCGAGAATTTTGGATCCGGCAGGCTTTTGGCCTGGGGAATCTGCTGCAGCGCTGCCTGGTATTTCTCGTATTCAGAGCGCAAACCGGGATTGTTAGCGATTCCCACCCGGATATAGTCCGTCAGGCTTGGTTTGGATGGCAAGGCTTCCTTATCCTAGCACCTGCCAGGCAAGATGGTGAAGGCAAAAATAAAAGCCCCTATCGTCAAAAAAGCAGCATTGCGGGTGAATTGAGTGGAAAATAAATTCATAAATAAAATATACGGAGTTCTAGATCCCAGCAGGCATGGGATCACAAGCTCACAATGATAACGCCCCATACGAAAAAATCCCGCACAAAAAGTGAGAAAAATGACAATGGCTACTCACTCCGCCACAATGTCGTAACAAAGCCACAAAGCCTCCCTCACGTTGCCTTGGCTTTTTTGATACAAGTCAGCCAATGATACCCCTCTGTTAACAAACCCAGGGTCCAAGCGTTGGACAAATTCCTGTAGCATCTCTACACTGGTCTGGGTAGTAAGCCATAAGGGCAATTTCCCCACTTTATGCTGAGTGATCACCAAACCTCGGCAAGGCGACGCCATTCTCAAAAACTTCCGCCACTTCATCCACGAAAACTGCTCTGCGCCATCAAGCAAAATCACTGCCCTTCCAGCAGTGTCAAGTCGCCTCCAATCCTCCTCATTCAAGTCCCGGCTCTCCTCATTAAGAAAAAACCGCTGCACCGAAAAACCCTCCGCCTCCAATTTAGTTCGCAAAGCAGACAACAAAGTCGTCTTCCCCGATCCATGCGGCCCCACTACCGCCCCGCGATAATCGAGTTCCTCCAAGCGCCCCATCAAGTCCGCCCAAGTCACCCCCAACCACTCCGGCTCAAAAAACAGCAAGTCATCCACCCGTTCGTTCGAAAAAGGATTATCACACGCCCGGGTTTTCATTGCTCATCACTTCCCAATCCTCAGATTAGTATAAGACGGCATTTTTCCCTCGGCGTGGGCATAAAGGTCAACTTCCTTGCCATCAGGCGACAATACAAACTCTACTCTCTCGGTCTCATCAGACTCCATCACCTGGAACTCAACCGCCCAAATCAGCGAAACCAGCTTACCGGAAAAAGAACAGGGCCCGTTCGGTAATTGAAATTCAAAACCCTGGCTCCCTAGCTCCGAGTGGATTTGCACCCCACGGGTTTCAACCGTTTCCACATCACGATCGCCTTTTCCCGAAGTGTAATAAAACAAACGCACCTCACCGCCATCCGAATTTTTCATCAAATCCACCTTCCAGTTCACCTCACCGCGCAAAGTCTCCCCTGGCGTATAAGCCAGATTATCCAATTCCGTTTTTATCCCAAGTTCCGCCATTTATTCAGTATTCTTCATTTTTCATCACCCCCTGACTTCCACCACATATTTATCCTGGATATCCGGCCAGCGTGGAATATCCCCCTCCACCCGCAGCTCCCATTCGATCGCATTATTCCCAGTGTTCAGAGTAGGCACCACATCCGCAGGCAGTTCAAACTGCACCGTGCCCGAACGTATATCAGAGTGCATCGATGACTCAAAAAGGCTATGCACATAAAAAACCTCCCTACTGGTATGGGTCTTGGTTCCTCTCCGGTAAGTAGCTGATTCCACACCCCACAAAGCAATTTCCAAATGCTGGATGCGATTGGCATTCGATGCGATTTTCCATGACATTTCAAAAGTCTGCCCAGGGCGGAAAATTCCCGGCTGCAAAGTGATCACCGGCTTGGGATTGGTCAGGGATAGCAACTGGTATAAAAAAACCAAAATTACCACCAGACCAATCAGAACAAACGGAATCAGAAACAATGCCAGAAACCACTCCCCTCTTCCGCTTTGGAAACCTTTCACGACTTGAACAAGGAACACCGATACAATCCCATTCCAGAACAAAGCAAAAACCAAAACACCCAAAGCGCCGTACAATCGTTTTTTACCCGGGCTCAATACTTTTGCCCCTTCACTGATCTCTTGTCCAAAAGATCGGTCGCTGCGCCGCGACGAATGCTGTGGTGCTGCAGATTCCCTCACCTCCCTTAATCCTGATTGATAAGCATTGGCAAAAAGTCTGCCTTCCGTAGGAGCCGCCCCCATCACCCGATCGGCACTGCTCCGACTACCTCGCAAACCGGATCTCAACACGGAAATCCCGATCACCACAAAAAGCAGTGGAATTAGAGCAAACAACAAAACCGGAGAAAAACCACGTTTGATCAAAGCCTGTTCCGGGACATCAGGGTTCACATAACAAACCTGCTGGGATCCTCTAGGGTATTGCCTGGCAATCTCCCTTTTACCCGCACGACCACTGGAAGAACCCCCAAACACACCATACTTATTCGAGCGGTAAGTGTTGCCGCGGAATTTATATTCGTAAAAAATATCAACACTGTAAGTGATGCTGGTCTTGCCATCATTAGTGCTCTCGTGGCGCTGCACCCGGCTCCAAAGGATTTTGCATGGAGTTTCCTGCCAACTTCGCGAAGCTGCCATTTCCATCGCTGGGATCACCCCCAACGGAATCGTCACCCCTGCACCAATCAAGGCAAACAGGCCTCCAAAAATCAGTTTAAACTTCCAACCCGCCAACTTGGAGCTGCCACCTCGACTGGAAATCGACTGCGTGCGCCCGTCTTTTTCTGCCTTTTTTTTGCGCAGCGAAACCACCCCGCCCCACACGATGGCTCCTCCGACAGCAATAAATATCAAGGGTAACAACATCATCAAACCTGTGCCGACGCCCTCTCGTTTGATCACCGCATTGGCCGGATTATCAGAATCCACGTAACAGCTTGTCACCTCACCGCGCAGCAATCCCTTGCGCTTGAGCGCCAGTTTTTCATAGTCGTCACTCCAGTGCTCTTGCAAGGTGTAATGCGTGGAAGTGAAGCTATTGCCCTTGAACGTGTATTGATAGTTCACTTGCAACTGAAACGCCCCGCCTTCACGCCCCTGCTGCGTCTTGATCTCACAACTCTCTATTCTACAGGGAGTTGCTTCCCAAAGATAAGTCTTCGCCTCTTTCATCGCCTGACCGGCAATGAGGAAAATAAAAACCAAGCCGAAGCCAGCAAACACCAATCCAAATAAGACCATGCAGCCTCCGCCTGCTTGATTCGATTTTTTTCCAGCACTGATACTATTAGCCACGGCACAAAGCATGGGCGAATTCCTCCGTTTGGCAAAGGGTAAAATCCAACAAATTTTATACTTGAAGTTTGCGCATTCCACACTCCACGCTTTTAGTTGATCCAATATGAAAACACTGATTGTTACTGCGCTTGTTCTGACTCTGATCGCCTCCTACCTTTTTGTTCCCAGCCTGATGGCCGAACCACTCAAAGTAGGTGACCCCGCCCCTACCTTGAAAACCGTCGATGAAAACGGCAAAAGCATCGATCTCGGAGAGGAACTCAAGAGCGGTTTCACCTTGGTTTATTTCTACCCCAAAGCCGACACCCCAGGTTGCACCAAGCAAGCCTGTAACCTGCGTGACGAATTCACTGCAGTTTCCAAGGCCGGCATCAAGGTTTTTGGTGTCAGCGCCGATACACCGGCTGACCAAAAAGCCTTCAAGGACAAATTCAAACTTCCCTTTGTATTGCTGGCTGATAAAAAAGGCGAAGTGATTAAAGCCTTTGGAGTCCCGCTCCGTGGCGGAAGTTTTGCTTCACGCCAGAGTTTCCTGGTGAAGGATGGCAAAATCGTATGGCGCGACCTCAAAGCCAAACCGGTGACTCAAGCAGCAGATGCCATCGCAGCTGCAAAGGAAAATTCCTAAACCCTGGTATATTCATAAAAAAAGGCCACTCGTCTTGAGTGGTCTTTTTTGTGCCCGCTCACTTGAACTTGATTTGAATTTTATGCGGCCCCTTGATCACCCACTTACCGGTTTTGCGGGATACACGCACAAAGGTTTTGTCCGAAGTTGCCTTCAGAACCTGGATACCTGACTTCACCACCGGATGCCCTTTTAATAAAATCTCATCCTTGTTCACATCATAAACCAACTCACCACAAGTCACATAAACCCATTTGTCCGTGCCTTTGGGTTTCACCTTGATCGACACCTGACCGGAAGCGGCCAAGCCCACCAAGTCCCCTGTCTTTTCATCCATCGCCGGTGACACCGTCTCAGCAGAGATAATCAAATTGTCCGACAAAGGAAAAGTGACCACCTCCTTATCCGCAGCCTGACCATCAATCACCATCAGACCAAACAAAACAACAAGCAAAATCCCCCAACGATATATCATCTGTATTTTCATAAATCCTATCTCCTGAATTCTACCTCCTACCTTCTTCTTCCCAGTCCCTCATCCCACTTCCGATACACCGCCTCCCGCTGTTCCGCCTCCAACATCACTTCTTCAATTTCTCGGCGCTGCCTTTTAGTCGGTCGCCCAGCCCCACGGTCACGGATCAAATCAGCTGTGGCATTGAGCTTCCTCTGCTCTTCAGCTAGTGCATACACTTCAGGCGGCGTGCGATCTTCGACATACTGATCCACCACCTTCGCCCCCACTCGACGCTTCAACAGCTCACGCACCCTCAGCGTTTTTTCAATATTCTGATGACGTATCCCCAACTCATCCCCCACCCGCACCGCACGCGAAGGTTTTATCCGGTGACCATTCACCATCACCCAGCCCTTACGACAAGCGTCCGCTGCTAAAGAGCGAGTTTTGTAAAAGCGCACCGCCCAGAGCCAAAGATCAATTCGAGCGCTGTCTGTTTCTTCTATCATCGGTGGGCAATATAAAGGCACACACTACGCCTTGTCGTCCCATAATGCCACTCATCCCGTAAAACAGATTTCCATATCTGTTCCCCCCGAAAGGTCGCTACAATGGACAGATATGGAAATCTATCCTACGCTTGTTCAGCTTCGTGAAAAATCCCCTCATCACCATTTTCATTCTCACCCTCTGCTGCCTCCTCAGCAGTCACGCCAAGGCGCAAAACAACTGGCCGCAATGGCGCGGCCCTTTTGGCACCGGCGAGGCCGCAAAGAATGCCGATCCGCCCATCAACTGGAATGAAAAGCAAAACATCAAATGGAAAACTCCCATCCCGGGACTAGGACACTCCACTCCCGTCATTTGGGGCGATCTTATCTTCCTAACCACCGCCATCCCTGTAGGCAAAAAACTCCCGCCCACCTACAGCGGGGCACCGGGGGCTCACGACAACTCGGCGGTCACCCAAAAACATGACTTCGCCGTATTGGCCTTCGACCGCAAAAGCGGCAAAAAACTGTGGCAACGAACGGTAAAACAAACCCTCCCCAAGGCCGGCGGTCATGTCAGTGGCAGTCTGGCCTCCGCCTCTCCCTGCACCGACGGCAAACAGGTTTACGCCTTTTTTGGATCCTACGGACTCTACGCCCTCGACTTCGATGGCAAAATCAAATGGCAAGCAGACCTTGGCAGCATGCACAGCAAACATGGCCACGGAGAAGGCGCTTCACCGGCTCTGATCGACAACACGCTCATCGTCAATTGGGATCATGAAGAGCAATCTTTTGTGATCGCCTTCGATACCAAAACAGGCAAGCAAATCTGGAAAAAATCACGTGACGAAAACACCTCCTGGTCTTCTCCCGTAGCGTTTCATTATGAGGGCAAATCCCAAGTGCTGGTCAGCGGCACCCAACGAGTGCGTTGTTACGATGTGAAAAACGGCGATCTCATATGGGAATGCGGTGGACTTTCCGCCAACGTGGTCGCCACCCCCATCGTGCATGATGGTTTTGCCTGGGCCGGCAGCAGTTACGATACCCGGGCCTTGATGGCTATCCGCTTAAAAGGTGCCAAAGGAGACATCAGTGATAGTGAACACATCATCTGGTCGAGGAAAAAACGCACTCCCTATGTGCCCTCACCTCTACTTTATAAAGACACCCTTTATTACTTCGCCCACTATCAACCCGTCATTTCACGGGTGATCGCCAAAACTGGCGAGGATCTGCCCGGCCCTTTACGTCTCAACGGCCTGCGCAATCTTTACGCTTCCCCCGTGGGTGCTGCTAACCGTATTTACCTGAGCGACCTATCCGGCACCACCATGGTCATCAGTCACAGCAAGGAGCTGCCTGAAATGTTAGCCGACAATCATCTCGACGATGAATTCAGCGCCTCACCGCTCATCGTTGGCAATCAAATCTTCCTGCGTGGCCGCAAGCTCTATTGCATTTCCAAGTGAGAATTGGATTCCGTCATGCGGCGTATAGTTCACTCCTTGTCCATTTTACTACGGCGCTTGGCAATCATCCGTTTGGCTAGTTCATCGACAATCACCCCTGCCAGGATCACTGAACCAATCACCGCTAATTCGATATTTTTAGAAATCCAATCGATCAAATTGATCGAGTTATTCAACACCCGCATCACTGCTGTGCCAATGATCACTCCCAGGATGGTACCCTCGCCCCCCCGCAAGCTACAACCACCCAGCACCGCTGCGGCAATCGCGTAAAGTTCATAAAAATTGCCGAAATCCACCGGTTGCGCAGAGTTGACATCGAGAACAAACAACAGTCCTCCCAATCCCGCCAAGGAAGAGCAAATCACATAAGCAGAAATGATCATGCGATCAGTATGGATGCCACTGAACCTGGCAGCTTCCTCATTATTCCCCAACGCTTTCAGGTGACGTCCGTAAACCGTCTGGTTTAAAAAAAATGCCGAAGCGAGGGCAACGACCAGCAAAAATACTACGGGCATAGGAAGGCCGAAACTGGCCGTGAGCGGAATTTTTCCGGTCGCCAAAACCTTCAAACCTTGAAAAGAATTCTGAAATCCCTGGGTCTGATCACCGGTGAATCCCCGGGAAACTCCCCGGTAAATCAACAAGCCGCACAAGGTCACCACAAAGGGTTGCAGCTTGAGTTTGGTGATCAACAAACCGTGGATCAAACCAATGCCCGCTGCGACCAACAGCACCGTAGGTAAAGCAAGGGCCAATGGCCAATCTTTCTCCATCAGTAACCACGGAAAACCAACCCCCACCAGACAGATCACCGAACCAATCGATAAATCGATACCTCCGGTAATAATGACAAAAGCAACGCCGATGCCGATGATACCAAAAAGAGCAATACGCTTTAACAGGTTTTCCTGATTATAAGCCGTCAGAAAACTCCATTGATGCTCTGTCAATAAATCACTAAAAACCCAGGTAGCCAACCACACAAAGAGCAGCAAACCCCCGATCCCCAGTATTTTATTTATTCCTTTCATCTCAACACCTTCCAGCTCACACCCTTACCCCCCTCATACAGCAACCTTCGTTGCCAAGTGCATCACTGCTTCTTCATCCAATTGCGATTTTGCCAATTCGCCGGAAATCTCCCCTTCGTGCATCACCAAAACCCGATCCGCTACTCCCAGTATTTCCTCCATCTCACTGGATACAAACAATACCGCAACTCCTTTGCCGGCCAGCTCTTCCATCAGAGCATAAATTTCCTGCTTGGCACCAATGTCGATTCCACGTGTCGGTTCATCCAATAGCAGCACCTTGGGCTGCATCGCCAGCCATTTACCCACCACCACCTTCTGCTGATTGCCGCCAGATAAAAAACGCACCACCTGCTCATCATCCGGAGTCTTTATTCTCATCTGATCAATCATCGTCTGGCTGATCCGGATCTCCGCCTTTTGGTTCAAAATCCCCCCGGCTTTTTTATCGCGGGACAAACTGGCCAAGCTCATGTTCTCCCTAACGCTCATGTCCAGGATCAAACCCTGGCTCTTGCGGTCTTCTGGAACCAAAGCCATGCCCGCAGCGATCGCATCACGGGGACTGTTCAATTCCAGCGGCGCCCCACCCTGCACCCGGATTTCTCCTGCCAAAGGCGGATGAACTCCGAACAAGGCTTCCACCATCTCCGTTCTACCCGCTCCGACCAAACCCGCCACCCCGATAATTTCACCCGCCCTCAGTTCAAAACTCAAATCGTGTTCAGGGTGAGCCTGTGTGCGCAGACCTTTGACCGACAAGGCCACCTCGCCCAACTCCCCCTGGGTGCGTTCATATAATTGCGCCACCTCGCGTCCCACCATCAATTTGACCATCGCGTCATGCTCGATTTCTTGCTTGGAAAGTTCACCGGCATTCTCTCCATCCCTTAACACCGTCACCCGGTCAGCCAACTCTTTCACCTCACCCAGACGATGGGAAATATAAATGATACCCACCCCCTGGGAACGCAGCTCTTTGATCACAGCAAACAAATTTTCCGTCTCAGTTTGTGACAGACTCGAGGTGGGTTCATCCATGATCAATACCCGGGCATCCACCGACAGTGCTTTTGCGATTTCCACCATCTGTTGCTGGCCAATCGGCATATCCCCCACCAACTTGTCGGGATCCACATCGAGGCCTATGCGCTTAAGAAACTTGCGTGACTCACTACGGATTTTTTTAGCATCAATCACCCCCCAGCGTCCCGGCTCCCGGCCAAGAAAAATGTTCGCCCCTACCGTCAAATTGGATGCTAGGTTCAGCTCCTGGTGAATCAATACCACTCCCTGTTCCAACGCCGCATCTACCGATACCTCGGCCACCCTTTCTCCGGCGATCAGAATCTCTCCCTGATCCGGCGGTTGCACTCCCGCCAGAATTTTCATCAAGGTGCTCTTGCCGGCACCGTTTTCACCAATCACCGCCAACACTTCCCCCTGGTGCAATTCTAAATCCACCTCGTCCAGTGCTCTGACCCCAGGGAAACTTTTCCCCACTCCCTTAACCTGCAAAAAGGGGGCAGCCTTTAGTTTATTCTTTTCCATAAAGATAATAAATCATCCGATAATTATATTACAGCCCCCAACCTCAATCACCCCTTGGGAACTCTGACGCTATGTTCCTCTACCCCTTCCCAATCGGCTCACCCGCACCCTCCGTCGGCTTCACTTCCTCTTGACGCTTCGGAGTAGCTAGCTTCTTTTTCAAATCTTCCCAAAAAACCTCCACATTATCCTTACGAATGAGTCGCGCAGGAATGTCAATAAAACCACTCTCAGGTAAATCTGATAGATCCCCCTCCAGCACTTGATTCAAAACCTCTATCGACTTGTAGCCGTATTGGTAAGGATTCTGCACCACCGTGCCATACACATTACCATCAATGATGCCCTGCAGGGTTTCGTCATCTTCATCAAAAGCAACCACCTTCACCTGCCCCAGCTTCCCTCCCTGCGCCAAAGCTTGCAGAATCAAGGGAGGGTTGTAAGCAAACAATCCCACCATGCATTTCAGGTCTGGGTAGCGGGACAAAGCATCCTCCGCATTGGCTTTTGCCTTGGCTCGATCAAATTGATCCGTCAGAGTTCCAAGAACGGTGTATTTGCTCCCCTTGATCACTTTACCCGGAGCATCATAACGGGTCGGATCATCACTGCGGTCCAACAGTTCATCGATCAGCCCTTGGCGGCGACGCTTGGAGTTTTCCTGCTCCATCCGGCCAATAAAAATCATAAGCGCGCCGCCCTCGGGCAAAACCTCCTTCACCAGTTGGCCACACATCCGACCCGCCTTGTAGTTATCTGTGCCGATGTAATACAAGCGTTTAGAATCCGGAGCATCCGAATCA
Source organism: Verrucomicrobiota bacterium (assembly GCA_024277195.1). GTDB lineage: Bacteria > Verrucomicrobiota > Verrucomicrobiia > Verrucomicrobiales > DEV007 > JAADHD01. Next base: position 5,787 of record JAJRVS010000239.1, on the reverse strand, counting down.
TGAGTGATCAATTTAGCCCGCCCGGCCACCTCGTTCAAAATCGCCGTTTGATTAACCGGATCAATTGGGCTCACAGCAACCCCGTCGACTCCTTTCGTGATCAGATCCTCGAGGATATCCTTCTGTTCAGAGATGCCACCGGCAGGCATGAGCACCTGAACATCTACTCCCAACTCCTGCCCGGCTTTCAACGCACCCGCTTGCCCTATCGTCCAAAAATCCGCCACCCCGTTGGTCACAAAAGCCAAACGCGAAACAGGTTTTTTCCCATCACCAGATCCAGATCCGTCACCCCCGCATGCACTCAATAGCAGCATACACCCAGCAACCAATAACCCGTTTTTCATTGCGCTTATTCTACAAATACTCATATCCAATCATCTTTTTGTTCGTAATCAGGACACTTTGCCCTGTTTGGCAGCCTGTCGTCAAGGACTGACCGCTGTTCACTTATTAAAAGCAGCTCTAATCACCCCCCCCGCCTTGACCACCCTCTCCCTATACTGCAAAATAAGATCACCCTAATGATGAACGCAGAGAGCCTCAGCGAAAAATTTTGCCAACAGCTTGCCGATGACGCACAACTCGCAACTCTATTCGACTTCCTGCCCGAAACTTATTTTTTCGTCAAAGATCTCAAAGGCCGTTTTGTATTGGCCAATCAAGCCGTGCTCAGTACGCTGGGCTTGAAATTCCTCTCCCAATTGATCGGGCAAACCGACTATGATTTTTTCACCGCCAGCCTCGCCGACAAATACCGCGAGGAAGACGATTTGGTTATCAAATCCGGCAAAGCCCTGTTCGATCAGGTTTGGTTGGTTCCCAATCAAGATAACGAACTGCGCTGGTATTTATCCAGCAAGCGCCCACTGCATGACAAAAACGGCAACATCATCGGCGTCGCTGGAGTGATGCGCGACTTTGACACCGCCGGGGCGGTGCTCGGTCCCTACGAAAGCCTGAGCAAAGTGATCGCTCACATTCAGTCAAATTATCAGCAAAAAATCGAAATCCCCCAACTTGCCAGAATCGCCCACCTTTCGATCAGTCAGTTGGAACGGCGTTTCAAAAAGCTCTTCAAGATCACTCCGCTGAAATACATCCATCAGGTCAGAATACACGCCGCCAGCAAACTGCTCAGCACCACCCGTGAACTGATCGGCAACATTGCCCTCGACTGCGGCTTCTACGATCAAAGCCACTTCACTCGCCAGTTCAAATCCGTCCATGGAGTCAGCCCCTTGGAATACCGTAAAGAACACTCCAGCACTACCCATACCTCACCACCTAAAGGCCTTTAGAACCAATCCCCTCTCCCATCCGCGTCATCCGCGAAATCCGCGGTTAACTCTCTTCATTCGTGTGAATTCGTGGTTCAATTTTCTCCGCCTATTCGCAAACAAATCTGCACCCCTGGCCCGTGCACTCCCTCAATCAAAATACCCTCAATATCAGCTGTTTTTGAAGGCCCCGTCACCCAGATCACATTCGAACTGTTGCCCAAATTCTCAATCGCTTGCGGAATGTTTGCAAAAACCTTTTTTTGATCTGTCAGCACCGCCACATGCACCCACGGCGCCAATGCCGCCAACCGGTCCACGGTATCCTCATCATTCAAAATCACCGTTCCCGACTCCGCAATCACCCCGCTCGCCCTGGTGATCCCAAAAACATAATCATCCACCCGCTGATGATCAAATGCATAACTCACCTGCAAACCCGCCGCCACCAATACCTCCCCCACCTGCTCCTTCAATTCAGGATCACAATAACCCTTTTCAAACCCTCCCTCTTTCAAAAACTCCACCAAGTCCCCCACTTCATTCATCGCCTTACCGCTCACCGCAGAAAAATTCTCCCCAAACTCCGTCCACCCATCCTGCTCACTCTCCTTATGCCTGACACTGAACAAAAACTCACTCTCATAATCAGGCAAAGAAGTCTTTCCCCGCAAACCCGACAGAGCCTGCTTAACCGCCCCCATAACTATGTCTTGCGCTTCACTCATTCCAAATAAATTTATTATTCGTGTTTATTCGTGTCCATTCGTGGTTCTCCCTCTCTTTCCCTCATCCACCTACGAAACTCCCCTCCTGACCACTTCGGCAGCGTCCTGATCTTCAACCACTCTTGCAGCGGCCTGACCGGCATCATCGTAATAGGCAAATGATTCATCGCTTTGGATGCCGTCATCGCCGTTTGCCAGAGCTTGGGCGAAGTCGCCAGCTTGGCAAACGGAGCCATCGGCGGTGATCCTGCAGATTTGATCCCCTCTTGATTCGCCCGCGATCGCAAGCGCAGCAACAGTTCCGGTATCGGAATGTTCACCGGACACACTTCATTACACGCACCACACAAACTCGAAGCCTTGGGCAAATCCGCATACTTGGAAAAATCATCTCCCGCCAATAAGGGACTCAACACCGCCCCCACCGGTCCACCGTAAACCGCTCGATACCCGTGCCCGCTGGTCTGACGATACACCGGACAGACATTCAAACACGCCCCACAACGGATACAGCGCAAAATATCCCGTTCCTTCGATTTCAAAACACGACTGCGACCATTATCGAGAAAAATCACATGCATCTGCTCCGGCCCCGACGGCTGTGATTTCGATCTCGGCCCATTGATAAACTGGGTATAAACCGTCAACTGTTGCGCCGTCGCCGAGCGCCCTAACAAATTAAGTAACAATCCCAGATCCTTATCCCTCGGCACCACTTTCTCTATTCCCACCAAAGCGATATGCAAGCCATTGGCAGCCATACCAAAACGCGCATTGCCTTCATTGGTCACGATCACCAAACGCCCTGACTCCGCTGAGACAAAATTCGCGCCTGTCATTCCCGCATCACTCTGCAGGTATTTTTCGCGCAGATGTTTGCGCGCGCGACGAGTGATGGTCTGCGGATCATCATTGTAATCTCCCAACCCGAGCTCCTCGAAACTCTGCGCCACCTGACGACGGTTTTTATGAATGATCGGCTGTACGATGTGACTCGGCGTATCCCCATCAATCTGAATAATGAACTCCCCCAGATCGGTCTCAACACACTCCACCCCATTCTTTTGCAAAAAGTCATTCAGATGGATTTCCTCCGTCACCATGCTCTTGGACTTCACCACCCGCTTGGCTCCATTCTCCTTCAGAATAGCCAGCACTTGCTCACGCGCATCCTCTGCCGTCGATGCAAAGTGCACCGTAGCTCCATTTTTGATCAAAGCCGCCTCTGCCTGCTCCAGATACTCGTCAAGATGTTCCAGCGTATGTTGTTTGACTTTCCCTGCCAGACGTCGCAAATCATCCGGATTTTCATAGTCCGCCTCCAACTTCGCCTTGCGCCCAGCCGTGCGGGTCATCACGCTCGACAACACCGCGTCTCTCGTCTCACGAGGCAAGTCGCGGGCAAACGCATCAATAGGCTGGACAGACTTGCTCATCACTGGTTCAAACCCACATCACGCAGCACTTGCACCGCGTGACGTGTCTCGATTTCTTTATCCTGTTTCTCCGCTAAACCACCCATGTGCATCAAGCAGCTCATATCGGCAGACACCAAAAGATCCGGCGATTGCGCCAGCACACTGTCCAACTTCACCTGGCCGATCTCGCCCGACAGATGCGGAAAGGTCACCGAAAAAGTCCCACCAAAACCACAACACTGCTCCGGTGTGCCGACCTCCACCAACTCCACTCCTTCGATCGACGACAACAAAGTCTCCATCGCCGCTCCCGTATCACTGCCCCGCGTATGACAGGAATGATGCAAAGCGATCTTTTTATTCAAAGTCCCCGACCACTGTTTCACCCCCAGCCCATTCACCAGAAAATCAAACAACTCCCAAGTCCGTCCCGCCAGATTTTCCACCTTTTCTGTATCTGTTTTGTCCTCAAATAACAAATCCGTGCCGTGAAAATGCATCGCCGCACAAGAGCCCGAAGGCACGATCACCGGTAAATCCCCGGCAAAAACCTCCGCAGTATAACGCGCCACTTTTTCAGCCGCAGGGAAATCGCCCGAATTAAAAGCAGGCTGACCACAACAAGTCTGCGCTTCCGGAAAAATCACCTCACAACCCACCGCCTCCAACACCTCAACCGTAGCTTTCGCCATGTCGGCAAAAAACACATCCGACAAGCAGGTCGCCATCAGCATCACTTTACGCCCTGTAGGTCTGGATTTGTTTTGTGGCATTAATGTGAAAACTCTATTCGCTGGCAAACTCAACTAGCCAAAGCCCTTGAGCAAGAAACTAATTCAATGGCGGCGGCACATCGGCGGACGGGTTACCCGCTTTCATTTTTTTGACCACCAAAACAAGCAAAACTACCACCACTAACAACAGCGCCCCTCCCAGCAACGGTCGATAAAAAATCCAAGCCAAGGCAATCGTCAATACGGATAAAATCGCCGCCAATAGGAAAGCAATGATGCTGGTACCAGCTCCCACAATATTGCCCATAATAGGAATCACATCAGCCAATACCGATGCCACTTTGAACATCATATTAAAACCGATCATCATAAGCAAAAACCCTCCACCACGCAGCATCCAGGCTAACATCACATTATCTGACTCCGCTTTTTCAAACATCTCTTCAGCAGTGTGACTGCCAGTTTGCAGCAACTCCACCTCACTGCCACCGGCTGTTTTGTAAGGCACCAAACTCCGTCCCTTTTGCACCGATACCACACTGACCTCTACCGGCTTCACTGATTTGAAACTCACCCTCAGATCCCCCACCTTGGGACTAGCTGAATCCGCCCCGACATAAAATCCACCTGCCACCACTTTGACACTCTCCTGCAAGTCCTGCGGCAGCATCTTACCATCTCCTACATCCACAGGACTAGTATCATTAATCTTGGACACCAAAGCAGGCGATAATAAAAAAGCACCCAGCTTCACTTTTTCAGCCTGCCATCGATCCGACGAATAAAGCATATCCGTGCCATTAACGTGACCTTCCTGCACATTGAACTCAGACGAGTTCACTAGACGACTCGACCACTCAAGCGCGTATGAATAGCTTTTAACCGTTTCCGTCCCCCCACCCAGCTTTTTCTTCTGCTTGCTCGATACCGACTCCTGCCACTGATAAATTTCCACATCACGCTCCAGCTTCAATGCTGTCGCACCCACTCCAAACACTGGGTCGGTGAGTTTCTCATCCGTCTCAGCCTTGCCTGTCAGATGAACCAAATGCCCGTCATGTTTTGCATCCAACTGGTCACTAGCCACCGCCACCACCTTACTGCTCCCCTCTTGCAGAGCTTTATGACGTTTGACCGCCCTGCCCTCATTCCAAAACAACAGAAAGAATGCAATGGCGATCAAGACGATGCCAAATAAGATCCCCTTCAAGGCCCCTCCAATACGACTGAACCAGGATTGATTTGTTACTTCTGTAAAATTGGCCATTTTTTTATAAGGGAGAGAGTTTTATGAGTTCACATTTTGATGCATACATACCGCCATCATGTTTCGCGGAGTAAAATAGGATAACTTTTCAGATTTGCCAACCCGCAAATCAAAGCACCTAAAACACCACCGCACGTAGTGCGGGCTTCCAACCCGCAACACTCTCAGCAAGGTTGGAAGCCCGCACTACTTCCAACCCGCACCATCCACGCGCAGACGCCTTCTCCCCTCAACGCTCACAGCAGTCGCACCACAAAAACCCCCAAGCCCTCACTTGCAGATAGCCATTTCCTCTGCAATCTTGCGGTCGAAACACTTCCATAGCATGATGACTCTCCGCCCTTTTAATAAAGCCCTCCT
>JAJRVS010000238.1 GCA_024277195.1 Verrucomicrobiota bacterium | reverse complement strand
AATTAGGGGTCAGGCAACAATAATCAAAAATGTGCTGTGAACGAATAGCTCTACTTCAAGCGGCAGGACACTTTGCAAATATCTTATGATTTTTACCGCGGATTTCACGGATGTACGCGGATAATATTAATAAAGTCAGGAAATGGGGAAATGGGGTCATGAAATGGGGTCAGGCAACAATAATCAAAAACTGTATTCTTTCTTGAAATAGATAAAACCGAAAATGCTAGAATTTTCCTAATCCTTGTCAGCGTAAATCGCCCAAGACTTCGCCTCAACGGTAGATTTCCGCAGGGCCTTATTATATAAATTTAAAAAAAATTTGACCCATCACTCAAAAAGTGATTATTATGTTATCATAAATAAACGTCGCACTTATCGATAATTATTTTGAAAGCAGATTAAATATGCATCCACGTCCCAGAGAAACCAAGCTAATTGCGAAAAAAAATCGCATCTTGAACGAAATTTTTCGCTCGGGCCGTTGCTCGCGTTTTGATCTCGCCAGACGTCTCAATATCAATGCGACCATGGTAGGCAACTACGTCGACGGCTTTCTCGCCGAAGGGATCCTAGTCGAAGATAAACCGGTCGCCTCGGGCCCCGGGCGTGTGCCCGTTCCGCTCAGGCTCAATCCTCACCACGGTTGCCTGCTGGGCGTCGAGTTCGAAGCTTTGCGAGCGCGTGCGGTGTTATGTGATTTTTCCGGCGAAGTGATCGAAGAAAGACAAATCCCCTTCCACGCCGGCATCCAACGTGAAGAGGTCATCACGCAGATCATTTCGCTCTGCAAAGAGCTCATCGCCGCCGCCCAACACCCCCTGATATCCCTCGGAGTGGCCGCCCCCGGGCAAGTGGATTGCGAAGCGGGGCGCATCCTGCACTACGAACTTTTACCCGACTTCAGTGAAGTTCCCCTGCTGGAACGTTTCCAGGCAGAGATCGACATCCCCACCTTCGTCGAAGACAACATCCGCACGGTTGCTTTTGGCGAATTGCTAAGAGGCAATGGCCAGGGCAGTCAGAACTTCCTCTGTCTGGCCGCTCGTTCGGGAGTCGGACTGGGCATCGTCATCGATGGGAAAATTCACAGCGGTAGCTACGCCATGGCCGGCGAGGCGGGTCACATGGTCTTCCCCACTCCGGACGGGGTGAAAAACATGACCGAACTGGTTTCCGCCACAGGCTTTGTCAATCTCATCCGGCTTTTGTTAAAAACGAAATCCACCAGTCCTTTGCGCAACGAGTTGTTAGCCAAAGGCAAACACTTGTCACTACGGGACATCGTAGAAGCCGCAGAAAATGGAGATGATTTTTTTCAGCACCAGCTCAAAGAACTTGGCTCTAATCTAGGATTACTCACCGCCAATCTCGCCAACCTCTTCGCTCCCGAAAAAATCGTCTTGGCGGGTGAAGTCCCCAACTGCTCCGCTCTGGTGCGTCAACCCATGGAGCTAACTTTTCGCAAATACACCCTGCCCCAAATTCTAAAAACTATTCGCCTCGAAGATGGTGCCTTGGGAGAAATGGCCGGTGCCATGGGTGCTGCCTGGATGGGATTCGGACGACACCTGCCGGAAGATGAAATCACCGTCAGCCATAAAATAGAAACCGCCAAAACCTCTTCCTGATTAAACCCGCTAACCTTTGATAACCATGGACTCAGAAAACACAGCCGACATCAAACCCGCCAACATGCTTCGTGCGGATGACTGGAAATTTGAATACCAACAGAAGTGCAATCCTGAAAACTCCAATCTGGATTTGATCACTTACGGCAGCTACCGCATCGCCCCCGACGCGACCAGCGATGAGCTCTATCACCGCAACGAAGAAGCGCTGCTGTTCTGCATGAGCGGTCAGCAAACTATCGTAGCCGAAGGAGAAAAATTCACTCTCTCCCACTACGATACACTCTACATCCCTTTGCAGACCAGTTACCGGATCACCGAAACTTCCAGCGAAGAAGGCCACATTATCATCTGCCGCGCACCTGCGGAGAACCAACACCAGGTTTATTATTCCGAATGGGAAAAAATCCGCGTCGACGAAAAACGCATTCGCCACTTGGATAAAAAAGAAGTCTATATGATGTTTGACGTTAGCGAAAACGCAGACAAACTGGTTGCCGGTTACACCGTTTACGAACCTTTCACCCGCGCCTGGCCACCACACAACCACACCGACCAGGAGGAAGTTTATATTTTCACCCAAGGCCAGGGTTCCATCGAAGTTTACCCGGACGAAGCCAATAAAACCTTTGTCCACAGTATGAACACCATGGACGCAGCGACCATTCCGGTGCTCAACTACCACCCCGTTTACAGTCAGGATGAAGAGCTGCATTTCATCTGGTGCCTCGCCGGTGAGCGCTACTGGGTCGGTGACAAACACCAATCCTTCATGGATGCCTCGGTTGATGAACTGACCACCTAATTTCTTTTAAATTCCAATTAATATCAAATCGAATTAATTCTATGGACCATCCAACAACCTCAAAACGTCCCATTTATCTTAATGGCGAATGGAATGACCAAGGGCCAGCACTTCAAGTGATCAATCCCTCGACCGGCGAAGTTTTTGCCAGCGTGAGCACGGTTGATCGCGCGGGTACCCGACAAGCCATCGCCGACGCGGAAGCCTCTTGGAAAGGCTGGCGCAACTTGACCGGCAAAGAACGCGGTGCCTACCTACACGCCATCGCTGACGGAATCGAAAAACGCGCGGATGAAATTGGCCGCACTATTTCCCAGGAAAACGGCAAACCGCTGGCTCAAGGACTCGGCGAAGTCGGCATGACCGTGGATCACTTCCGCTGGTTCGCCGAAGAAGCCCGACGCGCTTACGGGCGAGTCATCCCCCATCAAATGGAAGGCAAACGCCATCTCGCCATCCGTCAATCGGTCGGCGTGGTGGGAGCGATCGCGCCGTGGAATTTTCCACTGGTGCTGGCAGTGCGAAAAGTTGCGCCCGCCCTAGCGGCTGGATGTCCGGTACTGCTCAAACCCGCCAGTGCCACCCCGCTGAGCTCGGTGCTTTTAGCCGAAGCGGTGCACGAAGCCGGACTGCCTAAAGGCGTGTTCCAACTTCTAGTCGGCAATGCTCGTGAGATCGGCGCGGAGATGATGGAAAACCCGGCCTGCCGCAAAATCACCTTCACCGGTTCAACCGAAGTCGGTCGTGAGCTCATTCGCCAGAGTGCCGATCAGGTCAAAAAACTGTCGATGGAACTCGGCGGCCATGCCCCCCTGATTATCTTCGAAGATGCCAATCTCGACAACGCAGTGGAAGGTGCCCTGATCACCAAATTTCGCAACGGCGGACAATCCTGCATCGCTTCTAACCGCATTTATGTGCAACGCGGCATCTATGAAAAATTTCTCGCTAAGTTTGTCGAAAAAGCCAAAGCCATGAAAATAGGCGACGGCTTGGAAGACGGCGTTGACATCGGGCCACTGATCGACAGCGCAGCGGTCGATACCGCCATCGCCCACATCGAAGCCGCCATTGCATCCGGCGCGCGCATCCTCTGCGGCGGCAAACGTGCCGACGGACTCGGCCCGAGTTTCCTCCAAGCCACCGTCCTGGCCGATGTGTCGGAAGACACCCTGTGCATGAAAGAAGAAACCTTCGCCCCAGTCGCTCCGGTCTCTGTTTTTGACCAGGAAGACGAAGTCATTCAACGCGCCAACGACACCGACTACGGTCTCGCCGCTTATGTCTTTACGGAAAACCTCAACCGCGCCTGGCGCGTCGCCGAAGCCCTCGAAGCGGGCACCGTCGGCGTCAACGACGCCGTGCCCTCCACCAGTCAATGCCCCTTCGGCGGTATGAAACAAAGCGGCCTCGGCCGCGAACTCGGCAGCGAAGGCTTAGACGGATTCCTAGAAACCAAACACATCTCGTTTGGGGGAATGGGTTGACTTTTAACGCCTACTCCCAAACTCTCCGAAACTAAAACTAAAATTCTAACTACTAACTACTTATGAAACTATTCCTCGACAGCGCAATAACAGAAGAGATCGCCTACGCCCTTGAACACTGGGACATGGACGGACTGACCACCAACCCTCGCCATGTGATGGTATCAGGGAAACCTTTCCGCACTGTCATCGCCGAAATTGCAGAACTGGTGAAAGGCACCGACAAACCAGTGAGTGTGGAAGTGAATCCCCACTTCACTGAGTGCAAGGAAATCGTCGAACAAGGTCGCGAACTCGCCGCTCTTTCACCCAACTTTGTGATCAAGGTCGGAGCCTGCGAAGGCGGCTTCACTGCCATCCGTGAGCTCTCCAAGGACGGCATCAAAACCAATGCCACCCTCATCATGTCCGTCGCCCAAGCCTGGCATGCTGCCCGTGCCGGAGCATCGTTCATCAGCCCCTTCCTCGGTTGGAAAGATCAATTCGGCGATTCTCCTGACACCCTGATCGGCGAAGTCCGCGCGATGTTGGACGAACACAATTACAAATCTGAAATCATCGCCGCCGCGGTTCGCAATGCCCGACAGATAGGTGATGTTGCCATCTGCGGTGCTCATTGCATCACCGCTGGCATTGCTGTTTACAAAGAAAGCTTCCGCAACCCTTACACCACCATGGGCGAAGGCATCTTCCAGGACGCCTGGGATCAAACCCCTGAGCCGAAGCAAAGCTGAGACCGGCGGAGCCAATCCTAACCTCGAACCCTGACTACTGAATCCTTCTTCAACTCATGCCAAACTCAAATTTCAACAGCAACCTCACCACCGATCGCCCCACCTTCGTCACCCATCTCGAATGTGGACTCGAAAGCGACCATTACGAGAGCGATGTCATTCACGAGCTCTCCAAAGCTGGCAGACCGCTGTTAGTAAAATACGATCTCGACGCGATTAAATCCGCGGTTAGCAAAGAAGATCTCGCTGCCCGCCCCGCTGACCTCTGGCGTTACCGCGAATTCCTGCCAGTGCGCAAAACCGAAAACATCGTCAGCCTCGGAGAAATCCAGACTCCTCTGGTGCACATGTCAAAATTACAAACTGGCAGCGGAGATTTAATCGTCAAAGACGAAGGCCGCCTACCCACCGGATCCTTCAAAGCCCGCGGACTCTGTCTCGCGGTCTGCATGGCCAAGGAACTCGGCATCAACAAAATCGCCATGCCCACCAATGGCAACGCTGGCGCTGCACTCGCCGCTTACGCCACCCGTGCCGGCATCAGCACCTACGTCTTCTGCCCCGACGACACTCCGGAGATCAATGTGCGGGAAATCGCCGCCCAGGGAGCCAAAGTCTGGCGAGTCAACGGCCTGATCAATGACTGCGGAAAAATCGTCGGTCAAGGCAAAGAGCCAATGGGCTGGTTCGATCTCTCAACGCTGAAAGAACCCTACCGCATCGAAGGCAAAAAAACCATGGGACTCGAACTCGCCGACCAACTTGGCTGGAAAGTGCCCGACGTGATTTTTTACCCCACCGGTGGTGGAACCGGCTTGATCGGTATGTGGAAAGCCTTCAACGAACTGAAAGAAATGGGCTGGCTGCAAGGCAAGCTGCCGCGCATGGTTGCGGTGCAAGCCAGCGGCTGCGCTCCGATCGTCAAAGCTTGGCAAGAAGGCAAACGTCATGCCGAACTGTGGCAAAACGCCCACACTGTAGCGGCCGGGATCCGCGTGCCGGTAGCGGTCGGCGACTTCCTGATTCTGGATGCCGTGCGTGAAAGTGATGGATTTGCCATCGCCATCGATGATGACGCCATCATCGCCGCCGGTGAAGAAGTATCGCAGAAAGAAGGTTTCCTGATGTGCCCCGAAGGCGCCGCCACCTACGCCGCTTACAAACAAGCCCTGGCAGAAGGCACCGTCAGCCCGGCTGAAAGCGCGGTATTATACAATTGCGCCACCGGATTAAAATACGAACTGCCAAGAGCCGACGCCACCCTCGACTGCACGCAGCCGATCGATTACGATAGTCTATAGCCTTCTTCCCATGATCCTAGTCACAGAAAACATCACCGGCACAGCCATCGACCAACTCCGTCAGGAGATGGACGTGACTTTTGAACCCGAACTCTGGGCACATCCCGAGAAACTCAAAGAAGCTCTCAAGGGCATCAAAGCGCTCATTGTGCGCAACCAAACCCAGGTAACGGCTGGTATCATCGCCGCCGCGGACGAACTGCAAATCATCGCTCGTGCCGGAGCCGGGTTGGACAACATCGATATCAAATCCGCCAGTGATGCCGGCATCGTGGTCACTTCCACCCCCCAGGCCAACTCCATCTCGGTCGCCGAACTTGCCGTCGGGTTAATGATCAGTCTGGCTCGACAAATTCCCGCCGCTGACTGGGACACTCGCGCCGGAGGCTGGAACCGCCAGGTTTTTACCGGTGGAGAGCTATCCGGAAAAACCCTCGGTGTGGTTGGTTTTGGCCGCATTGGCGTGCTCACGGCAACCCGCGCCAAAGTATTCGGAATGAATATTGTCGGTCACGATGACTACGTCGATCCTGAGTCCGACTCAGTGAAAGAACTCGACGCCAACATGCTCAGCTTGGATGATTTATTATCCCAAGCCGACTTCATCACCTGCCACGTGCCGCTCACCGATGGCACCCGCGAGATGTTTAACGACGACTTGTTTGAAAAAATGAAATCAAGCGCGTTTTTTATCAACACCTCGCGTGGCGAAGTGGTCGACGAAAATGCCCTCGCACGAGCTTTGCAAAAAGAGCAGATCGGCGGGGCCGCGCTCGACGTGAGGCAAGTCGAACCTCCCGACGCCAGCAGTCCGCTCAACGGCTTGAGCAATGTCATCCTCACTCCTCACATCGCCGCTTTCACCCGCGAAGCCCAAACCCGGGTCGTCGATGCCGTTTGCCGTGACGTCAAAGCCATCCTCAAAGGCGAAGCCGCCACCGACTTTTT
>JAJRVS010000006.1 GCA_024277195.1 Verrucomicrobiota bacterium | reverse complement strand
TTTCATCAATGGCAATGATGTGCTGGCCTTCGAACCTTCTCTTAAACACGAGATCAAGATGATGAAAAAAGTTGCTGCAATGGTCAGCGGAGGACTTTTTAATATTCGCTTGGAAGGCGCCGGCATGGTCGCCATGACCACCCATTATGATCCGGTGACCTTGTTGGTCGAGCCTGGCAAACCGGTGATGACCGACCCCAACGCCACGGTTGCCTGGAGTGGGGGCTTGACGCCTCAATTCAAAACCGATGCTTCTTTCCGAACTTTCATAGGGCGAGGTTCAGGAGAATCTTTCCAGATGCTTTTTGAAGGCTCTGGTTTTGTGGTGATCCAACCCTATGAAGAACTGCCGTTTCAGGTAGGAGGTTGATGGGGGGCTGAAATGTTTGTGCAATAATAAAATCAGTAAAGCTGGGATTAAGCGCGGATTTCACAGCCGACTGAAAGGAGCCGGAACATAGACGGAGTCAAATAACCAAAGGTAAATTGCCGAGGATAATTGAAGGGTTAGAAAGTTTCCCAAGTTCTAGGAATTTGGGTTATTTAGATTTTTTCAGCATGTCCACAGCCTCGGGGTGGCGGATATTGTCATTTTCATAACGGATAAAAGTTTTCAAAGGCTCACGCGCCTCGGATTTATGGCCCAAATTAAAATGGGCGCGTCCCAGAGCCCCATAAAGATGGTAGTAGGTGGGGAATTTAGTAATGCCTTCTTCCGCGTATTTCACTACCCTTGGCCAGTCATTATTGGATTCGGCATAGATGATCTGGAAAAATAATTGCCCTTTTTTGTCATTATAACGACTCAAGAACCCATCCACCCATTTCTCAGGAAGGGCGGACTGGTCGTTTATCAATTTTGTCAGTTCGATGACAATGCCCGCACTACCAAAATCCCCTGTTGCCCAAGCACTGATCAATTCCCGATTTCGAATGTGAGTAGCTTCTTCGCGCACTAGTTCCAATTCTGCATTTCTTTTTAATCGATCCAGAGCCAGCCACGACAACTTGATGTATCTCTGCGATACCAACTCGTCGGCGGAGAGGCGATCAAGCGTTCGTTTTAACATGGCATCATCTTGTGTCACTAATGCGTGTTCCAATATTGCGTATTGGCAACTGCTTTGAAGTTGCGGGTGCTTGATCGACCTCAACTCTTTTTCAATGGACTTAGAACTTCCGGTTCTTCGGATCATTTTTATCCGGTGGTATAATATGGCGTCACTGGTCAGCGGGGCTCTGGTATTTTTCTTTTCCCAGGGAAGCAATAGCTCTTTTTCAATGCGCTCCCGGTTTGAAGCTTCGTCCGTATCGATGAAGTGTGGCAGGCTGGATAATAGCGACGATCGAGTTTCATCATCCGTCGTCATTTCCAAGCATATTTGCGCCACCTCAAAGCGTAAATCAATGTTTTCCTCACTGTAGTCCAAGGCCTGGCAGAGTCTGAACCATTGGTTGAAATTCCAAAAGCCGATTTGGTTGGCTTTAATCGCCCGAAGCAAAATAGTATGCACGAGATCTTCCGATATATTATGCGGTAAATCTTCCGGAAAATAAGGAAACGCGACTTCATCTGATGCCGCACGATCATAACCCAAACGTTCAGAAATTAATTTTCTCAGGGTGGCATTAAGCCCCTTGTTCTTTTGATAAGAACTTTTTATCTTTAAAAATTCCAATTTGATGGTGGCTAAGGATTGATTGATTTCAGAATCGAATTGCCAGGCTTCAATGCTTTTGCGTAACTTTTCGGCTTCCTTGTCATTGCCGTATTCCAGCATCTCTGCATAGATCAGCTTTAAGTAATTGAGTTTGAATGCACCCACCGGCTCGCTCCACATTTTTTCTGCTGTCGCAATCCAAGCAGTGGTATCAGACGGGTTAATTCGAGCCAAAGTTTTTAATATTGTGATTCTTTCATCGTCGGATTGGAAAAACTTCTTAATCGCATCATGGTTATGAAATTTTTGAAAGTTCACCAATTGATGTTTTCTCGCCGCATTCAACATTCCTAGGAATGCGTAATGGGATCTAAGGTGCAAGGGGATCTCTTGGATTTGTAATGCGCTGCGGTATAGTTCGTAGCTTTCGTCATAGGTCTGAGCAACGCCATCCAATGCATCGACGGCCTTACGAAATGCCTCCCAACGAGAATTGATTGTGATGTCGGATTTTTCAGCTATCAATAACCAAGCTTTGATGCTTTCCAACCTGCTGAAACGACTTGAGCCTTTGGAAACGATGCCTTCCAGGTCTCGCATTCTATTATCTTTGAGAGTTAGAGGCTCACAAAATTCCAGCCATTGGTATTCACGCGCTTCGATCCATTGTTTAACAGCAGTGCTAAATTCGCCTGCTTGTTGTTTTGCTTCAATGTGGCCCTTCAAACGCTGGCTTAAGCGTTGCTCGGAGACTTTATCTGCGCGGATGTCTGGATTTTTAAGTTCTTTTTCGAGTAATTTTTTCTCTCCCTCAAAATCTTGCTGGTTTCGCAAGAGATCGGCTAAACTGGTCACGGAAAGAGCACGGCTTGAAAAGGCGGCCGCACTATTGAGTTGAGATTTAATAAGATGGGTTAATTCTACAATGTCTTTTTTATCCTTGGATTTGAGTGCGGCTATAGCCCACACCCTTGCTATGGCCTGGTCATAAGAATTATTAGCTGTTGGAAATTTTTCAAAATACTTGCGGGCTATGTTTGCAGATTCTTTAGCCTGGTCATCTGCAAGCGAAACAACATGATAGAGCCTGAATTCCCCGACATCCTCATCATCAACCGGCTGGACCCCTTTGTATGTTTTTGCAACAAATGCCCGTTGAGAGATGTTTTGAGCTACCTTCAACCGGCCTACTCCATAAATAGTGATCCTGCCTAGTTCAGGCAAATAGTCAGGCAACCACCGGGAAAGGTGGGCAGCTTGCGCATAGGATTGAGCCAACTTGGCAGAGCCTTCACCTGCGCTACCTTCATTAATATTTTGTTGATACAAGTCGCCGTCATCTATTAGCCCCACTAATGGCTTTTCTGCCCACTCAGCACCTCCTGGCAAATCCTTGCAGATGCGTTGCCATTCGGCCCACCAGGTGGCGGAATGTTTCCAGTAATTTTTGGCCGTTTTTTTGTCAGCAGAGAGTTTTAGCAGGAGTTCTAAAACCACGGAATAATCAGCTTTTCCGCGATGCTCTTTTTCAATACTTCTAAGTTCGTCTAAAAGCTTTAAAGCATCACTTTCCAAGCCAAGCTCGAGTCGTATGATCGCTGCGCGTAACATGCCGTCAACGGCTTGGGTCACATCGTGAGCTTCGTCTTTTGTTTGCAAATAAGCTTCTGCGGCTTTTTTAAATTGCCCGGTTTTCTCGAGAGCAATCCCTTGCCGGTAGGCCGCTGAAACAGAAAAAGAATCATCGAAGCTCGAATCGTCCAGCATGGAGTGATAAAGCGCGGCTTCTTTTTTGAAGAGCTTGTGATTTTTATACCATCTTCCCCGGACAAACTGGCATTCCCAATGTTCCTCATCACTGCGGGGGATCTGATCTGTGAGTTTGGCTAATTTAGGGAAAAATCCATTTTTAACCCCGGAAGCTCCTTGCGCAGGCCTTTCTTTCCATTCTACATAAGCCAATAGTCTCCATAGAAAATAGCTGTAACGTGATTGAGGAGGGAATTTCTCGAGGTAGGCTACTGCCGTGGATATAAAATCACCGTGCGCATTTCCTTTCCTGAGTTTATCAAGTGCCGATTCAAAATCTTCAGCTGTTGCCAAAGCGGAATCTACTTTCCCTTCCCTCAACCAAGGCGGAGCTTCTTTTGATTGAACGAGTTTTTGAAATTTTTGTTGAAGCTCTGTTAGCGTATTTAAGGAATGGATGCTGCTCATCAGATTTTCCAAGTCCTTGTCTAAATCCGTGTCAGTTTCTCTTATTTCTGATAAATCAAGCGAGGCGAGTATTTGATGCACCATTTTTCCAGATACGCCTGAAGATCCTTTTTTTGTATCTTCCTTTACCTGATCAAATACCCGCTCTTTTGCCAGCGCGGTTAACTGAGAAAAAATGCCCCCAGCCAGTCTGTTCTCCTGCTTGATGATTTCCCCGAGCCGTTTTTCCAGCTCACTGGTATTACCAAGAGTTAGTGAAGCTTCTGCGTAGATTCTATATAAATAGGGAATTCTCTCTTCATCCATTCCCAGCAGTGGAGTGATAATCGCAATTGATTCATCAGGACGGGAGTCTTTGAGTAATGCTCCTGCCCGGTAGGCTGCCCAGCATCTCCGGTAATCTGACAATCTGTTATCTTTGCTTAATCGGCTGAACTCCAGAATAGCCTCTTTTTTTCGGTCATCGATTTTGGAAAGACTCAAGGCACGAATGTATTCGCCCCAGCCCCGGTCTTCCATTTCCACGTCATTTTTGAATGTATTTAGAGCCGCTTCGATTTGTTTAATGGCTTTTTGGTATTGTTTTTCGTTGTATGCCATATAGGCAATTTGAGATAATGCTGAAAACCGAGTTTCTTTATCGTTGGGAAAATATTGTATCACCTTGCGCAGAGCGTTAAGGCGAACCACGTGATCTCCACTGAGTGGGTATTTTATATCTACCAGGCTAAGCTGACCTTCACCGGTTGGCATAATTTCCATGGTAACGGGATCAGTCGATTTAGTTCTTTTCTTTGTAACTTCTACCGGTTGCTCTCCGGGAATGAATTCTGCGGAGTGCTTCAACCATGTGGAAAGCGCATTCACGGAATTGTAAGCTCCAGCAAAATTATTCGGTGAAATTTCGGATTTTTTCAGGGAAATCTTAAATTCACCTGTGATCTGGTTCTTAGAGGTGAGCGCTTTCCAAGTGCCTGAAGAATCAAGGAAATCCGAATGCATCGAAATAGGCTCGGGCAATCTGCCGGGAGTCCAGCCATCCGGGACTTTAACTTTCAGGGTGACCTTGGTATGGTCTTTCCACAAGAAAAACGGTGTGTCTCGGGAGTTGTGTTCTCCTAGCCAGGGCAAAGCCATGGTCACTTCGGGAAAGGAAAACCTCACTGATTGATTTTCTCCCTGAGGAAAAGGGTGGGGGGAATTGAAAAAAGCTTTCAACCGATACTTTTGGTGTGAACTCTTTAGTTCACCCACTTTGAAATCAACCACGTCCGCTCTTGGATAAAAACGCCTGATCAATTTTTGTAGCGAGCGAAGGGTGGCTTGGCGACCTTTGGCGGCATAATCATCAGCATAGGAGGATGCGTAGTAACCACTCGCGTTCAGTTCAAACCACCCACTCAAGTTACCGGATGTTTCAAGGTCAAGGTCAAAAGAATAGTTCAGGTCCCCGGCTCCAATGGGTGGGGTTCTTACCCATACTCCCTTTTTGTCTTTTAATACTAATACATCCCTTCCCGCAACCCATTGCCCCACAGTTCCCACCTTTGCCCGGGAAAGTGTAGGGTCTAAAAATTGCCATTCATTTTTCTTGTCAGGATTTTTTATGGCAACAATCATGTGATCGAAAGTCTGATAACTGGGCCACTTTTTCACCACTTTCCCAGAATGGCTGGTATCTACTAATACGGGATAGGCCTCAATTCCATTGTGAGACAGAAGAGCGCATAGAAGGCTCGACTTATCCTTGCAGTCACCGTAAAGGTTATTCCAAACGTCTTGACAGCTGTAGGGCTGGAAACCTGCAATTCCGAACTCCAGTCCCACATAACGAACGTCATTGGCAACTATGGAAAACAGTTTCTGGATGATTTCCTTTTTGTTTTTTTTGTCTTTTACCCATTCCTTATTTTTGGCAATCAAATCTTTCCCGAGATCGGTGCGTCCTTTCATTAGGGTTTCATACCACAGCGCCATATCGTCCCATGATTCCCATGTGGTCAGAAACTCAGCGGGACCAGCTTGAGTAGTCGGAGGACTGCCTCTTTCATTTTTTGCCCGGGGATTGAATTGCTTTTCCCAGATCAAACGAGTTCGTTTTCCACCTGTTAGCGCGAGGATTTTTTTCTTAGTCAGGTTTGCTCCCAATTGAACAAATTTAAGTCGATCGGATAATTTTTTTGGAAGATCGATCACCGTTCGATCCAGACAAATGGGCCAAATATTGTTTTGCGAAGACACCCATGTCATATACTCGCCCGGTATGCGGAAGCCTTTTTTTTGTGTTTTGATGATGATGGATTCGGTAATCGATCCAGGTTTGACTTTGGGATAAATCAAGATCAGTTCAGCTCGGTCTTCATAAAGGTCATTTCCAGCATCGACGATATCCTGGAGAACCGCTGCATTGGGCTGGACTTCATCCCTGGTATTATCAGGTTGAACGGTGTGAGCTAATACGAGGGTGATCGATTGATCACTTTTGCGAAAGCGGAACGATTCGCGATTGAGTGTTTCTGCTCCGGCGATTGTATTGGCGCGGTTAATTTGATGAAGCACTCTGATGAAGGTGCCGTCCTCAGTGATAAAATCGATACGTTCATCCAGCAGAATCACGCCTGACTCATCGTTTTGGTAGCGTTCCCCCATTGGAATCACCTTCTCCAAGGGCGTCAAAAGCGCTTTGATCCTGTTTTCATATAAATCAGAGGGAATCCGGTTGATCGATTGCTCAACAGCTCTGGCGGTGAGTAGTGAGAAACAAAGGAACAAGATGCTTGTGACTGTGCGCAATAAAATCTGAGAGTAATAAAATCTCCTCATAGTGTCCGTTTTTTGGGATTGATGGGTGTTAGCAGTTAGTGGCAGTTTCAGGGAGTTATCCCAGTTTGGTGAAATTAGTCATTGTTATCCAATTTGTAAATACGGTTCTTAATTTTCAACAGGGTAGCGTGAAGCTTGACTCATTAATTAGCTCACGTCTAACTTCCGCTTCCCACGGCTTATTTCTCTTCCTTATCAGTGTACATCGGTGAAAATCAGTGGTTAGATATTCTATTGCCGGCCGTTGATAATTTAGTTTATTTGTTAAATTTTGTTTTCAAAATGAACGATATTTGACGGTTTTTTCTTTTCTTTAATTGTTGGGAAGTTTTTAATCGTGAGGTTGTTATTAGTTAACCTTTTCGATGAGAATAAAATACTCCGTCACTGCTCTTATCACGTTGGCAGTGTTTTTTTGCGGAGCAGATATTTATGGGCAACAAGCGGATCCGGGTAAGGACGCCACTGATGTTAAAAAGGGGGATAACTCCGCACTGTCCCCGCTTGAGTTACTAAAAAGAGGGCGCGCGGCTTTCCAAAAAAATGATTTTATGGCAGCCGAGTTGGCTTTTGGGCAGTTTTTTAGCGATTATGGGGAGAATCCTGAAGCGGAGGAAGCGCTGCGTATCCACCGCCCTTTTTTTGCTTTATCCAAGGTAGGGGTGAAAAATTATGCAGAAGCCTTGCCGCTGATTGAAGAGGCTTTAAAGGACAGAAAGTTGAAGGCTAGGCTTGCAGATGAGTTGGGGTTTTGGAGACCTATTTGCCTGATGCAAGCTGGGCAACTGGTCGCAGCGCAAGAAGGTTTTGGTGAATACTGGTCGAATGAGAAACATGAAGTGTTCAAACGCTATGAAGCTTTGTTATTGTTCGCGGGTCTGTACCTGATGCAGGATTTTGATAAGGCGGCAGCGAATTTTCTCAAGGATCAGATTCCGAAAATGCGCAAACGGGCACCCGAGGCCGCAGGTAGGGCGGTGGTTCTGCGCTTGCATGCCTTGATCAAAGCGGGCGAGGACG
This sequence comes from Verrucomicrobiota bacterium, assembly GCA_024277195.1. Taxonomy (GTDB): domain Bacteria; phylum Verrucomicrobiota; class Verrucomicrobiia; order Verrucomicrobiales; family DEV007; genus JAADHD01. The sequence goes on along the minus strand of JAJRVS010000006.1, from coordinate 372 downwards.
ATCAAGCTTTGCACTTTGTTCAAGCTGAATCGAGCAAAATAAAAAACATAAGCCAAATGGTGAGCTTCCAATTACTTGCTTTGCAGTTGGGAGTTGATTTTTTAGAACAAAAACAATACCGCAAGTCGATCATTTGCCTACAGCGGGTGTGGCCGAAAGCGAAGCTATTGAAGTATCAGCAAGACCGTTTGATCGAATTGCGTCTGCGTGAACATAAATTAAGTCAACAACAGGGGCGTCAAGCGGTGTTGTTTCAAATCAAGGCGATCATTCGACGGGTGGAGCGTGAAGTCGGGCAATTGGAACAAATGGAAAATTTTGATTCGGGTTTGCGCTTGCGTCTAGCTATGGCGTTTCAATCACAAGAGCGCT
>JAJRVS010000237.1 GCA_024277195.1 Verrucomicrobiota bacterium | reverse complement strand
TCGGATTTTTCAGCGCAGGAGATCACGGCTTGACCCATGCGGCCTTTGGCGCCTGTTACGAGCAGTTTTGTCATGTATTTAATCTGGTAAATTTATTGATTATAAGCGACTTGCTTAACTTTTTAAATAATTTCTAAACTTTTAAGAATGCCTTCCAAAGCACTGCATTTGGCGTCTTCCATTGCCACCAAGGGCAGGCGGACTTCACTGGAGCAAAGGTTCGCCAGGTTCAGTGCGGTTTTGATGGGCACCGGATTGGGAGCCATTTGCAGCATGGCGCTGAACAGCGGGTAGTATTTCTGATGGATCGCCAGAGCGTCTTTGAAACGGTCATCCAGGGCGGCGGCCACCAATTGGCTCATTGCTGCGGGAATGATATTCGAAGCTACGCTGATCACTCCAACGGCACCTACGCTCATGAAGGGCAGGGTGAGGGAGTCGTCGCCGGAAAGCAGTTCGAAGGATTCGGGCAGGACTTGTTTGAGCTGGTTGATTCTCTCGGAGGCACCGCCGGCTTCTTTCAAGGCGACGATGTTCGGGCAATTTTCTGCCAGACGCGAGACTGTATCAACATTGATCTCGATGCCGCAACGTCCGGGAATCGAATACAGAATGATGGGCAGTTCGGAGGAATCGGCGATGGCGCGGAAATGTTGATAGAGGCCTTCCGGGGAGGGTTTGTTGTAATAGGGAGCGACGATCAAAGCGGCGTCGGCACCAGCATTTTGGGCTTGTTGGATCAGCGAAATGGCTTCGTCGGTGGAGTTGGATCCGGTTCCGGCGATCACTAGACCGCGTTTGGAGGTGTGTTCCACCGCGAGTTCGATCACCCGGATGTGTTCTTCGTGAGACAGGGTCGGGGCCTCGCCGGTGGTGCCGACTGGCACGACTCCAGAGATTCCGTTTTCGAATTGGCGATCGATCAGTGCGCAAAAGGCATTGGTGTCGATGCCTTGATCGGTGAAAGGGGTGGCTAGGGCGGTGTGGACTCCGGCAAACATGGTGTTTGGTAGTAAAAGTGAGTGGTTTTAGTTTAGAAAAGTTCCTTCAAAAGTGAATTCAGCTGGTCCGGTGAGGGTGGCGTTTTCAACATCCCCGTCAGGATTTTTTTCAAAATCGACTAACAGGGTATCGCCTCCGCGCACGGTGATTTTTATCGGCAGTGGCGCATCGTTGAGCTGATGATGCATCAGGGCGCAGGCGACCATGCCGGTACCGCAAGCCAGGGTTTCGTCTTCGACGCCGCGCTCATAGGTGCGGATGGAGATGTGATCCGGCGCTTCGATTTGCATGAAATTGATGTTGCTACCGGCCGGGGCAAAGTGGGCGTGATGCCGCAGGGCGGAGCCCAGAGTGCGGATGTCGGTATTTTCTAGGTCATCGACGGTGACCACCGCGTGGGGGACGCCGGTATTGACCGAGTGAACGGTTATTTGCTCGCCATTGATCTCCAGATTGCTATTGAGTTTTTGATCCTGGGGGCGGCCGAGATCAATGCGGATGATATCGCCGAGGAATTGTGCCTGAATGACACCTGCCATGGTTTCGAAAGAGACCTGCTCGAGTTGCTTGTCGCTCAAGCGATTGATAAAAGCGGCAAAACAGCGCGCACCGTTGCCGCACATTTCAGCTTCGCCGCCGTCGGCATTGTAATAACGCATGCGGTAATCCGCTCCGTTTTCCGAACGGTCTTCAGCGGGCTCGACGGCCAGCAAGCCGTCGGCACCGATGCCTCTTTGACGTTGGCACAGCAGGGCGATCTCTTCGCGGCTAAGCGAGAGCTGGTTTTCTCGGTTGTCTACAACGACAAAATCGTTGCCGGCACCGTTCATTTTCCAGAAATGGATCATCGTTCGGAATGTTGGCTCTCCCGCTGGGGCGGTGAGTTTTGCCAGAAAGGGAAATTAGACTGACTTCACCGCATCCACAAGCGGTTTCACGTAGGCTTCGACCTGTTTTGCCAGATCATCCTTGTCGCCATATTGTTCGACGCAACGTACGATCGCCGAACCGACCACCACGCCATCAGCCGAACGAGCGACGCTCTGTGCCTGGTCGGGGGTGGAAATGCCAAAACCGACCACCACCGGAAGTTGGGTATGTTGCTGAATGCCAGTGACTTGCTCATCAATGTCGTCAGCGAGATCACTTTTGGCGCCGGTCACGCCTTCGCGGCAGACATAATAGATGAAACCTTCGCCACTGTGGGTGATCGACTGGATGCGCTCATCCGGGGTGGTGGGTGCGATCAAGCGGATATGACACAGTTCGTTTGATTCTTTGAGCTCGGCATTCCATTGGCTTTCTTCCGGCGGAAGATCGAGGAACAAAACCCCATCGACTCCAGCGGCTGCGGCTTCCTGGTGGAAGCGGGAAAAGCCGTAAACGTAAACTGGGTTCAGGTAGGTGAAAAAGACGATCGGAGTCTGCGAGCCGGTTTTGCGAAAATCTCTAACCAGATCAAGCGTGCCGGCTAGAGTTGCGCCGGCATCGAGGGCGCGTTGGGCGGCCATTTGGTTGACCACGCCGTCGGCTAGCGGATCGGAAAAAGCTACGCCGAGTTCGATGATGTCGGCACCTGCGCGTTCGAGGGCTAACATGACTTCGAGCGAGCGCGGCATGTCGGGATCACCGGCTGCCACGTAAGCGACAAAGGCGGTTTTATTATCACTGCGGAGTTGGCTGAAAACTTGATCGATAGGGTTGCTCATGGACGCCCGCAAAGTGAAGGCAAGGGGAGAGCAACGCAAGCGAGGATTTTGGAGAAAATAGAAAAGAGGAGAGAATCAGGGGATCTGCTAATGGGCGCGAATAAGAGAGTAGGATGAATGACTGATTTCAGCGGTTGCCGTAAATTTCAAATTTTAAATCCTCCTTCTACTTCACCTGCGCGGTTTTGTTTTTTTCTTCAGCTTGGTTGAGGGAGGGGAAGTCGTAGAGGATTTTGCGGGTTTTGCCATCCCATACGCGGAGTTTTCCATCCTGTCCTCCGGCGATGACGTAGGTTCCACCTGCAGAAATGGCGGCGGTGTAGATGAAACTGTCGGTATCGGGCAGGGCAACGGTACCCAGTTTGACTTTTTTGTCTCCCGAGGCGGTGAGCAGTTGGTCGGTGTTGGAGATGTAGGCGACGGCGGTCACTTCTTTTTCGTAACCTTCGATTTTCTTGGTTTGTGAGCCGGTTTCGAAATCCCAGATTTTGACTTGTTTGTCGGCGCTGCCGGAAGCCAGGAAACGGCCATCCGGACTCCAGTCCACGGCTAGCACATGTGAGGTGTGGCCTTCGTATCCACGGATGAATTCCAAGGTGCTGGGATCAAAGGTTTTCACAAAACGGTCGGTGGATGCGGTGGCGATTTTTCTGTCATCGGGTGAGAACGCGATGGCGGCGATGGTATCGTCGTGGGCTTCGTTATTGGCAATGATGGTTTTGTGGGTCAGGGCATCCCATAAGCGTAATTCGCCGCTGCGTGAGGGCACGCCTGAGCCGGTGGCGAGGATGGAGCCGTCACGACTGTAGGCGAGCGCGGTCACTCGGTCGGGAAAAATGTCGGAGTTTTCGCCGTCTCCCAGATTGGCCGTCCAAGTCCACTGGGGATCGGGGTTCCAAGTGGCTAGTTTTTTGTCTTTTTGTGCGCCTAACAATCGCCCTGTGGCAGCGTAATGGATGGCCAGTGTCGGGCTGCTTTGTTGGATGCTGTGGAGGAATTTTCCGGTGGAGGCATTCCAGAAACGCAGTGAACCGTCAGCAAGCGCTACCGCGGCTTGGCTGGAGTCGTTGGAAAACGCCAATGCCTGCACCGCTATAGCGTCGTCTTTTTTGATGCCTTCGTTGAGCTTTTTGATTTCTTCGCTGAGGCTTTTTTCAATGGTAGTCGCCGTTTGATTTTTGATTTTCAGGGCGACGTGTTTTTCGGCAGCTTGGGAGGTCAGGCGGATGGACAGATCACGATTGCGTTCTGCAATGGCCAGGGTGTTTTTTGCTTTGGCTGTTTCTTCTGCGGATTTTTTAAGGTCAGCCTCTTTAGCTGCGGGCAATTTGCGCCGCAGGCGTTTGAGCGAGGTTATTTTTTTCTCGGTTTCGAGACGGGCGGCAACTGCTTTGGTGGCGGCTTCAGTGGCTTTAGTGGATTCCTCTTGCCACACCTTTTCTGCTGCAGGCAGGGCCTTGGTGAATTCGGCAGCCAGGCGTTTGGCGAGATCGACGCGGCGCTGCATGGCATCGCGCTCGGCGAGTAGATCGGCGTTACCTTTCAGTTCGGCTAAACGTTTGCCGTCTTTGGCATTCCAGAGCCGGGCCGGACCTTCTTTAGTAGATGAAAGGATGTATTGTCCATTGGAGCTGACAGCCAGATAGGCGACTGCACCGCCACCGTGATTGATGGTCCGAATGGCTTTTTTGCCAGCGATGTCCCAGATGCGGATGCTCCCGTCTTCCGAGGCCGAGACGATTTGTTTGCCTTCGGGATCAAGCAG
>JAJRVS010000236.1 GCA_024277195.1 Verrucomicrobiota bacterium | reverse complement strand
CGCAATACCTCTGCACCAAGCCTTGGCGAAACTAAAAAGCCCCGCAAAAAGCTTTTTAACTTCAAGCTCAAATCATCCAAACAGAAAGAGTTGGAGCCACAGCGCTAAGGAGCTGCAAGAGTCTATACCATCACATTCTGATAATCCTCCACCCGCTTGAACGAGTCCGGAGATAATGTGCCTACAGCAGGGTTTTCTACCATCAAGGGCATCGTAGGATTTTTGAAATCGATACCGGCTAAAGCCATGTAATGATGGAAGACATCAGTGTTCTGAATAAAACCGCGAAACTTCTCCGCTCCGGGGCCAAGTGCCGTCAAAGGCACATAATCCGCCGTGTGCATATTCGCCGACCAACCGATACCCCAATGATTACCCATCAATTGACCGAGTTGGGCGACTACAGAATTCAGCAAGCTATAGAGAGGGTCTCCCTTTTTTTCGAAATAAGGAGCCAACTGGTCCACCTTCGACATTGGCACCTTGTAACCCGTGCTCTCAACTATCACCTTGCGGATTTGCTCCGCGCTGGGTGTCCGGCCCATATTTTTGAGCATCACCGAAAACGATGCAGTTGCTTCTTTCAAATGAGCGAACAAAGCCGGGCTCTGACCATAACCCGGTCCAGCTCCGTTTAAACCCGGATTACCATTACCGTGGTCAGTGGTGATAATCAACAAGGTCTCCGGATGCTCATTCTGATAAGTCAGACACTGTTCCACCGCCTCATCAAAGGCAATCTGGTCGCGAAAAGCGCCAATCGCATCACAGGTGTGACAAGCATGATCCACCCGGCCTCCTTCAACCTGCAGGATAAACCTATCTGATTGCCCCAGATTTTGCAAAGCTCGCTTCGTCATCTGTGCCAGAGTAGGCACCTCTTTTTGCAAATCGGCATCATTGAGATAATCCACGCTGTACGGCAGGTGACTGTCAGAAAAAGTGCCTATCCAAGTTTTATCCAAAGGAGCTTTTTCAAGCTCAGCTTTGGACTGCATCACGGTGTAACCCTTCTTCAGATAGTCAGCATAAAGATCTTTTTTATCGGTGCGTGTGCTCGAATCAAAATGTTTGCGCCCCCCACCCAAGAGCACCTCGACTCCTCTTTCCAAATACTGCTCGGCGATGGTTTCTCCCATCCCGCGTTTGGCCACCGCTGCGGCAAAACCTGCGGGGGTGGCGTGAGTCAACTCCGTTGTCGTTACCAATCCCCGTTTCCATCCGGCGTCGCCAAGAACTTCATAGAGGGTTTTCAAATTACGCCCGTCCGGCAGTTGATTCACCGCACCGTTGACAATGCGTGACCCGCTGCCCCAGCTACTGGACGCCGCCGAAGAATCCGTCACCTGGGAGTTCAATGACCGCATATTCATCAACGCATTGACCACACCCTTCTGGTTCAAAAGTTGTGTCCACACCAAACTGCGACCGCGAACTTGCTGGGACAAATAATCCGCACAGGTCAAAGTCCCCATGCTCATGCCATCAGCTACCAAATGGATGATCTTCTGCGGCGCAGCTCCATCTGCCCCTCCATCTTTGGCAGCAGCTAACTGAACTCCCGCACCAGTAAAACCTCCCGATGCCGCAAGAGCCAAACCTGATCGACTGAGAAAACTACGCCGTGTATTCATACCGATGTTTTGGTTAACAAGCTATAATCACCCTGCTCACTTGGCCTTGGCTTGTACTGTCTCAGGGTTCGTGATCATAGGAAAATCATCAGTACGGAAAGGCGTCATCGGCAGATTTTCGCCACTGCGCATGTTCGCAACAGGATTAGCAGCCCAGGCATAACGAACGGCTACCGGCTCTTTCACCTCGTCACTCCAAACTTCTACCTGATTTATCCCTACAATCCTCCCCTTAGCCCATACGAATTTTTTGTCAGCGGCGGCAACGGCAAACCCAATAGGCTCTCTCACATCAAAGGAATACAAGCCCTTTGGTCCCACATGATCAAAAGTCAGCAGAATTTTATCACCTTTCTTTTCCATTTTCTGATAAGTCGGACTCTGGAACACAATTGTTTTATCGAAGCCATAGTCTTTGGCCAAGGCCCAACGAGCCAGCCGTTCTCCCACCGTGCGTTTATTTCTGGGGTGAATATCACGCCCTTCCCCGATATCGATGATCACCGCTTCCCCAGTGTTTTTCAGTTTGGACATCGTCAAGGTCTGGGCTTCACGCAACTCCGCCCACTGACTGTCCTCTGGCTCGGGTTTTTCTCCCTTGAAGTCTGCCAATTGCACCCAATAAAAAGGGAAATCTCCCTGCCCCCACTCGTCTCGCCAATTCTGAATCATCAAAGGAAAAAGCGAACGGTATTCATAAGCCCGTCCCGCATTGGATTCACCCTGATACCAAATCGCGCCACGCATGCCATAACCGATCACCGGATGCAAAACTCCGTTGTAGAGGTTGGCCGGACGGTTATTACCTGTGAGCAAATTTCTAGGTCCACGAGGCGCTGGAGGAATCGGTTTATTGGCTGCTTTAGCCGCTTTCACCTTGACCTGCCATGCCTCTCTTTTCACTTGGTAAGCTTTCATCAAAGCATCAAAATCGTAAGTTTTTTCGATCTTAGTCCAGCGTTCCATCAAAGCTTTGTATTTAGGATCCTTCTCCAACAAATCACGCCGCACCCAAGCTTCGGCAGCAGAACCACCCCAGGCATTGTCGATCAATCCAACTGGAACTCCCAGTGCCTGATGCAGTAATCTGCCAAAGTAATAACCCACTGCACTGAAGTTCGCTGTCACCCCCGGTTCACATTCATCCCATTGCCCCTTGAAGTGATCTTGTGGTTGCTGATTCGCCAGATTAGGCACCGAGATCATTCTGATCTGATGATGGTGTGCCGTCAAAGCTTCCAAATCCCCGCCATAACTGCGCCCCACGGTAAAAGACATGTTTGATTGTCCGGAACACAACCACACCTCACCCACCAAGATATTTGCCAAGGTGATTTTCTTGCCGCCCGAACCCGTGATCACCATATCCTGAGGCTTGGCATTCGCCTTCATTGCTTTCAGAACCACTTGCCAGCGCCCCTTGTCATTAGCCTTGCCTTGCACGTTCTGACCCGCAAAAGAAACACTCACCTGCTGCCCGACATTATCCCATCCCCATATATTCAAATCCTGTTCGCGCTGTAAAACCATGTTGTCGCCAACAATGGTCGGCAACTTCAACTCAGCCGCAGCTCGCTCGGCAAATACAGAAGAAGTCAATAAGATCACAGCCAAAGCCCGTGACCAACGAAGGTTTAATTTTGGAGGTTTCATAGACGGGAAACCAAGCACTTCCTTGCAAGCAGTCAAACCCGCAATCACGTAAGTCCTTCCCTGCAGAGCTTTATCGGCGATCACTCGGCTTCACTTCCTCGGCGGCTTTGATTTTTTTCACGTTTTCCAAGGTTTCAGGATCTGGAAGAAATACTCCACCATATTGACCACGCAGCTCGTCGGTCCGCTTCCGTAACCGCTCTGCCATATAAGCGTATTTGGGATCATTGATCAGATTACGAGCCTCCATAGGGTCATTTCTAAGATCGTAGAGCTCCTCCAAAATCGGCTTAGCTTCAAAATAACGACTATATTTATATTGCTCCGTGCGAACCCCTTCATGTTTGCGGATAGATTCTTTCATCATCAAATGTTCAATCCACAAATCACTTCGCCAGTCAGCTGGAATTCCCCGCATTTGCGTCAACAAAACCAAACTTCGTCCTTGCATAGAATCAGGACGATCCGCGCCCGCAAGTTCTAATAAAGTGACTGGCACGTCTATGTTCGCAACGATAGCTTTCGGTCGCAAACCGGCAATCATTTTCGACTCTGGACGCGGATCAAAAAACAACAAGGGCACATGAATGCTCAAATCATAAGGCAAGTATTTCTCGGCGTAGCCTCGTTCTCCCAAAAAAGTTCCATTATCACCAATCATCACAATCACAGTGTTATCGGCGACTCCCTGCTCCGCCAGTGCAGAGCGCACCCTGCCAATATTATGATCAATGGCTGAAATCATCCGGAAATATCCTTTGATCATCTCTTCCCCTTTATTTTTCCTTGGCCACGGATCAAAACGCCAATGCCAACGTTCACGATTCAGGGTGCCCTCGCGTAGAAATCTTGGCAACTGATTGTAAAACCTTGGCTCAGAAAGCGCTGGTTTTTTGATTTTTAAATCTTGATACAAATGATGAACATAATCAGGCCAAATATATTGCCGGCTATCATTATCCTCGGCATGAGGAGCATTAAAAGCGAGACACATCATCCACGGCTTGTCATTTGAACGGTTGGCGATAAAACCTATTGCTCGATCTCCAGTGATATCCGTCAAATGACGCACCGAACCATCTTCTTGAGTTTTAAAATAAGGTGTGCGCTTCAACACCTCATGATGGTCGAACATTTCATCCATCGCCTTCTTATTTTCCAATTTGACTCCGAATTTCCCTATGTAAGCCGTGGTATAACCCGCCTTACGCAACTGCACAGGATAACTACGTTCAGTCCATTTCCGGGCTAGTCCTGGCGTATAAAATGTGTAACGATGACTTCGCTCCACCACACCAGTCAACATCGAAGCTCTACTCGCAGCGCAGATTGGAGTCGTAACAAAAGCCTTATCAAAACGCACGCCCTCCTTCGCTAGACGATCCATCTCTGGCGTTATGACATAAGGAGTAACACTTCCCATCATGTCAAACCTTTGGTCATCAGTGATGATGAAAAGCAAATTTGGCTTGCTGATTTCCGCTGAGTACCCAGCTACAGACAAAAGGGATGCGAAGAATAAACACAATGGTAACAACCAATTTAACAAGGGCACTTTCATCTAAATGAGGTTTATTATTTATTCGCAGCAAAAACAAAAGAATACAGCTTCGAACGATCCAAATAAAATCTCAAACGAATACTCTTATTCTTCAATAGAGAAACGTCAGTTTTGCCCTTCCACGACACCACATGCCGAACATGATCACCTGATAACAACCCACCGTCCTCCTTACTGAAGCCTTCAATCACCTGCCAATTTTCATCCAAAACCTCTACTTTAACTGAAGCATCATGAGCCGCATTCGCATTCACCACGAGTCGCTCCCCTGTCATCACCAAAGGCTTAGTGACCACCACTCCTTTACCGCCAGAGTCGAGTGAAACAAAACCGTCAAGCCTGATTTTACACAAATTCACCGAGCTACCCTGCAACTCCTTCTTCGCAATAGCCCAGTGCAGCCCCTTGAACCCTACATAGTAAATCCAAATCTCATCTCCAACCACGATTGGCTTTTGCATCACATAAACTTGCCCCCAATCGACCATGCCCGGTTCCCTACCATTCTCAATGAAAGGCTGACGTTCTCCTAAACGGCTCCATCTCCACCCGTCCCGACTATAGGTCAATTGAATATTCACCTTATCCCAAGACGCTCCCTTAGCCACATCATACACCGCCAAAAAACCAAAATACCCATCTGCATAAGGCATCCACTCCATATTGTAAAACTGTCGCCCAAGAGGATCCTTTTTATCAGGTCTCAAAATCACCTTTTCCCTCGTCCAGTTAATAAAATTATCACTCGCACTTTGCAGCACCACCCGCGTCTTTTTACCGCCCTCCCACTCTCTGGTATGCGCTATATACTTCTTCAATCTAGCATCCCATAAAACCGAGTTTGGACTATCGCTCTTCTCAATCACATCCTCACTCACCCAAGGCTTCCAATGTATGCCATCAGCCGAATAGGCAGTATTGATCCCTTGCAGTGGCCACCCCTTCCCCGCTCGTTTATATAGCATCTTATATCGGCGGCTAGTGTCTTTAGTGGCAGTATCTTTCATCACCGCCGGCGCCATTTCTCCCGCCCCCTTTTCAAAAACAACATTATTCTCCTTCGAGCCCTGATGCTGAATCAAACCCAAATCGGGCAGTTCCCAGTGAATTCCGTCTTTTGAGTAGGAATAACACACAACATTGTGATTCCAGTTATAATTCGCTCCCTCATACCACATTTTAAAGAGCCCTACTTCTTGATCGTATAACACACTTCCACTCACCACTATCAGATCATCACTACCTGGCCTCTGATGAGGATTGAGCTCAATCAAAGGGTTTCCCCCATACTTTACAGGTTGATTCATCACCCGGTAAACATTTTCCAATTCCTCAATAATGTAACCATCTGCAAACAACTGCTTCCGTCGCCCTATCTTCAAGGAGCCACTTCCATCGGAGCCTGCTAACATTGTAGCTACCCCGCCAAATACCGCAGCCAAAAGAATCAGTGCCACTTGGAAGCTACCTACCTTCATAATTATCTTTTGTATAAACGCTTGAATAAGCCATGGCAAAAACCAAGCACCTTCCCGCCCTCAGTCAAACCCGCAATCACGGAAGGTTGACTTTCCACCCAATTTGCCCGCCTCCCTCCTAAAGTCTAATCACCTATGGCCGGCACCGCAATCATGTCGATCAATATCCCACGATCGGCCACCCCTATCTCCTTCAATGTCACCTTCGATGCTGCTGGCGGACTTTTTGCATCATACTCCTTGGGCCGCAGTTCATTCAAGGCCTTGCTAACCTCTGGATTTGAAACGTAATAAGTCGCTTTGACCAAGTGATTAAAATCCCCTCCCGCAGTCTCCACCGCTTTGCCCATACGATCATATAATGTTTTGACCTCGGCCTCAGCATCTTCCCCCAGATCACCCACCATGCCACCGACATAGATCAAGTCATGATCCCGCACCACCGTCACCTTGCTGTAAACCGGTGACGGCTTGTCTCCGGGCGGAGTCATATACATCACCTTGTTACCCTCTCCCCTCCTACTCGGAATCGCCGCGATCACTTCGATCTCAGTGGGATAAGAAGAAGACTCCCATTCCACCATCACCACTGGCGGCCGATCCATTTTTTCAAAAAAATTCTGAATCGCTTCAGCAGCAAAAACCGCTTCATGCATCGGTTTTAGAAAAACCTTAACCTGCACCACGCTCTCCGCATTGCCTCCCAACATTTGCAACACAGAGATCAACTGCTCCATCGTAGCTTGAGTTGCGTCACCTAAGTCATCCGCCTTGGTTGCCCTCCCTGATATATAAACCAAATCAGTTTTATACCCCGACACAGCCGCCAAAGCCTCTCCACCAAAAGTCCTCCCTTTGATCGCATGCAAATCACTCCACATCTCAACTCCCTTGGGAGTATCTGAATCGACAATCACAGCCACCGCATCCAGAGCAACTAAAGCCCCCGGTCGTGCTAAAGGCGTAACAATGAGCGTTAGCGCAGGCATGGGATGTTTTGCAAACCACGTGACCAGTAATTTTTCGACCTTCTCACAATCCCCCGCAGCACGCACATAAACATTAAGTTTGACCACTTGATCCACGCTCCCTCCCCCATGCTCTTCCAAAATCCCTTCAAGTTCGTTCAACAAAGAATCGACCTGCCCTTGCAAAGTAGAACTGCCGCTGCTTTTCGCATCCAAGACCGGAAACAGTTGAGTGGTGTGCACTAAAACGCCACCGCTCACCTTGACGGCAGCAGGAATACCTGTGCCCTTGTCCTGTAAAAAATGCTCAATACTGATGGCATCCGCGGCTACCTCACCACCCCCATTGCCCGAGCACCCCACAAGAATTAAAATCAAAACCGCCCATACGGCACTCCTCTTAGTCTTCACTTTTCTGCACTGAAGCATTAACTACTTACCTGTTCCTTTGATCTTAAACCGATCATAGAGCATCTCTTTTTTCGAAGTTGTCAGATTCACCTGATCAAACGCCTGATGAGCAAAACCCTCGGACTGAAAACGTCCCGCTTTTTTGCCATCAACAAAAACCTCCATCACATCACCTTGGATTCGAATCAGCAAATCGTGCCATTTGTTCTCATCCAACTCAAGCTTCACCTGCTGTTGTTTGCTCTTCAGCAGCTCTTTTGCTGCTTCGTCTAAAGTGCCTGCCTTACGCGCATCATAGATTTCATTTTTGAATATCCCTGTTTTGGTGTCATACAAAGTCACCCTATTCGCCTGCACCGCCACATGACAGATATGCCCGGCATGAGTTCCCTTATAAGCTTTATCACGATACATCACCGAAAACCTCTTGGAGCCATTAAACTTAAATGAAACGGCCACTTCAAGATCCGCACGAGGTTCGAAACGAATGGTATTCACCGAAGGGTGATCCGCATCATCCGGCGTGATCCCCACCATCACCCCGTCACGAACCGTCGATGCGCTTTTATACATCCCCCACTTTTTGTTCAAGCTTTCACCTGAGAATTCATCTTCAAAAACAGTCGTGCGATAAATGCCCGGATCAATGTCCTTATCCGCAGCAAACAAGCTAATAAGCGCCGCTTGCCCAAAGGTGATCACAAAAGTAATGAGAAGAATTTTTTTCATAGTCAAAAGAATTAAGAACGAACAAGCATACACTTTAATAGGTTCACACCACCTTCTTTTTCTAATCTCCCGACATTTCTATTTCAGCTATCTCTTCCAATCTTTTCCCCACCGAAAGACAGGCCAGAAAACGGTCTGCCTGATCGCGGTCATTCAAACACATTCTGCCCCGGCAAAAAAGCCCTTTTGCATCCAGCTCCACCCCGTCTCCATCAGAAAACTGCGTATTTTTCACGATCTCGAATTTAATCGAGTGACCAGGCGCCACCCTTTTGGCCAACTCCAAAGTCAAACGCCCCATGGTGTAACGCGGATTGACTTCGCAAAGCTGGCGTAAAACCAAACCACCTGATTCATCTCGATAGACAAAAGCATCAATTCCCACCGGCCCTTTATAAGAAACGGCCTGCAACTGTGATTCAAGCAAATTCACCAAAGCCCCCCCCTCTTCATAAACCGGCAATGCGTGCTGCATCAAAAAACGCGCCAATTCCGTCGTCATTCCCTGACAAAACTTTGTAGCAGCAATGCAAGCCTTGAACTGACCACGCAAATCATTCTGCAAACGAATCAATCCTAATTTCCGCAATCCCTTGTCCTCCATCTGATACTGAACAGAAAAATCCAATACCTTTTTTACCCAAGGCTCCGCTAACAGTTG
>JAJRVS010000235.1 GCA_024277195.1 Verrucomicrobiota bacterium | reverse complement strand
CGTTAGTAGCTGTTTTTTTGGCTTCTCCGGTTCTCGCTAAGAAGGTATCCGATTATATAATAAATCGGGATATAATTGTCGCGAGGGTTGAAGCGAGGGTGGAGGTCATGGCTGATACGCTGACTAAACAGTTCGGTGAACCGCCGACCCAAGCCAATGTTTCGCACTATGCTGACCGAGTTCGATCCGCGTCGTGGATAGAGCTATGGCCTGACGAAAATGGAGATCCACAGGAGCGTGAAGTGAAGGGAGCGATTTGGAATGATGCCATTCAAGCGGCTCTGGATAAGTGCGGAGAAGTGTATCTGCCTAAGAAGGAGGTGCCCTATTACCTGGATCATCCGATTGTATTAAAATCAGGCCAACGCTTAAAAGCTGCTCCTGATGCAGAGATACGTCTCAAGCCAGGCAGTAATACTTGCATGGTACGTAACGAACATATTAGGGGGTTCCGAGAAGGTCCGGTTCCAAAGGGGCTCGAGCCGGATAGTGATATCCTTGTGGAGGGAGGTATCTGGACGACGCTTTATTTTGGCTCAGGCATGGTCAATGGCAATCAGCGCGGACATTCTGGAAGAAAAAATTGGGTGGTAGGCAGTCATGGGGTCATCCTGTTGCAAAATATTTTTGGGGTGGTGGTGCGGAATTTAACCATCAAGCAATCTCGTTCATACGGGATTCATATAGGCACGGGTAGCGATTTTCTGGTTGAGAATATCACATTTGAGCATCATGGGCGTGACGGAGTGCACGTAGCGGGAGCATCGAGTTATGTTATTATTCGTAACATCTCGGGAACTCTGCACGATGATCCCGTGGCTTTGAATGCGTGGGAGTGGAGCAATGGGGCTATGGTTTGGGGGCCGATTCATCATGTGTTGGTTGAGAAAATCCAGGGGGCAGCTATGTCCGCTGGATCTACAGATTCGATACGCTTGTTACCCGGAGTGAAGCGCTTTCCCGATGGCAGCACCCTCGATTGTGATGTGCATGACGTTGTCATCAGGGACATTGTGGATATTCGCGATTTCAAACTTTATAACCAACCTAATTTGGAAGCGAAGGTTGGGGCGGACTTTAGTGCTGGAGTCGGTGAATTGAGAAATATCCATTTTGAAAACCTGACCTTTAATCGTCTCGGAAGTATTCAGATCCATGCGGATAGTAAAGTTATTTCTATTCGAGGAGTGCAACTCAATTTCCCTAAAAGTGCGGATTTTCGTTTGCTGATAATCGGTCCGCAATCCGCAACGTATAAAGCGGGTTCTAAGAATCCTGAACACTGGAGGGAAATATTTTCGCCTGATGTGGACTGCACTGTGAGTGATCTGTATATGAGTGATGTGCACTGGGGGCAATCCAAAGTGAGTGTGCCTGCCAGTCAACTGGTCCGGGTCGTTGAGCAGAAAATAAATGCAGACTATCCAAAAACCACACCTCGCGGAGGTCATGGCAAAGGGGTATGGATTCGCAATCCTTTAAATAAATGAAAAACTTTAAAAAACCAGCGAGCTTTTTTTATACTCTTGCCCTTTTGCTTTTGATCATCGCTCAGGTTCAGCCAAGCTGGTCATCACCGCTGGTGGAGTCCGAGTGAGTTGACGTTTCTTAGCGGGGTGGAGAAGCAGACGCTGAAGTCTTGCGTGGTCGAGTCGGGAGCTTTTTCCAGTGACAAGAAGAATACGCTGGGGTTTCGCGCGATCACGCCAGGTGGATATCCGGCGATTGGAAACCATAACATCCATTGCAGTCGTTTTGTGAAACTTACAATTTTTCGTTCTGTGTGATTGGCGGATGGGCTCTGCAGAATTGAGGCGAGAGCAGGTTTGCCAAAGATGTTGATTTAACGGTAATCACGGGAGCGACGGAGAGGTGCAGCGTTTCTCGACAGCATTTGGGGTTGAGCTGGATGGGAATCTTTGTTTTCAAGGACTGACTCCTCCGACGTTTAAATAAAAGAGTTTCACCAATTTAAATGGAGTATATCCAAGTCAACGACGCGGCTGAAATGGGCATCGCCTGTGACCAGTTTCATTTCATATTCCAAAGCAACCGCAGCAATCCACATATCGTTTTCTGGGATGCGCTGTCCTTGTGAGTCAAGTTTGCCCGAGATTTTTCCGTATGCCGCCGCCGTCGCTTCATCAGGCATCAGAATCACAATGCCTTTGAGGAACGAGTCGACCCGAATACGCTCTTTTTCCGGATGGTTGGCACGGGTAATTCCTTTCTCCAGCTCTCCTAAGGTAAAGAGCGAGGTGAATAATAAGCTATCTTCCGGCAACATGGTTGAAAAATCCAGCTTGCCTCGAAAGTGCGCAACAATGGGGAGGGTATCGAACAGGATGTGGGTCATAAGACTCAATTTTCTGAATCTGCCGATTGCTCTGACAATACAGCAGCTTCAAAGGCTTCTCCGTCTTCGTCATCCATGCAGCCAAAGGACTGGGCAAGAGCTTTGCGCTGTCGCTGTGCAATCTGAGGATCAAGCTCTCCCACAAAGCGAGCCACTTCGACCAACTTGGCGTTGGGGAGTTCGTGGAGTTCCTTGGTGATGGATTCAACCAGTGCCATGTTCGTAGGATAAACCATTCGCCTTGGTTTTGCGAGTTCGTATTTTAATCCTTCTGCGTTCCTCTTGGGAGGGCTGGTAAATGCAGTGCCATTCTTGACTGACCCCTAGATGGACGTCTGGACGACGAAGTTTCATTGCTTGACTTGCTCTAGCAAGCTCTCTCATACTTATCGACAGGTAAATGCCTAGGATTTAAAAAAAAAGTGTAAGGAATCATGGGGAAGCAATACAGTGATGCGGGGAGGCGAGAGCGTTTGAATATTACGCATGTCGGTATTCCAGAGAGGTATAATCGGCCAATCGGGAGAAGGGCTACATGTCGTGTTACTTCACGAATTGGCCATCGCGCTCAACCTCCAATCCTAGCAGATACGCCACCCCCTCCGTGTAGCTACTTCAGGCCATCGGATCATAAACCGCTGACTTCCAGCATCATTCCAATAGCCGGAGTTGCTTTCCCTCCGAAGCAAGAGGCGGTAAAGAAGGGGGTGAAAGAGATGGTAAAGGGTGCGGTAAAGGAGGGCGCGATATTTGATAACTATTTCAGATCAGTAAAAGTACACATTTTTTTCTCAGATACGGAACGAATTAGATCAGATGATTATTTTTTAAATCCTAATAATATAGGTATTGTGGGTTATCTAGGCTATTTGCGAAGTTATTGGTCTTCTGTAACTTTGGATAAATTATTTTTAGCAGTGTACGCAAGCCTTCAAATTTACTCTATATGGGTTCTGTTGCGGTTGTTACTTTTTAGCGCATAGCATTACCATGAGGCATGGGTGTCAGTTCTGGAAAATGAAGAAATAGCTATTTGCAGTTATCTTTTTAATTAAACACGCAACACCTCGTAGGGGCAATTTCGCTTGTTGAGTCAGCTTGTTGTATGAAGGAGGGATATGGGAGCGCTAGAGATGTCCGCACGCCTGCGGTGCGCTATTGACATATTGGGCGGGTTCGGTAAGTCTGTTTTATCTTTTGGCATGAAATCCCCCCTGATTATTATGGCGCTCAGTATCGTGGCGCTGCAAAGCTACGCTGTTGAGGAATCTTCGCGACCCCAGAGCTCAGGGGAGCCTGCTTCGACTGTAGTTAAAGTCTTTCGTGCGGGGGCGGCGACTAGTAACATCACGCCTTTTCTCGGCACCTCGATTATTGGTGGTTTTGCGCCGAAGGGTTCGCTTCACATCCACGATGAACTTCACGTGCGCTGCCTAGTGCTCGATGACGGGCAGACTCAACTTGCGTTTGCGATTGTCGATAATGTCCAGATTCCACATGAAGTTTTTGATGCGGCTAAGCAGTTGATTCACGAGAATACCAGCCTGCCGATGGAGAATATGCTGATGGCTGCCACCCATTCGCACTCGGCACCGAGCTTGCGCGGGACCAGCTACACGGTTCTCGACCAGCCGTTTGATGAATACCAGAAGTTTGTCATTCGTCGCATTGCCGACGGGATCCAGCGGGCTTTGCATAACCTTGAGCCGGCACGAATTGCTTGGGGTGCGGGGGAAGTGCCACAACATGTTTTCAACCGGCGCTGGTTGCTCAAGGACGGCAAGACGGTGACCAGTCCCTTTGGCGACGAGGATCTGGCGGTGACGAATCCGGGGCGTTATGCCAGAGAATTACTCAAGCCCGCAGGACCGGTCAATGCAAAGGTTTATTTTCTTTCGGTCGAATCCACGGCGGGGCGTCCGATCGCTTTGCTGGCCAATCACTGGTTGCATTATGTCGGTGGGGTGGGCAAAGGGCACATCTCGGCGGATTATTTCGGGGTGTTCAGTCAACGCATCGCACAATTGTTGGCGGCGAAGGGAGACGACCCTCCATTTGTCGGTATGCTGAGCAATGGTGCCAGCGGAGACATCAATAACAACGACTACGCCAGTTACGGCAAAAAAAAGCGTCGTTCTTATGCGCCTTATGAAAAGATGAAACTGGTGGCGGAGGATCTGGCGCAGGAGGTTCTGCGGATTCGCAAAACGATCAAACATAAGGACTGGGTGAAGCTCGGAGCAGCTCAAGCGGAGATGACTCTGCGTTATCGCCGTCCGGATGCAGAGCAGTTGAAGCGCGCTAAGGCAATTTTGGAAAATCCCAAACCTGATTCCCGTGAATATACGAGGCAGGCTTTGTTCGCCCGACGGGCGATCGATGTGGCCAAATTTCCTGAGACGCTCGATATTGCTGCGCAGGTTTTTCGTATCGGGGATCTTGGAATTGCGGCTTTGCCTTTTGAGGTTTTCACTGAGATAGGTCTGGAGATTGAAAACAGGAGCCCCTTTGGCGAAACTTTTACGATTGAACTGGCTAATGGGGGCAATGGTTATTTGCCATCACCAAAACAACATGAGCTGGGAGGATATGAAACCTGGTTGACGGTCAACCGGGTTGAAAAAGGCGCTTCGCCAAAAATTGTGAAGAAGTTGACGGAATTGTTTTTGCAATTAAAAAATGAATGAAAAGCAATTGAAGAAAAACCTAACAGAGCATGCGAAAATTTAATTTATTATCACTTGGATCCAGGATGAAGTATTCACTTTGGTTGGTTGGTTTGGTTGCTTTGATCCTCGAAACCGGGCAGGCGGCGGAGACCAAAACGCCGCCGGTTGAAACCCGACCCGACGAGTTGCGTTCGGTGGTGGCGGTGAAGGGGGTGTGTGCCTGGCCAAATTTGACACTGATGGCGGATGGAGGTATTCTTGCCGTTTTTCACAACGGCGGAAGCCATGGCAGTCGTGAGGCTGATGTTGATTGTTATGCCAGTAAGGATGGACTGACTTGGGAAAAGCGTTCGACGGTCACCCGGCACGCTCCCAATACGAACCGCATGAATCACGCTGCCGGATTGGCTAAAAACGGGGATCTCATTGTATTGTGCTCTGGCTGGAGCAATGTGAAACAGTCCCAACGCCCCAAACAGGCGGCGTTTCGGGATGACATTCTGCGACCGTGGGTCATGCGTTCGGCAGATGGCGGTCGGACTTGGGAGAAACGTGAAGAGTTTCCCTCGGTTGAAGAGGGCTGGCCCAATCACATCCCTTTTGGTGACATTTGGCAGGCAGCGGACGGGGCATTGCATACGTCGACTTATCAGGGCAAGTATGTCGACCCTACGGTGAATACCCGGACCAAAAACTGGCGTTCGTGGCACTTCCGTAGCGATGACGATGGATGGACTTGGAAGGCGGTTTCGATCATTGGTCCGCAGCACAACGAGACGGATATTTTTCCGCTTGGGGCTGGCAAGTGGTTGGCGGCAGCGAGGTATCGGGGAGTGGATCTGATTCGCAGTGAGGACAATGGTGCGACATGGAGCGAAGCCCGAGCGGTCACTGCGGCTAATGAGATCAACGGGCATTTGAGCCGATTGAAGGATGGGCGTTTACTTTTGAGTTATGGGGTGAGGATCGACGGCAGACGAGGAGTTTGTGCAAAACTGAGTCAAGACGAAGGCAAGACCTGGGGTGCGGTTTTGCGCATCGCGGATGCCGAAGACAAGGCGGATTGTGGTTATCCTTCCAGTGTTCAACTGGAGAACGGTAAAATTGTGACCGCTTGGTATGCTCGCAAAACTCCTGATTATGACGGTTACCACATGGGTGCCAGCGTTTGGGAAGCCCCGAAGAAAAAATAGCATGATGAAAACCTACTGGATCCTTATTTTAACCTTCTGTTTGTCAATGTTGCCGCTGGCAGCCGCAGATTCTTTCATCGTCGAAAATGGCAAGGCCAAGGCGGAGATTGTCATCGCCAAGGACCCGCCGCGTTCGACTCATCTGGCGGCGCAGGAGTTGCAAACTTACGTTGAGAAAATCACCGGAGCCAAATTGGATATTGTCAGTGAAGTTGGTAGAGGGATGGTGGTGAAACTTTATGTGGGGCAGAGTGCTTACACCGACAAACTGGGGATCACCAGCAAGGGCATCGAGAAAGGGGCTTATCGGATAGTTTCAGGGGATCAGTGGATGGTGTTCATCGGCGATGACAGCAATTTTGTCCCGATCGAACCGTGGCCGCGTAGCAATAACGATATTGCCAGTGGCAAGATGCAGCAGGCTTGGAACAAAATCACCGGCAAGCAGTGGGGATACATGCATTCACAACTGCACAAACACTACAGTGGTTCGCGCTCGTTGTTTGGCACGGACAAAGAGCAGAAGCTTGATAAAAACGGCAAGGTGAATATGTGGACTTACGAC
Organism: Verrucomicrobiota bacterium; assembly: GCA_024277195.1. Taxonomy (GTDB): domain Bacteria; phylum Verrucomicrobiota; class Verrucomicrobiia; order Verrucomicrobiales; family DEV007; genus JAADHD01. Next base: position 1,352 of record JAJRVS010000235.1, on the reverse strand, counting down.
GAACGTGGTTCTTTTAACGCAGTAGATGGTTTCCTGCGTGATCTGGGGGTGCGCTGGTATATGCCGGGTGACATTGGCGAGGTTTTGCCGCAGATGAAAAGTATCAGCCTGCCGCAGGTGGATAAAATCGTGACCCCAGATTTCCCGATGCGCATTCTCAATTTTCGCGCAGGGCTGTATGGTCGCGATGCGATGATGTGGGGTTTTCGCTTGGGAACGCGACAACCCTACGGGCGCCAAGCGGCGCATGGTTTGCATGGCATGACCGATAACGAGGCGACTTTTAAGAATCACCCAGACTGGTTTGCTCTCTATGGGGGTAAACGCCATATCGACCCTAATTTGAGAAATAACCAGCTTTGTTATTCCAATGAAGAATTGCTGCAGGAAGCGGTGCTTTTTGCCCGCACCCAGCTCGATCACTTTGACATGGATGTGGTGTCGATCATGCCGCCGGATGGTTATTCGGCGATTTGCCAATGCAAGCTTTGCGAGGGCAAGGAATCCCCACAATTGGGCAGTCGCGGCAAGGCATCGAACTACGTTTGGGATTTTGTCAACCGAGTGGCGAAGGAAGTGGGCAAAACGCATCCGGATAAAAAAATATCCAATTGTGCTTACGGTATTTACACTGAAGCACCGGACAACATCGACAAACTGGAGCCGAATGTGCAGGTCATCATTGTCGGCGGTCGGCGACCTTTGACTGAAGACCGGGATGATCTACGCCGTTTGCGCGCGGACTGGCAGAAAAAGACTGACAGTCCGATTGAGATTTTTGAGAACTATCCTTTTACCGGTCGGGGATGGTACTTGCCAGCTTTTATTCCCAAATTGCTGGGCGATAGCATTAAGGAAACGATTGGTCAATCGCGGGGGGAAGATATTTGGATCACGATGGATTTCAAGGAGAAGGCAATAGGGTTCAATCACTTTTTATTGTATTTCACAGCAAGAAATTACTGGGGCGGCAAGGATCAGGACCCCCAGGCTCTCTTTGATGAATATGTAGAGAAATTCTATGGAACCGCGGAGAAAGAGATGGCGGCATTTTTTTCCTACTGCGAAAAAAACTGGCGGCAGATGGAGACGGATGGAGAGATTGCCAGCCAGGGGCTCGCTCTTTTTTCTGCCGCTAAAAACAAAGCGGCAGAGGGCTCTGTCTATGCTGAGCGCTTGGCTTTGATTGACCATTTTATCAATAGTTTGCGGGATAAGAGCAAGCAGTTGTCACAGAAGCGCGGTCCGGTTCCGAAGCTGCGCCTGGTCAGTCAGCCACGTGGAAAAATCGTGATCGATGGCAAGCTGGACGATTTTCTTTGGGAAAAGTGTTCGCTTGCGGCGACCGGTCG
>JAJRVS010000234.1 GCA_024277195.1 Verrucomicrobiota bacterium | reverse complement strand
GGGTCGAAGCCGCCGGAGAATTTTGTGGCGATGATGACTAACGGAACCAGCGGAGACATCAACAACATTGATTTTTACAGAAAACGTTCACCGCGTGCGCCGTTCGAACAGATTCAACTGGTTGCTCACAAAACAGCGGATGCGGCCTGGCGAGCAGTAAAAAAAATAGAGGATTATGAACAAAATCCGAAAGTGGCTATTCTCCAGCGTGAGGTGATTTTGAAATACCGGACTCCTTCCAAAGAGCAGCTGGCCAAAGCAATTGAGTTGATGAAGCTGACGCGTAAAGAGCGTGACGCGATCAACAAACGCACCGGCTCGGTAGCGAGCAATACGATTTCTTACGCCAGCCCGGAAAAGGAAAGAAATGAAAGTGTGATCATTCAAGCGGTTCGGTTAGGGGATCAGGCCATCGTCACCATGCCGTTCGAGGTGTTGGTTGAAATTGGACTTGAGCTAAAAGAGAAGAGCCCGTTTCCGCATACCTTCACCATTGAATTGGCGAATGGAGGTTATGGTTATCTGCCACCACCGAACCAGCACAAACTGGGTGGATACGAAACCTGGCTGGGCACTTCGCGTTTTGAAAAAGATAGTTCGGTTATTTTAGTGAAAAACCTCTTGGAAATGTTGTCAGAGTTAAAGGCATTGTGAATAGACTCTGCGAGATCCAATGACAGGACACATATGCATATCCTAGTTGGTGAGGTATGTGACTGCATTTAAAATCTAGAATAGAGCGGAGGAAATGGTTCCGTATTCAATCGCCAGCGAAGGGGCGTAAAATTTCTGGCAATGCAGAGATATGGGTATGCGTGATTTCCTCAGCACTCGTCCAAGTTTGATTTGTTCTGGACACCACAAATATCTGTTCAGGCTGGGTATCCTTGCGCGCTTGGTGAAAACCTTTGGTTAGGGAGGGGGCTGTAGCTACTTTGATTTCAAAGGCTAAACGTCGATCTCCCTGAACCAGAATAAGGTCAAGTTCAGCACCGTGCGAAGTGCGATAGAAAAACGGTTCCCAATTTGGCAGTAGTGAAATGATTTCCTCAATCACGAAACCTTCCCAGCTTGCGCCGCGAACCGGATGCCCACGCAGCGTATCGTCATCAGGGATTCCAAGAAGCTGATGCAATAGCCCAGTGTCGCGAAAATAGATTTTTGGACGTTTCGTAAGGCGTTTGCCGACATTGACAAAATAGGGTTGTAATCTTCGCGTCACAAAGGTTTGTTCGAATAGGTCGAGATAACCATTGATAGCGGCTCTGCTGAATTCATGAGATTCCACCAGGCGCGCAACATTTAGCACCTGTCCGTGAAGATGAGCCAGCATGTGCATTAAATCCCGCATCGCTGGCAGCGGTCCTACGCGGTTGAGTAATCCGAGATCACGCGCCAGATAAGTGTCGATAAAATTACGCCTCCACTCGCGAGACATTTTTTCACTTGGCGCGAGGAAACTGTCAGGAAACCCTCCGCGAACCCAAAGAGTATCGGCATTTTCAGGCGCGAGCTCATGCAGCCGGAATGGGGTCAATTCAAGGTAGGCAATCCGTCCAGCAAGACTTTCGCCGCTTTGCCTTAGCAATTCGTAAGAAGCCGAGCCAAGGAATAAGAATCTTCCCGATTTGATTCCACGACGGCGTCCATCATCAATCAATCCTCTGATTTCTGGAAACAAACCCGGGCGATTTTGAATCTCATCCATGATCACCAAGGTCTTTTCCAGAGGTGAAAGGTAACCAACGCAATCATTCAATTTTGTATGATCGGTGACATTTTCAAGATCGAGATATAGCGAGTCACTTTCAACCGAATGCGCTATCTCAAACGCAAGTGTCGTTTTGCCACATTGACGAGGACCGAGCAGTGCCACAGCTGGGAAAAACTCCAACAACTGACTAATCTTCGCTTTTAAAGCTCTTTCAACACCGTGCATTTGTTCATTGTGTCAGAAATATTACACGGTGTCAATCAAGCTCTGTTTTACAGGCGTCGGGGATCAGCTATGAATCATCGTGAGTGAAACAATCGTGATCGTTGTCGTGATCGAACATGGTGTCAAGGTTGAGGGATCGACAACGACAACGATAGCCGCTGCCCTGACAACGAATTAGGGAATAAGAGGGAGTATCGTTGTATTCGACCTGATCCTCCTCCATCGGATTCTTCGGGAATGGGTGGGCGTGCAAGCCAAGTCTTATCACGAAGCTGAAATGAACGGTATTTCAAGTGATCTGCATCTACATTTTCAAGGAAACAATTCAACCGGTTGATGAGGGTTGGTCGGTTGGGCTTTTTGAGAGCGATCACTATGATGCCAGCATGACCGGGGAATTCATGGTGTAGCGTGTGAAAAAATCACGATCTGTTGTCAAGAATACAGCATCGAGCCGGCAAGCTTCGGCAAGTAATGCTTCATCGACACTTCCTTCAAATCGAGTGCATCTCGGGTCAAAGGATGGGTGTCCCAAGCTGTCGGTGTAGAATGGGGGTTTGACGCCCCATTGCGCAAAGCGTATAATTAACATGTAATTCAACGCTGACGTCATGCTTAAAATATCTACTATCAAGCCTCTTACTGACTTCATTAGGAACTCTAAAGCTCACATTCAGACTTTACGCACGACTCAGGAACCTGAAATACTTACTGTCAATGGGGAAGCTGCGATCGTCGTTCAGGATGCGGCATCCTATGAAAAAATGGCATTACTGGCAGAACAAGCCATTCAGGATGCACGACTGCAAAGTGCCATGGAGTATTTCCGCGAAGGGGGAAAAGGAATTGCGGCTGTGGATGTTTTCGGTCGCCTTGAAGAAAAGTATCAAACACCATAATTCATGCAAGAATACACGCTTGTATTCGCACCTCCGGCTCAAGAGGATCTAGAGAATGCGGTGGCGTGGTTGAGTGGAAAAGCGCCCGGAAAAGTCTCAGAATGGATCGCCTGCTTGAAAGAGGAGGTAGACACTCTTAAAACCATGCCGGAACGCTGCCCCTTAGCACCAGAAAACGGTCTTTGGGGGAATGAGGAGTTGAGACAACTACTTTTTCTGCGTTATCCATCCAAATACCGCGTGATTTTTACTATACACAAAAACACCGTGAGAATTCTAAATATCCGCCACGGGTCACGGCGATATCTGCATGAAGAACATGACGGGGAGCCAAGTTGATGGTCAAATCAGGGATACGCAAAG
>JAJRVS010000233.1 GCA_024277195.1 Verrucomicrobiota bacterium | reverse complement strand
CGCCACCCGCTGCCGCCCCATCACCGCAAAAGTCAGCGCCTGACGCGCCCCCTTCACTCCCGCCACCGCCGCCGCATACGAACACCAACGGTAATCCTCCGGAGCCTTCACAATCCCTGCCCGAATCGGATTCAAATCAATATACGCCGCCACCGTCCTCACCGCATCCCCACTCTCCAGCAACACGCTCTTAAAGCGCCCATTCCACAGCGCCCCTTCCCTATCATTCATCTTATTATAAGCCAGAGTCATCTTCATCTTCAGCTCCTTCATAAACATCGACAGATCAAACAACCGCTCCTTCACCCCCTGTATGCAAGGAGTCAGTCCCCTATCAATATATTTACAGCTACTCATCATGGTGGTATCTTCCACAGCTATATTCATCCCTCCATCTTCACATCTTTTCGACATTTTTTGAACTTTTTCGCCTAAAAGCCCTCTAATTTTTAGGGGTTTGTGTAGCTATAAAACAGTTAATACCGCCCATTCTCTCTTAAATCCTGTCAGCCCTTATCCCTACACAACCCTATTGCCCTTTAAAACTGCCCCTAGCGCTCTACCTAAATATCGAATATGGAAATCCGACTCCCCTTTCAAGTTCTTGCCGCTTTTTTTCTGATGACCGGCCTTTCTTTCTCAAATGAGGAAAGCAAGTCCGACACCGCCCCTCCTTCTGGTCCTCCCGCAACAAGCAGTCTCTCCATCACTGCTCGTTTGGGAGCCAAAGAGGTGATCTTGGTTGGCCCTGACTCACGCCAGCAAATGGTCATCACTGCCACTAGCAGTAATAAAAAAACACCCTTGCTCGATGTAACCACCAAGGCAAAATTCACATCTACCCCCGCCGGCATTGTCGAAGTGGATTCCCACGGCTTCATCACCCCTCTTGCCGATGGAAAAACGACCATCACGGTCAGTCACAAAAGCGACAAAAGCACTAGCATTCAAGTCACGGTGAATCGTTTCAAAACGCCGCCGCCAATCAGTTTCCCCAATGACATCGTTCCGGTCTTTACCCGCAACGGCTGCAATGCCGGTGCCTGTCACGCCAAATCCGCCGGGCAAAACGGCTTCCGCCTCTCTCTCTTTGGATACAGCCCGGAGATGGACCACGAATACATCGTCAACGAATCCCGTGGACGGCGTATTTTCCCTGCATCGCCAAAACACAGCCTATTGCTTACCAAGTTAACCGGAGAAACTCCACACGGCGGTGGTGCACGTATCGATGAAGAATCCCTCGCTTACAAAAAAATGCTGCGCTGGATCGAAGAAGGCACCATCTACACCCCTGACAATGATCCGGTGGTCGAACGCATCGAGATTTTCCCTAGAGAAAGAATCGTCCAACCTCACAGCAAACAACAACTTCTCGTCACCGCCTATTTCAGTGACGGCAGCACTCGTGATATCACCCACTCAGCTCAATTTGAATCCAATCAGGAAGACATGGCCGAAGTTGATGAGACTGGCTTGATCAGTTTCGAGAGCCTGACGGGAACCACCTCGGTGATGGTTCGTTTCCAAGAACAGATCGATGTTTTCATGGCAATCATCCCACTCGGCATCAAGATGCCTCCCCTGCCCAAACCCAACAATTTCATCGATGAGCAGATTTTCCATCAGCTCACCATTCTCGGTCTGCCCCCATCGGGCAGCAGTGACGACAACACCTTCCTGCGCCGGGTTTCACTGGACATCGCCGGTCGCCTTCCTTCGATTGAAGAAAGCAAAACTTTCCTCGCATCCAAAGACCCCAAAAAGCGTGCCGTGAAAATCGACGAACTTCTCGACAGCACAGGTTACGCTGATTTTTTTGCCGGCAAGTGGGTTGGACTGCTACGAAACAAAAGTGGAGGTGGCCTTGATTGGGTTTCACGCAATACCTACGCTTTCCACTCCTGGCTCCGTTCCAGCTTACTAAAAAACAAACCTTACGACCAAATCGCTGGTGAACTGATCACCGCCAGTGGTAAAACCAGTGAAAATCCAGCGGTCAGTTGGTATCGCGTGGTCAAAGACCCCAAAGAACAAATGCAGGACATCGCCCAGGTTTTTCTCGGCATCCGTATGCAATGCGCCCAATGTCACCATCACCCCTACGAAAAGTGGAGCATGGACGACTACTATGGTCTGACCGCTTTTTTCACTACCATCGGTCGCAAAGAGATCTACAAACTGCCCGAGGAAGACATCATCTACCACAATCGTAAAGCCGCTCAGGCTCAAAACCCCAACAGCAAAAAAATCATCAAACCCACTCCGCTGGGTGGCAAAGAGCTAGACATCCCCGCTGAAGAGGATCCTCGAAGACAACTGGCTGATTGGGTTCGCTCTAAAAACAACCCTTACTTTGCCAGAATGCTGGTTAACCGTTACTGGAAACATTTTTTCAGCCGTGGACTGGTCGAACCGGAAGACGATATCCGTCCAACCAATCCAGCCACCCACCCCAAGTTGATGAAACAACTCACCCAGCATTTCATTGATAGCGGCTTTGACCTCAAAGACCTCATCCGCACCATTTGTAACAGCCGCACCTATCAACTGAGTGCGGAGCCCAATGAGCACAATGGCGACGACCAACAAAACTTCGCCCGTTATTACCCCAAACGCCTGCAAGCAGAAGTGCTGCTCGATTCGATTAATGAAGTAGCAGGAACAGAAAACTCATTCAACAAACAACCCATGGGGGTTCGCGCCATCGCCCTGCCGGATGACAACGCCAACAAAGAATCAGAATTCCTGACTATGTTTGGTCGACCGCAAATGGACACTGCTAGTGAGAGCGAACGCACCGGCGACGCCAACCTCGGCCAAAGCTTGCACCTGATCAATTCGGATAAAATCCAAGCCATCATAGGCAACAGCAAAGGCCGTGCCCACACCCTGGCCAAGGAAAAAGACCGCAGTGATGATGACCGCATCACCGAGATTTATATCCAGGCCGTCTCACGTCCTCCCAACCAAAACGAACTCGGTTTTGCCAAGAATCATCTGAAAAAGAAACGCGCCTTATCAGCAGCTGATCCCAAAAAGCTGCCTGCTGCCAAAGCTGAACAAGAAGCTTTCGAAGATATTCTCTGGGTATTGGTCAATACCAAAGAATTCCTCTTCAATCATTAAATATCAGCCAAGCACCTTGCCAGTTTTTTGCCCTCGAAAACAAGTGAAATGAACAAAAGCTTCCCCCTACCCGCCCTTCTGCTTGCCTTTTTTTTACTGGCATCCACTGCCTCGGCCCAGCTACCCAATGCTGATTTATTGATCATCACTCCGCCTGTCGCCAAAGCAGGAGCAAGCACAAAGCTTACTTTTTCAGGTAGCTTTACCGACGACGTGAAAACGTTGCGATTTTCTGATAGCCGGATCAAAGTCACTCCGGTGATGTTACCTGCCGATGAATTTTACCCCGCCGCCCGCCCGCAAAAAAACTATTTTAACGTCAGCTTCCCTGCTGACTTACCACCAGGGACCTACGAAGTGCGCACGCTGGGTTATTTTGGTTTGTCCACCGCCCGCCCATTTCTGGTATTACCCAAAAACGCCACAGAAATCAAAGAAGAAGGCAGCCACTCCAGTCGCGACACCGCTATGCCACTTGCGATTGAAACCGGAGTATTGGGAATTCTAGAAAACCGCAATATCGATTGGTATAAAATACCCGGCAAAAAAGGCCAACGTTTGTTGATCCAACTTTGGGCGGAGCGCCTCGATTCCAAAGCGGATGGCATTTTGGCAATTTACGACAGTGCCGGTCGGGAACTCGAAAGCAATCGTGAATATTTCGGTCGCGATCCTCTAGTGGATTTCACCCCACCTGTGGACGGTGATTATTTCATTGCCGTATCGGACATTCTCTATCGAGGCAGCAATCAACACTTCTATCGATTGATCGCTTCACGCGCTCCGCACATCGATTTCGTTTTTCCTCCTGCCGGACAAGCAGGCGACAAAAGCCGCTTCACCATCTACGGGCGCAATCTACCCGGAGGTAGCCTCGCCAGCAACACCACCGTCAACGGCAAAGCTCTGGAAAGCTTGGAAGTCGATCTGCAAGTGCCTCAAAAAAGTGATGCCCCACATAGCTTCAGTTCTGACACACCTCGGCGAGCGCTGCTGCCCGGCTTTGAATACAAAGTCGGAAATTCCAATGCCGTCCGCATTGGTTACGCTTCGGCTCCCGTCGTTAAAGAAAACCCGGTGATCGACAAACAAAAAGTCACCGCCCCTTGCGAAATCGCCGGTCGCTTCGATCATGCCGGTGATACAGACAGCTTTATTTTTACCGCTAAAAAAGGCACCACCTACTGGCTTGAATGTATCAGCGATCAAATGGCGACAAGCGCGGATCCTTTCATCATGGTCGAAAAAATCAGTCAGGATGACAAAGGTAAAAAAAACCTCAGCAAAGTAGTAGATAACGATGATCCTGTCAGCTTTTTCAGCAAAGACAACCGTGACGCCACCAACATCGACACCTTGGATGCCGCCATCAACTTCACCGCGGATCAAGATGCCGACTACCAAATCACCCTGATCAACCAACTTGCCGGAGGCAGCCCCGCCCACCTCTACCGGCTTGCACTGCGCCCGGCTCAACATGATTTTCAAGTGGTCACCACCACCGAACGTGTGTTAGCCGATGGCCGCAACGGGTACCCCGCTGCCCCCCTGCTCCGACGCAGCGGCTCACTTGCCTATCGAGTGGCGGTTCCACGCCAGGACGGCTTCGAGGGCGACATAACCATCGCTGCCACCGGCCTACCCAAAGGAGTGACCTCACAGGCCCTGGTTCTAAGCGGAAAAAGTGACCGGGGGTTTTTAGTTGTGAAAGCAGATGCCAATGCCGCCGCTTGGGCAGGAGCTATCAAAATCATAGGCAGTGCCACCATCAATGGCAAAACCGTCAATCACGAAGCGCGTAACGCCTCTTTGGTTTGGGGTTACGTTTTTTCCGACAGCACCCGTGTCCGCTCCCGCTTTGACCTCGAAACCGTGCTTTCTGTCACCGATAAAGAAATCACTCCTGCGGTAGTCAATCCAGCAGAGAACAAAACCTGGACGGTAGAACTGAATCAAAAACTGGAAATCCCTATAAAGGTCACCGACTTCGGAACTCGCAAAGGAAATCTAACCGTGCAGATGGAAGGCTTCCCTGGCATGCACCGGGGCCACCCCAAAGTCACCATCGCTGAGAAAAAAACCGACGGCAAACTGACCATCGACTTCAAACCTAATGGCAATTTCAAAATCGAACCCGGGCGTTATCAATTCATTCTACAGGGAGTAGGCATCGCCAAATATAAAAACAATCCGGCAGCAGCGGCCCTAGCCCTGACTGAAAGCAAACGCCTAACAGACTTGACCAAAAAATTCACCGCAGCTGCCACGCAACAAAAAACCTTGCTGGTGCAGGAACAGAAAAATCTAGACCTGGCCAAAAAGAATGCGGCGGCCGCGAGTGACGATACCGCCCGCACCGAGCTCAACAAAAAAACCAGCGCCGCACAAAACAAACTCGACGCCGTCAAAAAAGAAGTCGCCGCCGCCGATGCCCGGGCAAAAAAATCCGAACAACTTAGAGTCAGTGCTGAGAAAAATGCCAAAGCCTTGGAGACTAAAGCCAAGGAAAAAGACACCGAGTTTGCCAGCCCGTCTTTCCCTATATCCGTTGAAGTCAAAGCCGTGCCCAAAGCAACAGATAAAAAGAAGTAGTCTCACTTCTCCATCCTCAACTTTCACATGCGAGCGTATATCACCATAACTTTCTTCTTGCTCAGTCTGGGTAAGCTATATGCTTTCCTGCCTGAAACTGATTTATTAACGATCTCTCCTGCGATCGCCAAAGCAGGATCAACCATTGAAGTGAACCTTAGCGGAACCAATCTGGAAGAGATCCGCGACCTCTATTTCAGCGATCAACGCATCAAAGCAAGCCCGACGATGTATCCTGCGGATGACTACCACCCTGCCCCCCGCCCCATCCTCAACCGTTTCAAAATAAACATCCCCGCCGATCTGCCTCCCGGCATCTACGATGTCCGCTCGCTGGGATATTTCGGGCTTTCCACCGCCCGACCTTTCATGGTGATCTCCAAAGACGCCAACGAGATTCTCGAACAAGGGGATCACTCCAAAAGAGAATCAGCCATGCCCCTTGCACTCGAAACCGGCGTCGCAGGCAGCATGAATAACAAAGGCATCGATTGGTACAAAATCACCGCCAAAAAAGGGCAACGTCTGCTAATCCAGTTGTGGGCCGAACGGCTCGATTCCCGTGCCGACGGCTTGATCTCCGTTTACGACACTGCTGGCCGCGAACTCGAAAGCAACCGTCGCCACTTTAACAAAGATCCCTTCATCGATTTCTCACCCGCTGCTGACGGTGAATATTTCATCGCAGTTTCTGACACCCTTTACCGTGGCAACGGCCACTACTTTTACCGACTCAAAGCCTCCGCCGATCCTCACATCGACTTTGTCTTCCCCCCTGCTGGCAAAGCGGGTGCAAAAGAGAGTTTCACCCTATACGGACGCAATTTGCCCGGCGCCAGCCTGGGCGAAAATGTTTCACTCAAAAACAAAACCCTCGGCTCACTCGAAACCAAAATCGATGTTCCGGCCACCGCGCAAGTTGCCCCTGAATTTCATCCAGGCACTCCACGCCAAGCCTTGATCCCCACTTTTTCCTACCGCCACGGAAAGTCCAATCTCACCCGCATCGGTTTTGCCACCGCTCCGGTTATTCTCGAAAAAGCAAATATCGAGAAACAAAAAATCACCCTTCCCTGTGAAATCGCCGGACGTTTTGACCAAGCCGGTGACGCCGACACTTACCGCTTCAGTGCCAAAAAGGATGATGTTTTCTGGGTAGAAACTATTTCCGACCGCATCGGATCGACAACCGATACTTTTGTGATCATCCACAAAATCGAAAAAGATGATAAAGGCATCGAGAAATTGACCAAAGTCATTGAAAACGATGACCCGAAAAGTTTTTTCGCCGTCACTCAGTTCAATGATCTCAACGCCGACTCGCTGGACTCCGAACTCGAGTTCAAAGCCCCGCAGGATGGCGACTATCAAATCACCATTATCAATCAACTGGCCGGCGGCAGCCCCGCGCATCTCTACCGTCTGGCGCTACGCAAACCACAACACGATTTCCAGCTCATCTCCGGTCACGAACGCACCAAGATTATCAATAACGACGCCTTCCCCGCCGCCCCACTGCTGCGACGCAACGGCTCACTGGCCTATCGTATCATCGCTCTGCGCCATGACGGCTACGCAGGTGACATCACCATCACCGCATCAGGACTGCCGCAAGGAGTAACGGCAAAGCCCTTGGTGCTCAGCGGAGAATCCCGGGAAGGATTCATCACCCTCAAAGCCACCGCCGACGCGCCTGCCTGGACAGGAGCTATCAAGCTAACCGGAAGCTCCACGATCGCTGGAAAAAATGTGACCCATCCAGCTCACAGCGCCTCCATCATCTGGGGAATCCGGGTATTTGCCGGCCAGCGACAAGTGCGCTCGCGGCTCGACAAGGAGATCGTGCTCTCGGTCACCGACAAGGAACTTGCTCCGGCTGCGATTGAGCCTGTAGAAAACAAAACCTGGCAAGTGGAACTGAATCAAAAACTGGAAATTCCCATCAAAGTAGCTGACACCGCTTCCAGAAAAGGCAATCTGGCAATCGAAGTGCACGGCTTCCCCGGAATGCTGCGCAACCCTCCCAAAATTTCGATCCCAGAAAAAAATGCCGAGGGGAAAATCATCATTGATTTCAAACCCGGCGGCAATTTTAAAATCGAACCCGGCCGTTACCAGTTTGTGCTGCAAGGCATTGGCAATACCGCTTACCATTACAATCCTGCAGCAGTGGTCAAAGCCAAAGCTGAAAAATCCCGGCTTGAGGCCTTGGAAAAAAAGTTCAACGCAGAAGCTGCCTCTCTCAAAAAACAGGTAGCCCAAAGTCAGAAGGCACTCGCCCAAGCCAAAAAAGCGGCTACCGCAGCGGCTGATGATACGGCCAGAAAAAACCTCACCACAATAAGCAATGCCGCGCAAAAAAAGCTGACTGCGTTGACCCAACAATCTACTGCAGCAACAGCTAAAGCCAAAAAAGCGGTGCAGGTCAAAACCGCTGCCGACAAACAAATCAAAGCAGCGGAAAACAAAGCCAAAGAAAAAAACCTGCCTTTTGCGGTTTATTCATTCCCCATCTCTGTTGAAGTAAAAGCTGTGCCCAAACCGGAAAAAAATAAATGATCCCGAATCACCAAAAAACTGCTCTGAAGAATAAGCTCTCATTACGGGTTCCCTCATCCGCGTTCATCCTTGGAACGGGATTTGCTGTTATATTGAATGCGGTCAGCCTTTGCCCAAGCTCCGCCGAGCCACTAAAGATCGCTAAAATCAGCGCTGATCGCAAAGTGGATTTTGGCAAGGAAATCTACCCTTTTCTGCGTAAGAACTGCCTCGCTTGCCACAATACCACAAAAGCAAAAGCCAAGCTCAACATCGAGACTCCAGAATTGATGATCAAAGGTGGCGACACCGGCGCCTCGGTCGTTCCCGGCAAAGGCAACGACAGCCTGCTTTTCACTACCTCCGGGCATATCGAAGAGCCCACCATGCCCCCGGATAAAAACAAATCCAAAGCTAAAAACCTGACTCCCGAACAACTCGCTTTGCTCAAACTATGGATTGATCAGGGAGCAGTGGGCTCACGAGTGATCGCCGAAGCACCTAAAAAATGGGCTCCTCTCGCCGGCATCCAACCCATCTACGCCTCCGCTCTTTCCAGTGACGGACATTTTGCCGCCGTAGGTCGAGGTCATGAAATCCAACTCTATGACCTGCGTCGCGGAAAATTAATTGGCACGATCAGCGACCCTGCGCTTAAAGACTCCGGCCTCTCCGCACGAGGAGCCGCCCACAAGGACTTTGTCAGCACCCTGGCTTTCAGCCCTAACGGCGACCTTGCTTCCGGCGGTTTCCGTATCACCAAACTCTGGACCATGACCCCCAGCAAAAAAGAAAGCGAAGTGGCCTTGCCCGCAGAAAGCAAAACCGTGACCACCAGCCCGGATAGCAAATGGATTGCTTCCGGCGGTATCGACGGCTCGATCACCCTCGTCAACGCTCACGATGCAAAAGCCAAACCGGTGACAGTCAAAGACCACGGCGCAGCCGTCACCGCCTTGGCTTTCACCAGCGACAATGCCTTGCTCATTTCAGCCTCTGCTGACAAATCCCTACGCCTGCGCAGCCTAGCCGCTCCGACCAAAAGCAAAAAAATCGACACCGGTATTGCGCAAAACGCGCTGGTCTATCTCAAAACCGGTAATCAACTGGCTTGCGCGGGAAGCGACAATCAAATCCGCCTCTATCCGCTCAGCGCCTTTGATTCACCCGCAGCTCCTGCAGCCAAACCCGCTGTCAAAAAGCCTGCCCCTGCCAAAGCAACTCCCGCGCCTGCTAAACCTGCGCCAAAACCTGCTGCTAAAAAATCAGCCGCAGCCCCTTCGACCCGTCATTCCCCGGCACTCGCCAGAGCTCGCGCCCTCACCGCTATTATCACCATGACTGAAGTCACTGCTGTTACAGCTCCAGCCAAAAAAGCAGCCCCAGCTCCAGCGAAACCCGCCGCAAAACCAGCTCCCCCAAAACCCGCAACAGCTAAAAAACCAGCGCCGGCCAAAGCTGCGGCTCCCAAACCGGTCGCCAAACCCGCAGCTCCCAAAAAACCCGCCGCTCCGGTTTATACCGAGCTCAAAGGACACAGTAAACCCGTTAGCTCTCTAGCTCTGCTTGATCCCGAAGGCAAACAAATCGTCTCGGCCTCGGAAGACGGGAGCATCCGCATCTGGGACATCGCTGGCAAAAAAGCCATTCGGACCATCAATCACGGTGGCGGTGCAGTCGCCTATCTGGCTGTCAGCTCCAAT
>JAJRVS010000232.1 GCA_024277195.1 Verrucomicrobiota bacterium | reverse complement strand
GCCTGTGTTATGCGGTGACGGGGCGCAGTAGGGTGGCGTGGAAGAAGGTGGCGCAGGAGTATCGTTGTTTGCTGTATGCGAAGGGAGAAGAGGTGACGGCTGATACCAACCTCCGCCGCCAAGGCTATGGAGGTCAAGCGGTGGACGGTTATAACAAAGCTAAAGGGGGATTCAGTCAGGAGAAAATCAAAGAAGTGTTGGAATCGGGCGGGCGTTTGCCGGTGGCGGAGGCTTTGCGGTGTAGGGTGAGGTATTTTACCGATGGGGCGGTATTGGGGAGTCAGCGCTATGTGGATGATTTTTTCGAGAGCAAGAGGGATCAGTTCGGCGCGCGGCGTAAGGATGGTGGACGCAGGATGCGTGGGGCGCAGTGGGGGGATTTACGAGTGTTGCGGGATTTGAAAGCGGTGGTGATAGAGGTTGGGAGGGTTCAATGAACCCATAGTGTGGAAAAAATAAACGATATGGCTAACGTGTAGAATTAAGTTCAGATTGACCCCCTCCAACCCCGGCTCGGTAGCGAAGTCTCCTTCGCTGGGGCTACGGCGGGCAAGAGGGCAGGGAGGGTGAAGAAGCAAATACCTAGCAGTTAGTCAGTAGTAGCAGTTAGTTTTCTGGTTGAGACCACGACGGGATTGCAAATCATTCAAGCAAATGCATGCCAATAATTCCTTTTTGATGCAGGGTGTAGATCACTATAAAACCCACAATTAAAAACAGAGTCACGTATTTCCGAGTAAGGGTTTTTGTGACGACGGCATAAATAGGCGATAACCAGCATGATACTCTGAATATCATGCCTTTTTTGTGCCTTAGAGCATTATAAATACTTCTTATCAATAAAAGGATAAGAAAAATATTGATAAACCCGATGATTACAGCGCCTGCCATTGATTAGTTCCTTGATTATAGATAGCTGTTCATTTATACAAGCAGAACAGTCAGATTTTTGAAATACTGTTACAATAGACACCAATCAACTTAAAAAATAGAAAAGATCTGATCTTGTGAATCAGTAATCGTTTCCAGCCATCCAGATGGAGTAACCTTTGATATTGTGATCGCGTCCATTTGGCTCCTTGCGCGTAGGAAGTACGACCGAATTCTCCGGCCCGGACGACGGGGTGCCCTTGAGCATGCCGCGTAACTTGAGGTCGGCGAGTAAGAAGCAGGTGGCAGTCCGACTAGGTCAAAGTGCAGACGTCGCAACAGCAAGTCAGCATATTGGTATTTTTTGATTCAAGCATCGAGCGGCTAGATGTGGTTTATCGTGCCGGTATTGAATCAAATGAAGCTAGACACTTTTTTTGCGTGCTTTGCCTAGCCGGTATCGCTTAGGGTATCAATCTGATGAAAGTAGTAAATATAATTGTGGCACTGGTTGTTTTGCTTGTTGGTTCTGATCTTCAGGCACAAGAACAAGCGTCAAGTGTTTCAAGCAAAACTTTAAAATACCACAAGGTATTGGTGAAGCGTCCGAATTCCGGTTATTTGTATGATAGGTTTTATGGCTCGTGGTTGGAGGGCGGCACGGTGGAGAGTTTGCAGGCGTTTTTGCTGGCGAAGTCACAAGCGGATACCGCAGCGACGGGGGATCACCTTTTGCTGGCTTTTTTTTATGCCAAACAGGGTGAGGACGACAAGGCTTTGAAGGTGTTTGAGAAAGCCTTGCAGCAGGATGGCTCTAATGCGGAGGCTTGGCTGGAAAAAGCCAAAGCCGAAGCCCGGACTTTGGATTTTGAGACGGCTTTGGCCGATTTGGCAAAAGCGTTGGCGACTGGACCGAAAGCAGAGTTGGAGGTGACGATTAAGAAGCTGAAAGGCCGTCTGCTGGCTAAAGACGGCAAAAACGAAGAGGCGCTCAAGGTGTGGCAGGCTCTGATGGCGGATCATGCGGATGACGCTGAACTGCGGGAGGACGTGATCGAGCTGCTCAGTGATGAGGGTCTGTATGATGAGGCCATTGTGGTGGCTAAAGAGCTGAGCGAAACTACTCGTGATCCCTATCAGAAAATACAGCGCAAACTATTGATCGGGGACCTGCAACAGCGGGCGGGCTCGCGTGAAGAGGCTTTGGCGACTTATGGGGAGTCATTGGCACAAACCGGGCATGGCACTTGGATTGAGCGTGAGATTCTCAGTCAGATTGACCGCATGTTCCGGCGTGAAGATGACATTGATGGTTTGCAGGCTTTTTTCTCCGACTTATTAAAAAAAGAAGGCAAGCGCATCGCTTTGCGTCAGCGGCGGGCGGGTTTGTTGGGTGAGTTGGGGGATGAAAAAGCGGCGATCGACGCTTGGCGGGAAATTTTGCAACTGACTCCGGGCGACTTGCCGGTGCGCGAGGCATTTATTGCGGCTCTGGCGCAGATGAAGCGTCATGAGGAGGCAGTGAAACAAATGCAGGCTTTGCTGGAGATTTCATCAGACGATCCGGAAAGGCTGCTGAGTCTCGCTCAGTTGCAGTGGGCGGCTGAAGATGCGGAGAGTGCGGGAAAAAGCGTTGCTCTGTATTTGGATCAATCGCAGCGAGATGAGTATGCCTATTTGCGTGCAGCGAGATTGCTGCAGACTTTCCGTTTGGAACAAGAGACGCTTGCGGTTTATAAAAAAATGCTCGTTGCGTTTCCGCAAAGCCTGGCGGCACGCGAGGCCTATGCCGGGTTTTTGTTTGAGTCCAAGCACAAAGAGCAAGCTTTGCTGATTTGGAAAAAACTGGCAGCCGAGGGGGATGCGGTGCAGGTGATTCGCACAGCGAAGACTTTGATCGCCCGAGGGCAATTCCCGAGTGCTTACCAGGTGTTGCAAGCGCGTTATGATGAGTTGAAGGGCGACGACCTATATCTCGCTCAATTGATTGACGCGGCTTTGCGGGCAAAAGTGACCGGGGAAGCTTTTCCGTGGGTGCGGAGGCGGGTGCTGCTGGCAAATTCGGCCAGTGAGTTGGTCGATGCGACCGGGCAGGCTTTGCAATTGTTGCGTCGTTCGGAAGATGCCAAGCAGCGCTTGCAGGAGATGCTGAAAAATGAGCAGGCTCTCAGTCCGCAGGAGTTGTGTCTGTTGGCTGAATTGCACAACCATCTGGGTGACTTTAAGGCTGCGGATGAGTTGTTGCTCAAGGTGCAGGGAGAGGGCCGGGTATTTGCCTTGGCGCAACAGGCTCGTCTGCATTTTTTGCGTAAAGACTGGGCCAGTGCGGCGGAAGTCGTGCGGCAGCAGATAGAGTTGCCTGGTGGGCGCAAAACTTCGAATGTGCAGCAATTGGTTGATTTGTATCAGCGCAGCGGGGATTTGGATAAAACTTTGCAGTGGATCGGCGAATGGAAAAAGCTGTCTCCCGGCAGTGCTTCGCCGTGGATGCGGGAGGCGAAGACTTTATTGGAATCCGGCAAGGTGGAAGAGTCTCTGAAAGTCCTGCGTTTGGCTTCACGACGCTTTGAGGACAACAAGGCAGTAAGGGTCAAGTTGGCTGAGACTTTTGTTGAGACGGGAAAAACAAGGGATGCGGTGCAAATATACTGGCGTTTGTATGACGAGGCGGAAGATGCTTTGCAGAAGATGGTCTGGGTGGGCAAGCTGGGGAGGATTGCCGCTGAGAATGGCGGCACCCAACTATTGATTGAGCGTTTTCAGGAGCGCAAGCGTCAGAATCGTCAATCCATCGTGCCGCTGTTGGCCTTGGCGGAGATCTATCGGGTTGGAGATCGTTATGAAGAACGTCGTCAGATGATATTGGAGGCCGCTCGTTTGCAACCCAAGGATGTTGCTTTGCTGCATCAGTTGGCGAGCATCGATGAGCAGGAGGGGAAAATCGAAAATGCGCGTCAGTCGTTACGCACGGCGATGGAATTCGACAAAAGCGGGCGCACCCACAAGCGTCTGGCGCGTTTGTATTTTTTGACAGCGGACTATGAAAAAGGTTTTGAGATCATGCAACAGGCCAAGGGCAGCGGCAAGGATGTCAAAGCAGAGCCCGAGCTGTTGGAGGAAGTTTTCTATTCTATCATTCAGGGAGGCGAGTGGGAGCGGGCGGCGGATTTCCTCAAGCGTTTTCTAGCGGAGCGTCCACAAGACTACCGTCTGCAGTATCTCTATGCGGTGGCTCTGGAGGAAAGTGAGCAATATGAAATGGCTATGGATGCTTTTGAGAGTCTGCTCTCTTATAAGGTGGAATTACCCGCGCGGAAAAACGCCAGTAATAATGCCAATCCTTACGCCAGTGTGAATTACCAGCAGTCGGCGGCGCAGAAAAAAATACAGGACGATGATAACAAGTTGCTGGGTTATCCAGAAGAAGCTCTCAAGTTGATGGAGGTGAAAAACTATAATGATTTTGCCTATCATTATCGGCGCGGACGCGGAGAGGGGCGGATCTATGGTTTTAGCAATAGGAATAACGGTTGGCAATGGGGCGGTTATGTAAATGGCCAGCATGTGATGCCGCCAATGAAGCTGGAACAGGTGCGTTTTTATTCACTGGCTCATTTGACCAAAATCAATCAAAAGGCTGGGGCAGAAGGTAACAAGAGGATCGAAACGGTGCTTAGGGATTACGGGATTTCTCCCCTGTTGGGGGAGTGGCAAAGGCGTATCGCGGTGGCGGAAAAAGCGGGCGAAAACGAGCGAGGAAAGATCTTTTCCGAATGGCTGAAGGAAGATCCGGAAAATGAAGTTTTGCGGGCCTTGGGCATGCAAAATTGGGAGGGGGTTGTTTTGGATTTTGATCAGAGGGAGGCAACGGTGGATTTTTATCTTGAGAAAAATCCAGCCCTGGCTTTTTTCGCGGCATTAAAGTTGGTGCAGAATAACTGGAAAAACGAGGCAGAAAAAAACGCGCCCGTGCCCTGTTCAATAAAGGAATTGCAACGGCGGAAAAAATTGATCAGGTTCCGATGCAGGTTTTTCAATGGACGGTGATGAACGCTGCCAAGCAGGGAGCGTATCGACGAGGAGGCGAAAAAATCATTACGGATGAGCAGAGGGCTCGTCTGCGAGAATTAGCGGTTCAATGGCAGCCGCAAATCACGGCGCGGACCTCGGACGTCTGGGGGAGCTGGGCGAGTGTCAGTATGCTGGGATTGATGGTGGAAGACGACGATATCAGTCCACTGCTCAGTGCGCTGGAAAAAGAAATGCAGGATTATGGCAAGGAAAAACCCCCAGCATTATCAGCAGCGCTCAAACAGCAATCAAAAATGATGTTGGTTTCAATGCAACAGAATATGCAATTCGAAGCGTTGAGTATTCCTCCGGGGGGAATGTATGATGTTTCGCAGACCGCTATTGGTTTTTTTCCGGGAGCGACGCGATCTGCATCCATGTCCTATTCGAGGACTGCGGATTGGGCGGATAAGAAGAAACTGGCGCAGATCAAGGCCTGGGCGCCTAGCGTGAAAGATCCGATCCTACGGGCTTTGGCCGCGCAGTTTGTTGGAGACAAGGATCTGGTGGAAAAAACGGTTGAGGAATTGATCAAAAGCGATCCGCCCACTGCGAGTGCGTTGATGGTGGCAGCGGCTTTGTTATTGGAGGGCAAACAAGGTAAGGAAACGACTGACCTGGTTGCCGGTTTATTGGGTAAAGCGAGCCAATTATCTACTCTGCCACTTAGATCCAGAGTGATCGATGGGGCTTTGATTAATATGGGGCTGAGCGCAGAAAAAGATTCCCTGGCACAAAAAAGCGGCAGGGCGGCGATCAAGCGGGTATTGGCCTCGATGAAAATCAAGCAATCCTACCAGATGCGGCAGATGGCAGAAACATTGAGGGCATTAGGTTTGGAAAAAGAGGCTAGTCAGATGACGCTAGTGGTTAGTCGAAAACAAAATGCAGGCAGGGCCGGCACCACCATACTCGGTCAAGCGATGACCCCATCGGCTTTGTCTGCCAAGATCGACCAGATGATGAAACGGGGCAAACGTGACGCTGCGATTCGAACCGCGGCCAAACAGCTAAAACCCATCGCGGCGGGCATTCTTGGTCAGGGAGCTTCATATAATGATTACGAGATCAAGGAACTGCGCAAAGTGATCGATGCATCCAGTATGAAAGAGGAGATTATGAAAGAGGCGATACCGGCCAAGGATGCAGGTTTGGTCGAGCGGGTGCAGTATGGGGCTCTTTGCGAAATACTGGGAGTCGATGTAGAGGCGGTCAAGGTTTATCAAGCGGTGCTGCAGGAGCGTCCGAACGATGATAATTTGCGAATTCGCTTGATACAATTGTTGGCGATTAAAGACCCTGAAGCGACTTTGGATCATCTGGCTAAGATCAAAAACCAAAATAGTCTGCAAGCGGTTTTGCAGTCTATCAGTAATTCCCTGTATCGGGTTGAAAGCGATGAGGAACGTTTTGATATGGCAGAAAGCGCCTTGCTGATTTTGCAGAACATCAAGGAATCAAAGAGTGATCAAAGTCAGTGGTGGGAGAACATTCGCGGTTTTTTGGCAAGAGAGTCCTATAATAATGGCTCGCCTGGTCTGACGGCTTTGACGGTGAGGTGGGATTTGCAGACGCTGAAAAAGAGAAAGGATTTTGATGAGAAAAAATTCAAAGCTGCACTCAAACGACGGCGTCAATTGCACGATAAATTTTGTCAGGAAATGTTGCAGTCAGAGAAACCGGGGCTCGCACCTTTGGGTTTTGCCTGGTTGAATGTGACACGGGCGGAGGAGGGAATGGATCACAAAAAAATAAGTGATCAGGCGCGCGAGGTGCTTGGCCGGATGAAGGAGGCCACGCTGATCGGTAATGATTATTCGATTGGTCCGGTTGGTTCCGGGGTCTACGGCGATAAGGATACCAGAAACCACCTTCAGGTGCGGGGTCCGATCGAGTGGTTGGTGAACGAAGCTTGGAAAAAAGGTGACCGGGATATGATTTACAAAGATATCCTGCCAGAGATAGAAAAGGATAAAGCGCGCGAGCAGTTGGCAAAAGGTTTGCGTGCTTATGCGGACTTGTATTTTTGTGAACCTGAAAAGTTTGGTGACAGCATAGATGGCATGAAAAAAGTGACGACAAGGTGGGGAGGGCTCCAGGTGGCGCTCAAGCCTATCTCGACGGCTTATCGTACACGGGATCTAAAATTTGATCTGACTCCGGTGATCAATCAGCTTATCGATGATAGCCGGGAAAATGCTTATGTATTAGCCAACGTATTGCCAAATTTGCTTTCATTGGGTGCAAAAGAAGAACGCTCACAACGCACCGAAAAGGTCTTGGAAAAGTTAGCTGAAAAATGGCTGGGACCTGTCAAAGGTCGTAAAGCTTTGCTGGAGAGACATCATCAAGCCAGAAGCGGTAGAAACGGCCAGCATAATCAGAAAGTGCAGATGATGGAACATTTTCTGAGTCAGTGTGGAAACTATCCAGAGATGATTTTTGTGGCGATTGATTTTGTCGGAGAACAGGGCATGGGCGCATCCAATTCGATGTATGAATTGTTCAATGTGTTTCAGCGGAATGATTATTTCTCTAAGGATGCGAACAAGGGGTTGGCCTTGCTGAAGGTGTCGCCCCTGATGGATTCGCTGGAGGATATGCGTGTGCTGCCGATGAAGGGTTATGCCCAGTTACGCAATTCAGGTTCCACTACTTTGTTGGGTAATTTGTGGTTACAGCTGCGGAATTTAAAAGAAAAAGACAGGGAGCCATATCAACAATGGATCGAAAGTTTGCCAGAACCAAAACCGATAGGGATACAATTGATTTTAGCGAGTTGGGAGAAAAAACAAAGCCTGGCGGAGGCTGAAGTTTTTGCCAGGCATGAAAAACAGATCTGGGCGTTGCCGCCAGAGCGGCAATTGGAAATGGCTTTGTTAGCGACCGATGTGATTAAAGCGGCGGATATAACAGGGGGGGCGGACGACAAGGTGAAAGCGACCTGGGATTGGCTTCAGGTCAAAGCCAGTGAGGCGGCGGGTGATGCAACGCTTGAATTTTTGGCTGCCAAGAAAATAGCGGATCTGGGCATCGACTATTATAACCTGGATGATCATTCCGCCAAATTGATTAAAAAGACGGTGGCGAATGATACCGCTAAAGCGGTGCAGATTTTTGCGAAAACCTTATTTTTGGCTGAAGAGGCCAGGGGCGCAGGGGTCTGGAGGCAGACTTACTATCGAGGGGAAACTTTCTCACAAAGGTTAATGATGAATGTCGCCCGCAGTCTATCGGCGGAAAAAGCGCTCGAATTTGAGGCGAAAATACTGCGAATGAAGGATCTGCCGGAGGTGACACCGATAGTGTGGAATACCAGTAATAGCATCGCACGGGCTTTGAACGAAGAGTGGAAACCTAGCGACAGTGATCCGGGTATGAATCGTTTTGGTGAAATTTTTGCCCGACTCGGGTCTGCGTTGAATGAAGAGTCGCCGTTGGTATTGGCTGGGCCGGTATTTTTTCACATGCTGTTCAACCGTTCGGAAAAAGTGATGGAAGAGGTATTGAATTGGGCCAGCCTGCCGGCGGCGACGGCCCAATACCCTGGGTTGGCTAAAGAAGTGGAAATGGCGGCTCGTTTGCAGTTGGCGATGAAGCAGGCAGGGCAAGGCGGGGCAGAAAAAAAGACTAACTTGATGCCTCAAGAAGTTACGGATTATTACTTGCCGATGATGCAGGATGAAACACTGTCGCGATCCGTGCGTTTGTTCATGCTGGCCTATTTGTTTGAAAAATCGCGAGTGCCACTGCCGAATGATGCCATGCTGACAACTTCGATTGAACTGTTGACGGAGAGTCTAAAAGGGGACACTCCAGTGCTGGATACGGTGCTGCAAAAAGCCATACCGCTTTGGCTGAAGCGACGGGAAATTCCCCGCTGGAATGAAATGTCAGAAAACCTGGCGGCAGCTTATCAGATCAGGTATTTTTCTGGCCGGGCCCCACAGAGGTTGCGCAGTCGCCCCGATGATGACGCGGTATTATTGATGTCTCGTCTGCAGTTTGCTGCGGGGAATAAAGGGCAGGCGCATCAGATCTTGAGCAAAGCGGAGAGCTCTTTTTCTGACTTCACTCAAGCTTTGCTGCTGTTGGTCGCGGAAGGAGAATATGCCGCTGCCGCCCGAATGTTGCGTAAACAAACGGACAAGCTAGGAGGGAATTACGGCAAACTGGTTTGGGATGAATCGTTGAGCACCCAAACAGAGGCTTTTTTGAAATCCATCGAACGTCCCTCGAATAGATTGCTGGCCAGAACGCTGTTGGCGAAGACGCCAGACCCTGAAAATAGCGATGCCCGAGATCAACGGTTGAAGGCGGCAGCGGAAGAATTTGTATCACTCAAGCTAGAAAACCAGTTGTTGAAAGAGCAAGTATTGTACTGGTTGAGCCAGAATACTGCGTCGAGCAAGGTGGTGAATAAAATAATCAGCGAGGAGGTGGCGAAAATAAAAATAGCGACCCTTTTCGAATCGCGCAATGATCGAGGGCAGCGACAGAAAATAGCTTTGATCAAAGCCGAGCAATCCGGTCTTTTGCAGCAAGGGAAAACCCAGTCTTACTCAGATTTACTGGAACAGTTGGCATCACTTACATCCCGTAACAGTTATTACCGTGATCGTTTTATTAAAGATCTGGCGCACTTGCCCAACAAGATTGCTACAGAGCAGAAGTATGCTGCCGACACGGTGAAAAAAATGCTACCTGCATGGGATGTGGTTTTTTCCAAGGTGAAGTTCAGCTCAAGTGTTTCAGCCGGCAAGCATCACATGGGGCACATGGTTTTTGCCTACACCCAGAGTGATCAACTCGATCTGCTTTTTGGGTGGAGTGACGCTTTGACGGACAAAGAGCAGAAAAAAAAGGTCGCAGGCTATTTGGCGGATTGTGGGGTGATATTGAGTTCGGACGCTAAAAAATTCATCAAAAAACAGCCTGAGAGAATAGAATTTCTCGAGAAACTCGCATCAGCGCCTGGTTGGATGAATGGCAATTACGGGGTGTCGTATTCATTTTTCAGATTGGTGGCACAAAAGAATCTGATCCCGCGGGCTAAGATTATCGAAATAGGACCAGCGATGGCGAAGAAGGCTCCGCGCCTTGGATATGCGTGGATGGAATTGGCCGAGATTCAACAGCAAAATGGCAAAGCTGAAGCCGCACTTCCTTATTGGGATCGGTCGATCGAGCTTGCCAAACAGGGTGAAAAAACCCATTTGCGAAAAGCATCCATTGCAGGCACTTCCTTTCAGGTGAAAAAAATCAAGACCTTGTTGAAGCTCAAGCGCATCGATGAAGCGAAGGTCGTGTTCGCAGAAATCGATGCTAAAAAGATCATCAATTATAACCGCAAGGATTACGAAAAAATGAAAAAAATCTTGAGCGGGAAGAAGTGATGCTTCAAGTGGTGGACTGTGCAAGCTTGATTAAATGCTCGCGGTAAAATTAGTGCTTATCAGTGTGAATCAGTGATAATTTTTTTACTGCTGATGGTCAGACATGTTAAGAAATAGCTGAAAGCAGGTGGTGTCAGGGTTTGGCTGCGATGCGTCCATCCGGAAGCAGATCCCATGCGCCTTCGATCGCGTAGGCTTTCTTTTTGGTTACGTCGAAGGCCCAGGCTTTCACGGTAACGGGCCCTTTTTCTGGGATTTGCTGGCGGGAAAAAGTACAAGCCCAGCGGAAAAAGTCTTTGGGGTCGAGTGAGGATCGGCCGGTGAATTCGAGATCAAAATGGTATTGTGGTGGGGCGGGACAATCTCCGGATTCGATCAAGGTGAATATCATCGGCTGGTGACTTTTGGTTTCCCAAGTTAATAGGATCCCATCAACCGGGCGGTAGATTTTTTTACCCAAACGAGTGAATCCACAGATGGAAATTTCCCCTGTTTCCTCACTGGTGAAGCTTTCTACCCGAGCCCTTGAAAGGGACATAGGTTTTGTTTTGGGTTTGAATTGTTTCAGTTCAAGCGTTTCGACCAAAGCGGGTTTAAGATAGCCGAGTCGATTAAGAGTATTGGCGTGATGGCGGGGGTAGGCGACAGTGGCGTCGGTGCGGTGGGGGTTGAGCGAATCCCAGTGGTTGGTGAACATCAACGAGGCTTGCTCTTCGTAACGCGACCATTGCCATAAGAGCATCATCTGTTTGCCATAAACCCAAGGCCATAATTGCATGCCGATAAGTGCAGAGATGACAACACTGGCCAGCGTTTTGCGGCGTGATTGCCACCACCGGTTATCGGTGGCTTGCCAGATCAGGGTGATCAAAAACAGAATGGCGATAACCAGGTAGAGCGAAATACTGATGTAGCGGGTGACGGTGGCACGGTTCATGCCGCCTAGACCGACACGGGAAATAGTTATGGCAGCTTGCGCGCAGAGCACGGTGCCTGCGAGCGCGAGCCAGGGCACGGCTTGTTGCCAGAATTCTTTTTTTTGCGATTGGATGAGAACCAGAGCCATGCACAGAGCGAACAAAGCAAGTAAGGCGACCCCTATTTTAGGAGCGAGTAATAAGGGGTCACTTGCATAAACACGAGCGAAGGGGTTGCCGACCATGGTAGTGAAAAATTGCCAGACTTTTTGCGGATTATCCTTCGCGACTTCGAGAGATCTGACCATAGGAGGGTCATCACCCGGTTTTTGAAAATAGGCGTGGCTTGCGTCAGAGGCATTTTTGAAGTCGAGCCCAAAATAACAGCCAATCACGGTTACGGCGACAAAAGTCCACAAGCCGAGAAAGGCCCAGCGTTGCCAGCGGGTTTTAGAAAAATGGGGAGACAATAATACCAGCCCAAATACGGAGGGCCAGATGAAGATGCCGTGTCCAAAACTATGAGTGCTGACAACAGCCAGGGCGATGCAGGCAAGTGCGCGTTTCCACCAGAGCCAGTGGGTTTTTCCGCAGATCACCAGCGCCCAGATGATGCAGGCCATCGGAAGCATGAAAGCGAGCTGAATGGCCCAAAGCCAGTTTTGCCACTGCAAGGGAGAAAAAATAAGTAAATTGGCGAGCAGCAGAACGCCCCAGGCTGTCCGGCTGTTTTTGAATACCGTTTGCCGGGCCAGTTGCCAGATGCCGAGTCCGGCCGTTAATCCAAAAACGAAGGTGACGCCGATCAACCAGCGCAAGTCACCACCGCCGACTTTTATCAGGCCTAGAACAATGAGGCGGGGGAAAAAGATCCGGTGGGAAATGTGTGGGGCGTAGAGGTCCTGGAAGGTGAGCTTCCCTTGCTCGGCCTTTTCGATCAGTGGCACCATTTCCCAGTCATCCCATACGGGGACATTGACGGCGTGTTGTTGGACCATGATCAGCAACACGATGGCGGGAGAGAAGGCGAAGAGGAATCCCGCCAGGTCACGCCAATTCAGTGCGGCTGGAAACCCTCCTTTGGGGGTTCTATATTCAGTTGGAGTTTCCATGGGGGAAATGGTCGAGGATCATTCTATGGCTTCTGCCTTTTCCACAAACCACCAATCGGACAGCACAAACAAGTCATCCATTTTCTGCACGCTTTGCAATTTGGTTTTAGATGACCAGGGAACCAGAGTGAGCCGGTATTTTTTGCCGGCTTCGAGTCGTCCGCTCGCCACCACTGTGCGCTTGCGGAAACCCCATAGATAAGCAGGCACTTCATTGCCTTCGATTTTCAGCTTGGCGGCAGCTTTTTCATCGACGGTGAAGATCGCGCTGTAAATAGCCTCTTTGTAAGGAGTGGATTTTGGATCTTGCAGAGCGGTGCGTTCTTTGAGTGTGGCTTCGATGACCATTGGCTTGGTAGTTTTGACCGCTGGCTGGTTGGCTGTTTTGGAAATGCGCTTACTGAACTCGACGTCGCGCCAAATTACCCCGGCGCGTGGGCCGGGAGTTTCCGATAGTAGCAAATCTCGAGAGGCCAGCACCCAGACCACCAGTTTTTTGGCACGCACTTCATTGTCCGGTCGTTGGGCAAAATCTTTGCGCACTTGGGTCGCACCGCCACCGTTAGAGGTATAGGTATTCAGCGGGGTTTCTAGTTGAGCCGCCAAATGCTGGGCAAAACCAGCGCCAATGAGCGGCTCACTGTCATTTTTATCTTTTGCTTTCCAGCTAGAATCGCCAAAACCGATGCTGGGATCGTCGTAGATATTGACGAAACTATCGCCCAACAAGACGATGGGGGAGCGCGCATCGTTGTTTACCGCTTTGCTGCCTGAGGTGTCTTTGATCACGCTGAGCGTTTGAGTCTCTGCTTGGTAGATTTCTTCAGGATGGAATAGTTTTAACATTCCGACCAAGTCACCTTGGTGTGTTCTTATCAGCTTTTGCTGAGAGCTTTCCAAATCGCCTTGTACTGCAGCAAACCACGATTTTGATTTTATCTTTGCGGCCACTTCGGCAGCGGCTCGTTGCATGGTGCTTTGGGTCCAGTGAGTGTCTTGTTTAAGAAATACTTCGCCGTCACTCTTTAGTGACCAAAAGAGCTGGGACAAGTCCATTACTTCGATACCGGATTTTCTCAATCGGTCGTAAAGGGCTTGTTGATCTCTGTGCAAAACGGGGGTCGTCCATTGGCCGTGACCGATGTTTTCGGGGTAGATCATTGGTTTGACCGGCACCGGAACGAGCAGCAGCTCGATGTCGCGTTTTTTTAGTTGCGCAGCAAAGTTTTCGATCACTTTCAAGGGCGGAGTCCAGATCGCCCGGTCAGGGTTTTTCATTACGCTGTCGGGCTCCGCTTGCAATGGGCCATAACCGATCAGGCTGTCGATGGCGGCTTGGTAATACAAACGGCCTTCCCTACCGATTACCGTTTTGCTGTTGCCTTCATTCAGCAGGCGGGTCAGCTTGTCCTGCATCCAACGACGGATGGTTTCGGCGTAGGGAGCGTCTTCCAGTTCGACCTCAAAAGAACGCAGGTGGTCCTGAAGGTTGGGCTGAGTGCGTTCGATGTTTGCATTGTTGCGTTTTTTTGTCGCTAAAGCTGCGATGCTTTTTGGATTCGGATGATGGAAAAACTCCACTAGCGGTGCCCATTTCTCCTTCTCCTCGGAATTTCTCGGACAGATGGTGTTATGTAAATTGCGAAAGGTGGGAGGCAGGACGATGATGAGAATGAAAAAAACAGAAAAAATCCACGCCGCACGTTTACCCACGTGCACTTCTTCCGGGTGCGCGCCCCATTCTTCATACGGATTTTTCATTTTCTCGCTCATGGATCGTTCTTAGAACTGAAAATACAAAAATGGGTTGAATCCCTGGGTGAACATCATCGCCAGGCTGAAGGCAAACAACAACAGTCCGAGAGCAATTTTTCCAGCGGTCAGTTTTTCCAGCCAGTTGGCGGTGC
>JAJRVS010000231.1 GCA_024277195.1 Verrucomicrobiota bacterium | reverse complement strand
GCTGTGGCTCCGACTGCGCCTGCCCTTCTTCCTCCCTTCCCAAAAAAAAAGATCCTGAATCCTGAATTCTAACACCTGAATTCTTAATTTTTCTTCTACATTCCCATCATCGGAGCCGGCACTAAAAAAGCGTGCTGCTCCAACAAACTCATGCTGCCATTCTGTGCCAGGTATTGAGTCAGATAAACAATCAGCACGTACGCCAAAGCTACCGGCAAAAACGCCAAACGACTGGTCCAGCGAAAAAAACGACCGCGCAAAGCTTCGTGTTTCACCGCCCGGCTCATCGCCCATCCCGCTAACAAACGAGCTGGAAACATAAATACCACAAACAGCAAACTCGGCAGCCACGCGACATCACGCGGAGCCAGTTCGATTTTTAATAAATACAAGGGCACCGCAAACAGCAATGTGATAAAAAACGCCAGCCAAAAAGCGATCGGTGCCCTATTGAACAATCTACGAATTACCCTCAGTTCAAACATCGCACCAAAACGCCCGACCTTCGCAAAATGTGCCTGCAAAAAAGGCAACCACATCACCACGGGAGTCAACAATAACACCCCGAGCAAAGACAAAGCGGCTCCCGCTCCCGGAGACCGGTCAGCGGCCAGAATCAACAAACCCACTGGCACAATCAACCAAATCACCGCAGCTAAAAATCCACGTGCTCCCAACCAAAAGTAGTAGGGTAGATTCAAGCCCTTCACATAAGACCACCAGCCCCCCCAAGCTGCGCCTAACTTTCCAGACTGTCCTAACCACCGCCACAGTCGCAGGGGTGCTGGCCATAAAAAATGCCATGGCCGACCGCCTCGAATGCATGCCCATATAACGTGAAAAAACACCAATACCGAAAAAACGATCAATCCAATTCTCCAACCTGTCGCCGTCGCCCCACCGGAATCGATCAGCTCAGCATCCCTCCACATTCCCCACACATACCGCAACGGCAGCAGCATGGCCCAAATTCCGATCAACGCACTGCCGATTCGCGAAGCCTTTCTGATCCCTACAAAACCACTGCGCAATTTCCCCGTTCTAGCAACTCGCCCGCTGACTTCGAGCAAATAACCCAGACTCAGAAAATTCAATACTGGTATCACCGATAATAAAGCCAAACCTCCAGCGATTGCCAGCAAACCAAAAATCCAATCAAGCGCAGAAACCAGCCCGGTAAAACACCGCTTCAACCACGAGGGAGATTTTACCGCGCCCTCAATTCCTCCTTCATTCCCCGACGAACGACCAGCCACTTCTGACAAAGGCGCAGCTACCATAACCGTTTCAATCGTATTCGCTTCCATAGGATTCTCTTCTACCTAGCTATGACGCAAGTCACTGAGAAGAGGTTACAAAAGAATCAGGGCCTATAGTGATTACCAAAAGCAGTCATTCAGCCTTCCCTAAGTTTACCTGTTATTTGCTGCGCCTTGCCGCATTGGAGCGCATGATGCTGATCGCTCCCCAATCCACCGTAAAGTCACTCTTCTCAATCCGTGGTTTGCTTTCAAAATCAATCGCAAAACCTACCGACTTCCAGCGATAGAAAACCGCCACTTCCAGTTCCTGGTAACTACGACCCCTTAGCAAATGCCTCATTCTCGCCTCCTCTTCTGGAGCTCCACTCAACACCGCTTCGAGATAGTGCCTCATCGGTTCACCATTCTTACCATCCGCGTGAAAAAAGAAATCTACCAGCACCAGCGCCATATTATATTGCAACAAACCCGCAGCTCCGCCCTCTTGCACCACACCGTTCCACTCCTTCAATTGCCGTCCCATGAATTCATCCATCTGATAAAAGTGCAATTTGCGATCCTTAAAACCTCGCTCGGCTTGCACGCTTTTGTTGATGTGATAACGCACCGCCGCATAACTGGTTTTAAATTGATAACTGCCAGGCGAAAAATGCATCGCCGCCAAATACTCAGCAATGCCTTCAGGTATCCAAGCCGGCATGTCGAGCATCAACATCGATACCATCGCCTGGTGCGTCACTTCATGCACAATGGTATCGTATTTCTGACGTTTCTGCGGTTTATCAAACTCAAATACGATCAAATTATTAGATCGTTCCAGCAATTGACTGGTATCGATATGAACCTTGCCCGTCCGCCCGTCAAAAAAACCAGCCAACTTGCCTTTCGCGCTGCCCTTAAACATACCTTCTAGAATAATATCACGACGAGTATCGGCGGGGCGCCCCCAATCGAGCGGCAAGGGCAGCGATTTTAAAGCCCCATCCACTGATTCACAGATCCCCGCAATCGTCTCCAGAGTCTGGTGATTAACCTTAGCTCCATTGTATAAATCAAAATGTTCACTGCTCCACGCCTCTTCTTCCGCAGACCAGACCAGCTTTGTTTTCCCCTCCATTTTCCAGCTTCGAGGCCAGGCGTCGGCTCGCAGGCTGACCGGATGTCCCAACACCCCGTCCTCACCCCATTTTTCCAAACGCCTCTTCACTCGTTGCTGATCTTCCGCCGACAACGCTTCCATATCGAGGTATTGAACTCGCTGGGTTTCAGGCAACCGGAACTCAACCCGCTGAGGGTTTGCCGATACCAAAACCGCCTTCATCGACTTACCGCCACGACCGGTCCAGGTTTCCACTTTATCTGGTAGATCATCCTTGAAAACCAAACCCGGAGACAAACCCCCAGCGCGTTGAAAAACCCCGTTGATCAATCTAGGTTTGATGACAAAAAATGCCAACATTACCCCTACCATCAATAAAATCACCCCTAATAAAAATCGATTCATAATCCCGCCAATATCAGACCCTAGGCCATTAGATTTCGTTCATCCTACTTCTATACCTCGGTACAAAAAAGTGGACGGATTGCAAACAACCCGTCCTCCTTAATGAGCTTTAATTTAAACTCTCGATGATTAGAAATTCGCTGTCGCACCAATGTGAATACGACCACCGGAATCAAGTCCGTCCAAGTTTTTGGTCGAAACAGGATAACCATAATCCAGACGAACACGGAACCAGTCACTGTAACGCCAGCGCAAGCCTGCACCCACACTAGACATTTGGAACGAACTAGGTTCATCTTCCAAACGGTTCACATTGCCAACATTGCCATAGTCAAAGAAACCTAAGAAGCGCAATTCGTCCGTTTCGTTTTTCCACTTCATGAAACGCCCCACCGAAGTCGCCGGAGTGAATATCTCAACGGTTCCCCAGAATCCCTGGTCGCCACGAACCAAACGGTTATCAAAACCACGGATCGTATCATAACCACCGATACCGAGCTGCTCACTGGCAAGAAGGTTGCCATCGGAAATCTGTCCCTGACCGCGCAAACGCAAAGTCCAGTTTTCAGGCAAACGCTGCTGACGTTCGATCCCCAGTGTTCCATAAGCATACTGGGAGCTCGCTCCATTCCGGGCTTCCTGGAAGGACTCATCCGAATTGTTTCCATCAACCCCACCCGGGCTGTAATAACCAACGATGTCGGCTTTGGTCACTCCCCAGCGATCTTGAGCCAGAATATTGTAACCCATGCTTAACTGAAAAATCTCCGTAGTGGTATCAAACACTTCGTCCCCGCCAAAAGCCAAGTTGTTATTGGTAGATTTGAAGTCAAACCCAAGCTGCAATTCATGCGTCTGAGATTTGAAGGCTGCCATGGGAATAGAATAACGCCCACTGCCTTGAATATTTTTACCACCGGAATCCAAAGTAGTGCCACCTGCTTCGGTGCCGGAATCCACCGTTGCATACGAACCAGCGATAGTCAGGTAATGTTGCCAAGGCAGTGCTGCCATATACGCTCCTGAATGGGCTTGCACGGTACTGAAATCGTCACTTGTTGTGTATTGATAGCTCAAACCCTGATCGGGTCCAAAAGCATCACCCCAGTTGAAACCAGCCAACCAGCGGCTGCGCCCGAGAGCCTCGGTGCCCGAATCTTCATAACCCATGTAGAAAAAGGTCGGATCGGACTCAATCGTATTAAGAATAATATCCGTGGTGCCGAATTCGTAACCCGGCGCGTAAACCAAATCGACCTTGCGGTATGGGCTGCGGTTCAACCAGTTTAGATTTCTCAATACGTCCCGGTTATTGATCACCTGGCCTTTTTCGAGATCCACCTGACCTCGCAGGTATTCTTCGGTTTTGGCATCCACCCCTTCCACACGAATGCGGTTCAATTTACCTTCGACTACTACCAATTGCACCACACCTGAAGTGATGTCCTGCTCGGGCAGCAATACGTCCACCACCGGACGATCAGAATTACGATAAGCACGAATCGTGGCTTTGATCATTTCGTCCAAAGACGCCAATGACACTGAGCTGCCCAAATAAGAAGTCAGCACATCACCCACCTTTTGTGGAAAATCATCGTAATCATGCCAGATACCTTCCACACCCGGCCAACCATCGGCACGAACATCGCCCGGAGTTGGCACGATCACGATACCTCTAAGGTTATCGACCAATGGCGCATCACTCACCCCACGGGGCGATTCCGGAGCCAATACCACAGAACCTCCTTGTACTTTCAATGGGCCTTCTCCACCCATTTCGATGCTGTTCTGGGTTTCCACCACCTTGCGCTGCGTATCAGGCGGCAAAACATCAATTAAAAATTCGGTCCCAAATTCATCGGTAACCACACGTTGGGCCAAGGAATCCGTGGTCGTCATCATCCACGCAGCCGCTCCGGCAGCCATAAAAGCAACAGTCTTAGTAGTCCGTCTCATCTTTTTAAATAACAAATCGATATAGTTACAAATAGTTAATCCCTCTTAAAGACCTCATTAAAAGTCATACAAGAGTTATGCAGTCTAAGCGTTTAACACAAGTATGGGGGTGCAGGAAAGCATTTTTCTCAAAAAAACCGTTTTTTTTTGCATTTACGATTCTTACCAAAGCGAAAAAAAACCATTTTCCTGTCAAAATAAGGCTCTTTATCAGCCCTGCCCCCCCTGAAATACCCTATTGAATCCCCCCAGCTCCAGGCCCAATCGGCATTTGTCGTTGCTGGAACCCTTCTGGTATTTCAAACAAAGCCGGATCCAGATTCTTGGCTGAAATGTCTGTCAGTTGGTCGGTACGCTTGAGTTTAGAGTTTTCAAAATGATCTGCCTTGACCGGCAATTGATTGCCCTTGGCCAGCAACATCTGAACTTTCATTTTTTGTTTCATCGGTCCCGGCAGGCTTTTCATCAATTTTCCCAGAAAAACCTGAAACTTCTGCAAAGTGACATACTCCACATCACCGATTTTCAAATCTGACCGATCAACCAGGTAATAATCAATGGTCTTTTTGCCATCTTCCAACACTTCGACCACCTGCGTTTGGTAATCCCCGACTTTCTCCTTACGTCCGGTTTCCACATATTTGATCACCGGCGTTTTTCCTCCGCCCAGCAAGCCCGGCAAGCCCGCCCCCATTTTACTCATCATCGCCCGCATCTGCTCACGCTGGGCTTCAGGCATATTAGCCAGTTTAGCTTCGAGCTGCGCTTGCAAACCGGTCAACGCACCCATCATTTTTTCCATCATTGCCGGATCCATGGTCATGTATTTTTTTTCACTCAGCTGAAGGATGAAAATTTTGTCTATCGCCGCATCGTAGATCATCGCGTTTTTGCCGTCCGGCATATCAACCCTCATCTTGCCCGCTTGAATCAGCATCTTCTGCGACTCCCCCGGAGATCCGTCTTTGTTGGTTTTGCTATAAGTCAGCGTATTGTCGGCATGCGCGGAACCCAGCATAGCCGTGCCGGCCGTCAGAATGCTCGCGATGGATAGTATCAATGGTTTGTTTTTCATCGTTATTGTTTTTTGATCTCTTTAAGTTTTCCCGGACTTACCGGGCGCAAAAAAAATTCAGTGCCCCCTGGCACACTAATATCAGGATTCTCCTCGAACAAACGGGCATCATACAGCAGCCACACCGTCCCGTCCGCTGCTGCCTTAAGCTTACGCGAACCGAATTTCAAATGAACCGTCAGCCCTCCGGCTCCGGTCACGCACTGCACCGCCAACTGCTGGTTGCCGTCCTCTCCAAAACGAGTATCCACTTTTTTCATCGCCTGCTTGAACTTCACCAGAGACTGAAACACTTGCTGATACTTCACTTTCCCATCCACCACTTTGGGAGGTTCGACCTTTCCCATTTCAGGAACCGACAAGGTGAACTTCAGCGACAAGGATCCGCGCGGTTGATTGGATACCATCAGCGGATTTTCTTCCATCAGGCTTTCGGAAAAAGGCAACGAAAAATGCCCCTTGCCGTCAAGTGGCAAAGACATCGGTCCCTTTTTCAACTGCAAGGTCAAGACAATCTGATCCAGTGGCACTTGATTATTACTGGCCAGAACAAAAGTCAGCTGCCCTTCCGCCTTGTTCTGACTAGAATCACTTTGCGCGATTTTGACCAATTCATGATAAGGCAGTTGAGCCACCTCGGCTTGTTTCTCTGCCGTAGCCTGGTTTTGGCTAAAACCAGAAGCAGCCATCCCCATCAGGCAAAGTATGAAAATCCATTGACGCATCACGGGGAAACATTGCTGGGATTTTGCACCACGTCGAATCAAAAAATACGAATTTTCAATCACTCTCCTTGCGCTGATGATAAAACCGCAAACCATCGGCACACATCGAAGTCGGGTTAGCCACTTGATAATCACTCCAAGCTTCCGCGGGAACCCCTGCCTTGAAAGCCTGTTCCATCTGAAAAGCTTCATACAAAATCTGCAATGAGCTTTCATCTACCCCTTCGTTGAAACGAGCGGCAACAAATTCATCCGCCGCTTTCACCGCAATTTTGTAACGCTGCAAATGATCTTCAACCTCATCCACCTCCCCAAAATGAGTAAGATACATTTTAGAATATCCGCCCCGCAACAGCAAATCCAACGATTCCAAATAAGCTACCACATCAAATTGCGGCGGCGCACTGGCCACTGATATATACGACTGCCCAGCCAAACGCACTCCCGCCACATCCCCCGAGAAAACCACCTCTCCACACGCAAAGGCATGATGATGGCGAGCATGGCCCGGCGTATCAAGAGCCACCAAAGTCGCCCCTCCTACTGACACTTCATCCCCGTCTTTCAGGATCACCACCCGCTCGGCAGCCGCAGGCAACATCTCTCCCCACAGCTCATCCATGCGATCACCGTAAACCATACGCGCGCTTTCCATCAGACGGGTAGGGTCGATCAAATGCCGCGCCCCCTTGTTATGGACATACACCGCAGCGCCCTGCCCCGCCCACCACCCGGCGGCTCCGGCATGATCCAGGTGAATATGAGTGACCAGGACCTTTTTCACATCGGCGACACAAAAACCCAAAGCCTCTATCCCCTCCCGCAATACCGGCAACGTCGAACCCGGCCCTGTCTCGACCAGGGCCAACTCTCCCCCGCTTTCAATCAAAAAAGCGGCGATCACCCCCTCCACATTCTGAAACTTTAAATCAATCGTATGCACTTTCATAAAAATATCTCCTTCTAATTCTTATCTTTCAAGTTACTCTCAGCCTTCGATTTTGAGCGTGCGCCCGAACGAACAACCAAATCAGTGATCAGTTCAATATCCACAGCAAGATCCCCCGCCAACATCAGCGCCGATTTTTCGGCCAGAAGCTTCAGTGTTTGTGACGACGGCTCCCGGCCCGCTTCGATAAAACAGCGCAAGCGAATTTGATCTGCTTCGAACTGCAACGGCGCAAAACGAAGTTTCGAATGATCGAGTCCCGCTGATTCAAAAATCGCCTCAAATTCCTGCTTCAATTCGATCGGCACACGACGTGGTTGATGAAAAAATCGATCCGCCAACTTGGAAACCACGGTAGAACCCAGTGGAACCACCAGCAAGGCCAACAAGAGAATCAAACCCGCCAGCGAGCGAGTCACCCACAATCGGCTATTTTTTTCCTTACTCGGCCGAATGCCCGCCACATAGAAATTCAACGCCGCTCCGAGAATGATCGCCACCACATTGGTAGTGAACAAAAGCGAAGCCCCCTGTGCATTCGCCCTATCCCCCAAAGCGACGGATATCCCCACCGTTGCGATCGGTGGCACCAAGGCCGCGGCGATGGCAACCCCCGCCAAGGCCGACGACAAGGTGGGTCGAGCGATGCAATACGAAGCCGCGATGCCCGACAAAAAAGCCACCCCCATATCAAGTAAAGTTGGTCCGCCACGATTAAGCAGTTCTGCAGTGAGCTCGGTGATCGGAGCCAACAAGCCTGCCGCGGCTCCAACCCCCACCGCCGCAACAAACCCAAACAATATCGAGCGGAAACACGTTCTCATCAGCGGAAAATTGCCCTGCACCAAAGCCAAACCCGCCCCTAACAATGGCGTCATCAAAGGCGCCACCAACATCGCCCCGATCACCACTGCCGTGCTATTTTGGATCAATCCCAAAGCCGCAATCGCTGTCGACAGCAATATCAATACCATGAAATCAAAACTCCACCGTGACTGGGTGTGCAAACGCTCGAACAAGGCAATGCGCTCCTCACGAGCCAGTTGCGGCACTCTCAACCGGCAAAACTGCTCAACTCGATTACGCAAACGGTGGGTCAGTGAGCGACCGGAACGCATCACCGCCACCGCCAGTGGATCATCCGAATCCAGCAAGCGGTTGGGCACCGTGCCAAAAAGTCGACGCCGGAGGAAGCTGCTGTTGGAGGCACCGATGATGAGCAAATCATGTTTTCCCTCTTCAGCCAAATGGGCGATCACCTGATTGAACTGATCGCTGTTGACCACCTGCAACTGAACGTGCTGCTCATCCCCAGGATCGATGTCTGCCTCTCTGAGATTGCGCTGCAAAA
Organism: Verrucomicrobiota bacterium; assembly: GCA_024277195.1. Classification (GTDB taxonomy): domain Bacteria; phylum Verrucomicrobiota; class Verrucomicrobiia; order Verrucomicrobiales; family DEV007; genus JAADHD01. Next base: position 34 of record JAJRVS010000231.1, on the reverse strand, counting down.
TGCGTTTACCCACTTCCTCACCATCCTGGGCAGT